>NZ_JBEYJA010000013.1:5688-170405 GCF_040703815.1 Streptomyces sp. NPDC006743 | reverse complement strand
CTGGCGGCGCGGGTCCCACTGGGAGAACTCGTCGCGGAGGCTGAACACCCGCTCCTTGGCGCGGGCCTTCTCCTCGTCGCGGCGCCCGCCGCCGAAGACCGCGTCGAACCTCTCCGCCTGGATCTTCTCGGTGAGCGGCAGCGTCTGCAGCGGGTTGCGGGTGCCGTCCGCGCGTTCCTTGAGCACGCCCCGGTCGATGTAGTCCTGCACGGAGGCGACGTGAAGGCGCAGCCCGTGCCGCTCGACCGTGCGGTCCCGGTACTCCAGCACCTCGGGGAAGTTGTGCCCGGTGTCCACGTGCAGCAGCGCGAACGGCACCGGCGCGGGCGCGAACGCCTTCAGCGCCAGGTGGAGCATGAGGATCGAGTCCTTGCCCCCGGAGAAGAGGATCACCGGGTTCTCGAACTCGCCCGCCACCTCGCGGAAGATGTGCACCGCCTCGGACTCCAGCGCGTCCAGGTGGGAGAGCGCGTACGGCCCCGCCGTGCCCTCCTCGGCCTCGGTGACGGTCGTCGTCATGCCAGTCCCCTTTCGCTGAGCAGGGCGTACACCGACGCCGCGGACTCCTGCACGCTCTGGTGCTGCGACTCGATCCGCAGGTCGGGCCTCTCGGGCTCCTCGTAGGGGTCGTCGACGCCCGTCAGACCGGTCAGCTCGCCCGCGGCCTGCTTGGCGTACAGGCCCTTCACGTCGCGCACCGAGCACACCTCGACCGGGGTGGCGACGTGCACCTCGACGTAGGCCGTGCCGTTCTCCTCGTGCCGCTTGCGCACCGCGTCCCGGCTGTCCGCGTACGGCGCGATCACCGGGACCAGCGCGAGGACGCCGTTGCGGGCGAGCAGTTCGGCGACGAAGCCGATCCGCTGCACGTTGGTGTGCCGGTCCTCGCGGCTGAAGCCGAGGCCCGCGGAGATGAACTCGCGGATCTCGTCGCCGTCGAGCACCTCGACGCGGTGGCCCTCCTCGCGGAGCCGGGTCGCCAGCTCGTGCGCGATGGTGGTCTTGCCGGCGCTCGGCAGACCCGTGAGCCAGACGGTGGCTCCGGTCGTCACGTGGTTCTCCTGTATGTGTGTCATGGTCAGCCGTGCAGTCCGCACTCGGTCTTGGCGCGGCCCGCCCAGCGGCCGGCCCGCGCGTCCTCGCCCTCCAGCAGGCGCCGGGTGCAGGGCGCGCAGCCCACGGAGCCGTAGCCGTCCATCAGCAGCGGGTTGGTCAGGACGCCGTTCTCGCCGACGTAGGCGTCCACGTCGTCCTGGGTCCAGCGGGCGATCGGGGAGATCTTGACCTTCTGCCGCTTCTCGTCCCAGCCGACGACCGGGGTGTTCGCCCGGGTCGGTGACTCGTCGCGGCGCAGCCCGGTGGCCCACGCCTGGTAGCCGGTGAGGCCCTCCTGGAGCGGGCGCACCTTGCGCAGCGCGCAGCACAGGTCGGGGTCGCGGTCGTGCAGCCTCGGACCGTACTCGGCGTCCTGCTCGGCGACCGTCTGCCGCGGGGTGAGGGTGATGACATTGACGTCCATCACGGCCTCGACCGCGTCGCGGGTGCCGATGGTCTCCGGGAAGTGGTAGCCGGTGTCGAGGAACACCACGTCCACGCCGGGCATCGCCCGGGAGGCGAGGTGGGCGACCACCGCGTCCTCCATCGACGAGGTCACGCAGAACCGCTTGCCGAAGGTGTCGGCCGCCCACTGGAGGATCTCCAGCGCGGAGGCCTCCTCCAGGTCACGGCCGGCCTGCTCGGCCAGCGCCTTCAACTCCTCGGCCGTGCGCTCCTGCTGAGTGGTCGTCACGTCTGCTCGTCCCCTCGGTCGTCGGCGGTCCGCTGGATCCCTCGGGCCAGCAGCCCGAGGAACTTCAGCTGGAAGCCGCGGTTGCACGCCGCGCATTCCCAGGCCCCGTGGGTCTGCTCACCCGGGCGCAGGTCCTCCTCGCCGCAGTAGGGGCAGTAGAAGGGCGCCGCGCGCTCGCTCACGACAGCGCCTCTTCGGAGGCCCGGGCCGCCCAGGAGGCGAAGCGCTCGCCGTCCTCGCGCTCCGCCTGGAAGCGCTTGAGGAGGCGCTCGATGTAGTCGGGCAGCTCGGCGGAGGTCACCTTCAGGCCGCGGACCTTGCGGCCGAAGGACGGCTCCAGGCCGAGGGCGCCGCCCAGGTGGACCTGGTAGCCGCCGACCTGGTTGCCGTCGGCGTCGGTGACCAGCTGGCCCTTGAGACCGATGTCCGCGGTCTGGATGCGGGCGCAGGCGTTCGGGCAGCCGTTGATGTTGATGGTGACCGGCTCCTCGAAGCCGGGCAGCCGGCGCTCGAGTTCGTCGATGAGGTCGCTGCCGCGGTCCTTGGTCTCGACGATGGCGAGCTTGCAGAACTCGATGCCCGTGCAGGCCATCGTGCCGCGCCGGAACGGGGAGGGGCTGACCCGCAGGTCCAGCGCCTCCAGGCCGTCGACCAGCGAGTCGACCCGGTCCCCGGGCACGTCCAGGACGATCATCTTCTGCTCGACGGTGGTGGAGACCCGGCCCGAGCCGTGCTCCTCGGCCAGCGCGGCGACCTTGGTGAGCAGCGAGCCGTCCATCCGGCCCACGCGCGGGGCGAACCCGACGTAGAACCGGCCGTCCTTCTGCCGGTGCACGCCGATGTGGTCGCGCCAGGCCTGCGCGGGCATCTCGGGCGCGGGACCGTCGATCAGTTTGCGGCCCAGGTACTCGTCCTCCAGTACCTGGCGGAACTTCTCCGCGCCCCAGTCGGCGACCAGGAACTTCAGCCGGGCCCGGTTGCGCAGCCGCCGGTAGCCGTAGTCCCGGAAGATCGAGGTGACGCCCTCCCAGACGTCGGGCACCTCGGCCTCCGGCACCCAGGCGCCCAGCCGCACACCGAACCGGGGGTTGGTGGACAGACCGCCGCCGACCCACAGGTCGAAGCCGGGTCCGTGCTCGGGGTGGACCACGCCGACGAAGGAGATGTCGTTGATCTCGTGCGCCACGTCCAGGAGCGGCGAGCCGGAGACGGCCGTCTTGAACTTGCGCGGCAGGTTGGAGAAGCGCGGGTCGCCGATGTAGCGGCGGGCGATCTCGTCCAGTGCGGCCGAGCCGTCGATGATCTCGTCCTCGGCGACGCCCGCGACCGGGGAGCCGAGCATGCCGCGCGGGCAGTCGCCGCACGCCTCGGTGGTGGACAGGCCGACCGACTCCAGGCGCTCCCAGATGGCGGGCACGTCCTCGATGCGCACCCAGTGGAACTGGATGTTCTGCCGGTCGGTGATGTCCGCGGTGCCCCGCGCGTACGTCTCGGAGACCTCGCCGATGGCCCGCAGTTGCTCGGTGGTGAGCCGTCCGCCCGTGATGCGGACGCGCATCATGAAGTACTCGTCCTCCAGCTCCTCGGGCTCCAGCAGGCCGGTGCGCCCGCCGTCGATCCCGGGGCGGCGCTGGGTGTACAGGCCCCACCAGCGGAAACGTCCCCGCAGGTCATTGGGGTCGATCGCGTGGAATCCGCGCTTGGAGTAGATCGTCTCAATGCGTGTCCGCACATTGAGACCGTCGTCGTCCTTCTTGAGCTGCTCGTTGCCGTTGAGCGGGGTCAGGTGCCCGACGGCCCACTGTCCCTCGCCACGGTGACGGCTCACCTTGCGGCGGGGCGCGGCGGAGTTCTGCGAAGAGGCGGCGGCCATGGTCGATACGTCCTTCGGGACAGCGGGGGTATGCGGCTCTGACCTGCGCGGATGCGGGCGCACGGGCAGACAGGCAGGCGGGCGCGTCGTTGCGCGGGAAGGGGAGGGGAATGATCCGGTGGTGCTGCGCCGGCGGCCGCTCAGGCCACCGCGGGCGAGTCAGCTCGCCGGACAGATGGCGCTGGACATGCGGCCGTGGTCGACGTGCCGTCGGCTCACCAAGGCGGTTCCAGTTCCAGGCATGACCGCAGAGTGGCACGGAGATCTGGACACAGTCCACCTTTGTCCAGACTGCGGACACCCTTGTCCCGAGATGCGGGACAAGGGTGCCGTCGGTCACATGCGGGAGAGCGATTGCCCCTGCCCGGACCAGGCCGGTGAGGCGCCGGGCGGGGCGGGCGCGGCCGGATCCGACCGGGAAAGCGCGGGCGGATCCGGCGGGGAAAGTACCGGCCGGTCAGGCCGCTGGGGCGTGGGGCGGGCCGGGCAGGGAAGCGCCGGTGGATCAGGTCGGTGGGGCGTGGGGCCGGCCGGGCCCCGAAGCGCCTGTGGTCAGGCCGGGTAGGCGCCGGGCCAAGGACCCGGAGTGGCCACCTCCGCCTCCTCCTCGACCTTGGTGTCGAACAGCTTGAAACCGCGGCGCTGGTAGTTGTCCATCGCGTGCTCGCCGTCCTTGCTGCACGTGTGCAGCCAGACCCGCTTCGTCGGCGCGAGCCCCGGCCAGCGGTCGGCGAGGTCCCAGGCGCGGGCGGCGCCGTGGGACAGCAGGTGGCCGCCGATGCGCCGGCCGCGGAAGGCGGGGATCAGCCCGAAGTAGACGATCTCGACCACCCCGTCGTCCTGCGCCTCCAGTTCGACGTACCCCGCCGGCGTGCCCCGGTCGTACGCCACCCAGGTCTCGACACCCGCACGCTCCAGGTACGCCCGCCACCGGGCGTGCGTCCAGCCGAGCCGGTCCGTCCAGCGGATGTCGCCGCCCACCGACGCGTACAGGAACCGGCTGAACTCGGGCGAGGGCACCTCGGAGCGGACGACGCGGACGTCCCCCTCCGGCGCGGCGGCCGGCAGGAGGTCGGCCGGGGCGGTCTGCTCCAGGGACCAGGTGGTCACGGCGATGTTCGTCATGCCGGCCAGGGAATCATCCGGCCGGGGTCCGTGTCGATCGAGCGGGGCGCGCCGGCGCCGGGGGAGGGGCCCGGCGGCTCGGAGCCGCGGACAGAAGGGGGCCTCCGATCAGCGGGCGCCGCCCGCAGGGGCCCGCCTTCTGTCCGCGGCTCTCAGTGCAGTTCGTGTTCGACGGCGGACAGGGGCACCGCGAACAGGGTGCGGCCGGAGACGGACCACAGCTCGCCGGTCCCGGGTTCGTAGGACAGGGAGCCTGCGCCGTCGCCCCAGCAGCGGTGCGTGTCGCCCGACGCCCCGCACTCCGTGGCCTCGGCGCCGTCGTCGTCCTGCCGCCACAGCGTGCCGTGTCCGCCCCGCTTGCCCGCCGTGCGGCCCAGGTACCAGTCGGTGTGGGCCGAGGGGCCCGTGCGGTGCGCGAACACGCCGCGCACGCCGTTCGCGTCGGTCTCGTACGCCTCGGCCGCGCTCACCGTCCCGGCGGAGTCGGCGGCCAGCAGCCCGGCGCGGGCCGGGTCCGTACTGAAGGGGTAGCGCCACAGACGGGTGTGGCGGTCGCCGTCCGCCGCCGCCGTCTGACTCGCGACCAGGCTGTCCGGCGTCGAACTGTCGTCCAGGGAGAGGCCGGTGGGGCAGGGAGGGGCGGAACCCTCCCTGCCCGGTGCGCCGGAACCGTACCCGCCGCCGGAGGCGGACGCACGTGCCGGAGCGGACGCCGTGCCCGGACCGCTCCCGGCCCCGCCCGTGCCGTCCGGGCCCGCCGCGCGGTCGCAGCCGCCCGCGGCCGGGCGGTAGGAGGCGACCGCGGGGAGGACCCAGCGGTAACCGTGCGCCGACCAGCCGCCCGGCACCCGGCCGACCGCGTCGGCGGTGACGGTGGCCCGCTGGATGCGGCGCAGGTCGTAGACGTACAGCGCGTCCCGCTCGGCACCGGAGGTGGTGACCAGCAGTTTGTCCTGGTACCGGACCATGCCCGAGACGCGGGACGCGAGCGCGCGGTAGTCGCGCCCGCCGTCGACCGGCACGGCGAGCAGCGCCCAGGTGTAGGTGAGGCGGGCCGGGTCGTCGGCGTCGACGAAGGCGACCCGGGCCAGCCGCCCGCGGCCGGTGTCGTCGCCGCGGTGGGTCCAGCCGGAGAGGATCACCCGGTGCGTGCCCCACCGGCCGGTGCCCGACGCGTCGCCCGCGGCGGCCACCGACTGCGGCCGCCACTCGCGGGTGGCCGCGTCCGCGGTGTCCCAGCAGTACGCGCGTGTGGCCGCCGGTTCGACGGGCAGGGCCTTCTTCTCCTCGTCCGTGCAGCCGTCGGCGTCGCGCAGGGTGCGGTCGGCGGCGCCGAGCACCGTACCGGCGTCGACCGGCCGGCCCATCGCCGCGGCGAGCCGGTCGAGGGACGCGGCGGGCACGGGCTGCTCGGTGAGCCGCAGTCCGGCCAGTTCGGTGGCCGAGGTGAGTGGCCGGAGCGCGCCCGGGTCGTCGGTGACCGTGGCCTGCGAGGCGCTGATCAAGGTGGCGGTGGCGGTCAGCGCGAGGCCGGCTCCGGCCAGGACCGCGCGCAGCGCCCTGCCCCGTCTGCGCCGGCGGTGTCGCCCGCGTTGCTTCATCCAACCCCCCTTGTTCCAGGGCTCGGTTCGCCTTCGGGACGCCCGCCGGCCGGGCGGGCCAACTGCGCCGCGGGTTCCCAGCGTTGAGCAAGGAGCGGATGGGGCGACCCACAGTGATGCTACGGCAGTCCGGCGCGCCGTACGCCGAAGACCCCGCAAACTCGCGCAAGATGCGGACCGGGGGCGGGGCGGGCCGCCTTCAGGGCACCGCGGACGCCGCCCGCTCCCGGCGCACCGACGGGGCCGTCGAGTGCGGCAGCAGATCGCGGGGATCGTCCGGGAGCAGCAGCCGGACCCGGGCGTCGTCACGGAAGCGGTACGGGCGGTGTTCGAGCAGCGCGCCCAGGTACCGCCGTACCCGGGACATCTCCGCCCGGACGGTGACCGTGCGGGCCGGGTCGCCGAACACCTCGCCGGCCAGTTCGGCGGCGCCGCGGCCGGCCCGGTGCACGGCCAGCAGGCAGAGCAGTTCCGCGTGGCGCGGGCTCAGTTCGCGCGTCCAGGTGCCGGCGTCGCCCGAGACGGCGAGCGACCAGCGGTGCGGGCGGGACAGGTCGAGCACGATGTGCGCCTCACCGGGCGGGGCCGCCTCCTCACCGGCCCGCAGCAGCCAGCCGTCCGCCAGCGGCTCCAGCGAGCACAGACCGATCGCCGGCAGCCAATGGGAGCCGGGAGCGGGCGAGTTGGGCAGCGCGATCCGCGCGGTGTACGGCATCCCGGTCACCGCCGCCGTCCAGCCGTCGCGGTCCACCACCGCCGCCCGGCCGCCCAGCCGGGCCAGCACCGGAGCGGCCACCGCGCGCAGCCGCTCCAGCGCGGACAGGTGCAGCTCGCGCAGCCGGGCCTCGGCCAGCTTGGCCACCGAGTCCACCCAGGCCAGCGTCGCCGGGTGCACGGTCCTGAGCGGGCCGCTGACGTCCACCACCCCGATCAGCCGGCCGTCCCGCGGATCGGTGACGGGCGCCCCGGTGCACGTCCAGGTGGTGTGCGAGCGCACGAAGTGCTCCGAGGCGAAGACCTGCACGGGCCGGCGCACCACCGCGGCGGTGCCGACCCCGTTGGTGCCGACGACGTCCTCCCGCCAGTCGGCGCCGAGTTCGAAGCCGAGACCGTCCGCCTTGCGCAGCACCGACGGGTGCCCCTCGCGCCACAGCACCCGCCCGTCCTCGTCGGCCACCACCATGATGTGCTGCGCCGCGTCCGCGAACGACAGCAGGCCCTCGCGCAGCACCGGCAGCACGTGCCGCAGCGCGGAGGTCTCCCGCCGCCGCTCCACCTCGTCGCGGGGCAGGAGCCCGGAGCGGAAGTCGTGGTCGGGATCGACGCCGCTGCGCAGCATCCGCTCCCAGGACTGGCCTATCACCGGCCGCGGCGCCACGCGGGTGGGCCGGCCGGCGAGCGTCCCGGAGCGGACCTCGCTGAGCAGCCGTGCCGCCCCCGCCGCGTCGACGGCGGCGAGCCGCGTCACGTCCACCGGCGCCTGTGCCACTGGATCCTCCCGCCAGAAGTCGCCGCCGGCGCCCGGATCCCCCTGGGTCGCGGCCACGCGCCGGCGCCTGCTCTGCCCTGCTCCCGCGCGGCCGTTCACCGGCCGTCGGCCACTGTCCGGTTCATAGTGCCGTCCGCCGCCGCCGGAGGGGGCTGCTCCGGCCATCCGCGAGGCCCGGTTGCAACCCCCCGCAACCCTGGTGAACCCGGCCGTCCCGCCCGAGACTTGTCCTGCGCCGCCCCGCGCGGCGCCCGCGGCCTGCGACGGGCCGGCGGCGCAGGTGGTGCCGTGTCGGCGCGGCACCACCTCGCGGGGTGTCCGAAAAGCATCGCCCGGCGCCGTGGAACCCGGGCGCCCGGCCGCCCCGGACGGCCGGGTCCGGCCACCGTCCGCCCGTTCAGGACACCGGACGGGCGCGTTCCACCAGCGACGCCAGGTCCAGGGTGTGCGGCAGGGTGCCGAAGGCGGCGCCGTGGTCCCCGCCCAGCCGGGAGGCGCAGAAGACGTCGGCGACCTCGGGCGGCGCGTACCGCACCAGCAGCGAACCCTGCAGGACCAGCGCCAGCCGCTCCACCAGACGGCGGGCGCGGGCCTCGATCCCCTCCAGGTCGGCGAATTCGGTCAGCAGGGACTTGATCGCGGCGTCCAGCCGGTGGTCGGCGCCGCGCGCCGACCCCACCTCCCGCAGGAAGGCGTCCAGTGCCCGCGGCTCGCGGCGCAGCGCCCGCAGCACGTCGAGGGCCTGGACGTTGCCCGCGCCCTCCCAGACGGAGTTGAGCGGCGACTCCCGCACCAGGCGGGGCAGCCCGGACTCCTCGACGTACCCGTTGCCGCCCAGGCACTCCGCGGCCTCCACGACCAGGGGCGCGCACCGCTTGGTCACCCAGTACTTCGCGGCCGGCACCGCGATCCGCAGCAGCGCCCGCTCCTGCTCGCCGCCGTCGTCCCAGGCCGCCGCGAGCCGCAGCACCAGCGCGGTCGCCGCCTCCGACTCCAGCGCCAGGTCGGCCAGGACGTTGCGCATCAGCGGCTTGCCGGCCAGCGGGCCGCCGAACGCCTCCCGGTGGGTGCAGTGGTGCACCGCCTGCGCCACCGCCTGCCGCATCAGCCCGGCCGAGCCGACCGCGCAGTCCAGCCGGGTCGCCGCCACCATCTCGATGATGGTGCGCACCCCGCGCCCCTCCTCGCCGACCCGGCGCGCCCACGTCCCGTCGAACTCGACCTCCGCCGAGGCGTTGGAACGGTTGCCCAGCTTGTCCTTCAGCCGCTGGAGCAGGAACACGTTCCGCGTGCCGTCGGCGAGCACGCGCGGGACGAGGAAGCAGGTCAGACCGCCCGGGGCCTGCGCCAGCACGAGGAAGCCGTCCGACATGGGGGCCGAGCAGAACCACTTGTGCCCGGTCAGCTCGTACGTGCCGTCCTCGGCCAGCGGACGCGCCGACGTCGTGTTCGCCCGTACGTCGCTGCCGCCCTGCTTCTCGGTCATGCCCATCCCGAACAGCGCGCCGGCCTTCAGGCGGGCGGGCCGCAGCTCGCGGTCGTAGACCGTCGAGGTCAGGCGCGGCTCCCACTCGGCGGCCAGCTCCGGGTCGGCGCGCAGCGCGGGGACCGCCGCGTGGGTCATCGACAGCGGGCAGCCGTTGCCCGCCTCGACCTGGGTCCACACCAGGAAGCCCGCCGCCCGCCGCACGTGTCCGGCCGGGCGCGTCCAGGCGGCGGTCAGGCCGGCCGAGACGCCCTTGCCGAGCAGCCGGTGCCAGGCCGGGTGGAAGTCCACCTCGTCGACGCGGTGGCCGTAGCGGTCGTGGGTGCGCAGCCGGGGCGGGTTCTCGTTCGCCTGCGCCCCCCACTCCTGGAGCTGGGCGGAGCCGGCGGCCCGGCCGAGCGCGGACAGCTCGCTGCGGACCTCGTCGAGCAGACCCGGCCCGACATGCCGTTCGACCGCCTCGGTCAGCGCCCGGTCGGCGGTGAAGACGTCGTACCCGGTCAGCGGGGGCACCTGGTTGGTGACGGAGTGAGTGCGGGCTGCCATGGCACGGAACCTACCCGCGCCACGCCCCCGGCCACCACACCGGCGGGGATCTCCGTCGGAGGCCGGGGCCGGGGGGCGAAGGCGGGGGCGGCCGTCCGGCCGTGGCGGTCCGTGTCCGGGCGGCGGTCCGCGTCGGGGACGGCGGTCCGCGTCGGGCGCGGCGGTGGCCGTCCGGCGGCGGTGATCCGTGCGGTGCCCCGGTGGATGAGGGCGGCGGGGCAGGACAGGGATACCTTTGGCTCGTGCAGCCAGCCAGTGAAACCCCCGACAGGCCGACCGGCCGCTTCCACCGGGCCCGCGCCCTCTACCGGAACGTCTCCAAGCGCAGGACCGCCTGGCTGCTGCTCAAGGACACCGTCAACTCGTGCATGGAGTACCGCATCCTCGGCCTCGCCGCCGAGGCCGCGTTCTTCACCCTGCTCTCCGTTCCCCCGCTGCTGCTCAGCCTGATCGCCCTGCTCTTCTACGTGGACTCCTGGACCGGCGCGCACACCATCGCCAGCCTGGAGCGCAACATCATGGACGCCTCCCGCACGGTCCTGTCCGACCAGGGAGTCAAGGAGATCACCCAGCCGATCCTGCGGGACGTGATGCAGGGCGGTCGGCCGGACATCATCTCCATCGGGTTCGTGTTCGCCCTGTGGTCGGGCTCGCGCGCGGTGAACGTCTTCATCGACACCATCACCGTGATGTACGGCCTCGACGGCGTGCGCGGCATCGTCAGGACCCGCCTGATGGCCTTCCTGCTCTTCGTGGTCGGGCTGCTGATCGGCTCCGTCGCGCTGCCGCTGATGGTGGCGGGACCGGACGCGGTGGTACGGGTCGTGCCCTGGTCGACGACGGTCGTCCAGGTGCTGTACTGGCCCGTGGTCATCGTCCTGTCCATCGCCTTCCTCACCACGCTCTACCACGTGTCCGTGCCCGTGCGCTCCCCGTGGATCGAGGACGTGCCCGGCGCGCTGGTCGCCCTGGCCATGTGGGTGGTGTGCAGTTTCGTGCTGCGCATCTACCTGACCAGCACCGTCGAGGGCCCCACGATCTACGGCTCGCTGGCCGCGCCGGTCGCCGTGCTGCTGTGGATCGGCGTGTCCGCGTTCGCCGTGCTCGTCGGGGCGGCGGTCAACGCCGCCATCGACCGGGTGTGGCCGGCCGCCGCGACCGCCGCGGCCCGCGCCGCCAACGAACGGGTGCGCGAGGCGCAGATCGCCGAGTACGTCGCCCGGGCCGCCGCTGTCCGCGAGGCGGATCCGGACGCCTTCGACGACGACGCCGACGACACCGACGACGCGGACGGCCTGGGCGACGCCGACATGCCCTCGGAGTTCCCCGAACGCTGGTCGCGCTTCCTGCCCCCGGAGGACGTGACCGCGCGCCTGCGGGCGCACGCGAAGAGCGCCCAGGCGCGCGGCCCGCACAAGGAGGACCGGAACGGGTCGGCGCCGCACGAGTGAGGGCCCCGGGAGCTCCGGGAGCCCCGGGGTTCCCGGGCCCGGCTCACGGCCGGTCCCACACCCCGGCCGCCGCCGCCTCCCGCGCGAAGCCGGCGAAGTCCCGCGGCTCGCGTCCGAGCACCTGCCGCACGCCGTGCGAGAGGAAGGAGTTCCGGCCGTCCAGCAGCGTCCCGAACAGCTCCACCAGGAACTCCGCCTCCTCGGCGGGCACTCCGAACCCGGCCAGCGCCTCCCCGTAGGCCGGCGCCGGCACCGACCGGTAGGTCAGCGCGCGCCCTGACGCGGCGGCGGCCTGCGCGACCGCGTCGCCGAACGTCAGCAGCCGCGGCCCGGACACCTCGATGACCTGTCCGGCGTACCGGTCGCCCGAGGTCAGCGCGGCCACCACGACGTCCGCTATGTCCCGCACGTCGACGAACGGCTCGCGCACGTCACCGGCCGGGAACACCAGTTCCCCGTTTCGCCGCAGTTCCTCCGCCAGCGGACCCTCGCTGAAGTTCTGTGCGAACCAGGCGGCCCGCACCACCGTCCACCGCGCCCCCGACGCGCGCAGCGCCTCCTCCGTGGGCAGCGCCTGCTCCTCGCCCCGCGCCGACAGCAGCACCAGCCGCCGTACGCCGAGCGCGACCGCCTCGCGGGCCAGCCGCCCGACCGTGTCCGCCGCGTCCGGGGCGCCGACGTCCGACGGATGCACCAGGTAGGCCGCGTCCGCGCCGCGCAGCACCGGCGCCCACGTCGTCGCGTCCCGCCAGTCGAAGCCGTGCGCCCGGGACGCCGCCCGCACCGTCAGACCCGCCGCCGCGGCCGCCGCGGCGACCCTGCTCCCCGTACGGCCGGAGGCGCCGGTGACCACCACGGTCGTCTCCCGCGCCGACCGCGCGCCGGTCCACACGCCCGGCGCGTTCCGCGCGTCCTGCGCGTTCTGCACGTCCTGTGCCTCCTGCGCGTTCTGTACGTCCTGCGCGTCCTGTGCCTTCCGCGTGTTCTGTGTCATGCGGACAGTCAACTGCCCGGCCCCGTACGGGAACCATCGCCGAACCGCTCACACGCATAAGCGCCCGTCTACGCTGTCCGCATGGACGCACTCGCCGGCCTCCTGGAGGGCCCCCGCGCGCGCGGCGCCTTCATGATCCGCGCCTGCCTGGAGCCGCCCTGGGCGGTACGCGTCGAGGACGAGGCCCCGCTCACGGTGATGCTGATGGCCCGCGGCCACGCCTGGATCGTGCCCGACGACGGCGAGAAGGTGCGCATCGGCCCCGGCGACCTCGCCATCGCGCGCGGCCCCGGCCCGTACACCTGCGCCGACGACCCCGGAACGGCCCCGCAGGCGCTGATCCTGCCGGGCGGCGAGTGCAGTCACCCCGACGGCCGCTCCCTGAACGGTTCCATGGACCTCGGGGTGCGCACCTGGGGCGACCGCATCGACGGCGGGACGGTGATGCTGATCGGGACCTACCTCATGAAGGGCGAGATCAGCAACCGGCTGCTGGACGCGCTGCCGCCGCTGCTCACCCTGACCCCGGACGTGTGGCAGTGCCCGCTCACCCCGCTGCTCGCGGACGAGATCGTGCGGGACGAACCCGGTCAGGAGGTGGTCCTGGACCGTCTGCTCGACCTGCTGGTCATCGCCGCGCTGCGGGCGTGGTTCGCCCGGCCCGACGCGGCGGCGCCCGCCTGGTACGGAGCGCTCGGGGACCCGGTCGTCGGCCCGGTGCTGCGGCTCGTCCAGGACGAGCCGGCGCACCCGTGGACCGTCGCGGCGCTCGCCGCGCGGGCCGGCGTCTCCCGGGCGGCGCTCGCCCGGCGCTTCACCGCCCTGGTGGGGGAGCCCCCGATGGCGTACCTCACGAACTGGCGGCTGGCTCTGGCCGCCGACCGGCTGCGTGACACCGACGAGCCCCTCGCCGCCGTCGCCCGTCAGGTCGGCTACGGCAGCGCCTTCGCGCTCTCCACCGCGTTCAAACGTGCCTACGGCGTCAGTCCGCAGGAACACCGCACGCGGGTCCCGCACTCCGGCGCGTGAGGGACGTGAGCGGCGTGAGCGGTGTGAAGGGCGCGAGCGGGGTGTGCGGGGCCCGCGGGGCACGCCGGGCGGGGGGAGCGGACGGCGCGCCCGCGGACGCGGTCCCCGCGCCCGGCGGATACGCGGAACGGCCCGCCCGGCTGCCCGGTGCGGTGCTCTGGACGAAGGGTCCGGCGGCCTCCGGTCCCGGCGCCGGACTCGTCCTGCCGGACGGGTGCATGGACCTGCTGTGGAGCGAGGGGCGGCTGCTGGTCGCCGGGCCCGACACACGGGCGTACGCCCCCGACGGGTCCTCGGCGTACTGGGCCGGCCTGCGCTTCTTCCCCGGTACGGCGCCCGCCTGCCTCGGTGTGCCCGCGCACGAACTGCGCGACCGGCGCGTCGACGTGGCCGACCTGTGGCCCGCCCCGGCGGTGCGGCGGCTGCGTGCCCGCCTGGCGGTGGCGCGGGACCCGGCCGCCGCCCTGGAACAGGCGGCGCTGGAGCGGGCGGAGTCGGCCGGACCCCCCGACCCGCTGCTGCGCCGCATGGTCGCGGCCCTGGACGCGGGACGCCCGGTCGCCGCGACCGCCGACGAACTCGGCGTCGGCGCCCGCTGGTTGCACCGGCGCTCCCTGACCGCCTTCGGCTACGGACCCAAGACGCTGGCCCGGGTGCTGCGGTTCCAGCGGGCCCTGGCGCTGGCGCGGAGCGGGGTGCCGTTCGCGGACACCGCGGTCCGGGCCGGATACGCCGACCAGGCCCATCTCTCCCGCGAGGTACGTGAGCTGGCCGGCGTGCCGCTGGGTGAACTACTCGGCGTCCGCGGGTAGCGGCGCGAACAGGTCGACGCCGTTGCCGTCGGGGTCGTGGACGACCGCGTACCGCATCCCCCAGAACGCGTCCCACGGCTTCAGCTCCCCGTGGTGCCCCGCACCGGCCAGGTCCTCGTGGACGGCGTCCACGTCGGCGGGCGTGGCGCAGCGGAAGGCGAGCGAGACCCGGCCGCCCGCCGCCGGGGGCCGCCACCCGGGGTGGAAGGAGCGCACGGTGTCCTCGGTGTCCAGCGCGAGGGTCAGGCCGCCGGGCAACTCGGCCTCGACGTGCGGCTCTTGTCCGGCGCCCTCGGGGAAGACGAGACCGAGGCGGCGGTAGAAGGCGAGGGAGGCGGCCAGGTCCGAGACGACCAGGCCGACCACGGCGAATCGTGGGGTCATGCCGCCACGGTGGCACGGCCGCGGCCGGCGGTCTTGAAGGAATCGGACGGCCCGGATCAACCCCGTGACGTGACACGCCGGTCAGTGACGTTTCTCCGGTGAAGGTGTTCCGCCGTCCGGGTGAGTAAAGGACGCCCCAAGTCCCGATCTCGGCTCGGTCTAGGGATCCTTTTGTCTCGGCAAAGGGCAGCGGGCCGCCGTTCACCGGCACGCAGCCGCCCCTGCGGGCGCCGCGCGCGCCCGACCCCCCATCAGAGGAGTCACGTTGACCTACGGCAAGAAGCTGCGCCAGCAGATCGCCGGGCCGGGTACCACCCCGCTGATCGGTGTCTACGACATGTACTCGGCGTCGATCGCGGCCGAACACTACGACGGCATGTTCGTCTCCGGGTTCGGCTTCGCCGCCTCCTACTACGGGCTGCCGGACATCGGCTTCATCGCCTGGCCGGACATGGTGGCGTTCGTCCAGCGGCTGCGGGGCGCCTTCCCCGCGCACCACCTGCTGGTGGACATCGACGACGGCTACGTCGACCCCGAGGTCGCCTGCCACGTGGTGGAGGGACTGGAACGCATCGGCGCCTCCGGGGTGATCCTGGAGGACCAGAAGCGGCCCCGCCGCTGCGGGCACGCCGACGGCAAGCAGGTGCTGCCGCTCGACGAGTACCTCGCCAAGCTGGAGAAGGTGCTGGCCACCCGGCAGGACCTGGTCGTCGTGGCCCGTACGGACGCCACCGACGAGGCGGACATCCTGCGCCGAGCCGAGGCGCTGGCGGCCACCGAAGCGGACGTGATCCTCGTCGACGGCATCCGAAGCGTGGACTGGATCCGGCGGGTGCGGGAGGTGGTCGGCGGCAAGCCGCTGCTGTTCAACCAGATCGCCGGCGGCAAGTCGCCGCGGCTGTCGCTGAGCGAACTGTCCGACCTGGGCGTGGACGTCGCGATCTACTCCACCCCGTGCCTGTTCGCGGCGCACGAGGCGATGGACAGCGCGCTCGCCGAACTGCGGCGCGCCGACGGCCGGCTGCCCGAGGTGGACCCGGCCGGTGGCGTGGGCGTCCGCGCGGCGACCAGTCTGCTGGAGCGCAACATGGCTCACCGGCGGGCCGAGCGCGCGGGCGCGAGCGCCGGCGTGGTGGCGGGCGCGGGCGTCGGCGCGTGAGCGTCCGGCCGCCCCGGCTGCGCACGGCCGCCGTGCTGGCGATGGCCCTGGTCGCCGGTTCGGCGCCCGCGGCGGCGGCCGGCAGCCTCATCACCGTCCTCGACAACTCGCACGCCGACTCCATCCTCGAGGTCGACCGCACGGCGAACCTCCAGACCGGCAGCGGCACCGCCGGCAGCGACCACGACGGAAGCGCGGTCGACCTGATGGAGGCCCTGGTGGGGGCGTCCCGCGGCGGGGGAGAGGAGGACGGCGCCTGACCGCCCCGGCACCACCGGCCGTCCCACCGGTCGTCCGCAGGCCGCGCGCAGCGGCGGCGGCCGGCCGGTGACCGGTGACCGGCGGGCGGCCGGCAGGCGGTGGGCGCACAGGGGCGCGGGGGGCGGGGCGCCCGCCGTGGCCCCGCCCCCGCCTGCCCGGGTACGCCCGCCGGTCCCGCCCCGGGCACCGGCGGCGGAATACCACGGGGCTCCATGGTGCTCTTGGGTTACCGGGGCTCGTGCGCGGTCGGCCGGGCGCGAGCGGGGTGCAGCGAGCGCGCTGAAGGGCTGGTGGGCACATGACGTCGGACCGGACGGCTCCCGTGGTCAGAACGCCGCACGGGGCGGTACGCGGAAGGTACGAGCACGGCGTGGCCGCCTTCCGGGGGATCCCGTACGCGGCACCGCCCTTCGGCCCCCGCCGGTTCCGGCCGCCCCGGCCGCCGGAGCCGTGGGACGGGGTGCGCGACGCGGGCGTCTACGGGCCCACCGCGCCGAAACCGCCGTACTCCGAGGCCTTCTCCCAGTACCTGTCCGACCCGTCCGTGCCCGGCGACGACTGCCTCAACCTGAACGTGTGGACGCCCGACCCGAGTCCGGCGGCCCGGCTGCCCGTCCTGGTGTGGCTGCACGGCGGGGCCCTGACCCGCGGCTCGTCGGCCGTGCCCGTGTACGAGGGACACTCCTTCGCCCGGGACGGTGTCGTCCTCGTCTCCGTCAACTACCGGCTGGGCGTGGAGGGCTACGGACTGTTCCCGGACGCCCCCGCCAACCCCGGCCTGCGCGACCAGCTCGCCGCGCTGCGCTGGGTCCACGAGGCCATCGGCGCCTTCGGCGGCGACCCGGGACGGATCACCCTGTGCGGCCAGTCGGCCGGTGCCATCAGCACCGGAGCCCTGATCGCCGCCCCGCAGGCCCAGGGGCTCTTCCGGCGGGCCGTGCTGCAGAGCGGCCCGCCCGAGGCCGCCGACCGCGACAAGGTGCGGCGGATGGTGCGCCGGATGGCGGCCCGGCTGAAGGTCCCGGCCACCGCCGAGGCCTTCGCCGCCGTCGACCGGGACCTGCTGCTGCGCACCCAGGCCGAGGTCGGCCGGCTCAGCAGCCCGGTCCTCGGCGGCCCCGCCTTCGGCATCGTCGTCGACGGCGACCTCGTGCCCCGCGACCCGCTGGAGGCGCTGGTCGAGGGGGAGGCCGCCCGCGGCGCCGGCCTGCTGATGGGCTGGACGCGCGACGAGTACCGGCTGTGGCTGGTGCCCGGCGGTCTGCTGGAGCGCGTCGACCGGCTCGGCCCGGTCGCCCTGGCCGGTGCGATGGCCCGCTGCCACTGCGGGCACGAGGTGGTCCGCGGCTACCGCTCCCTGCGGCCCCGGGCGGGCGCCGCCGAGATCGTCGGCCAGCTGGTCACCGACCACCTGCTGCGCCGCCCCCTGCACCGGCTGGCCGACGCCCGCGCCGGGTCCGCGTACGTGTACGAGTTCGCGTGGCCGT
This sequence comes from Streptomyces sp. NPDC006743, assembly GCF_040703815.1. Classification (NCBI taxonomy): domain Bacteria; kingdom Bacillati; phylum Actinomycetota; class Actinomycetes; order Kitasatosporales; family Streptomycetaceae; genus Streptomyces; species Streptomyces sp. NPDC006743. The sequence goes on along the minus strand of NZ_JBEYJA010000013.1, from coordinate 152,919 downwards.
CCCTGCTGCCGGGCCTCGGCGCCTGCCACGCGCTCGAACTCGGCTTCGTCTTCGACACCGGCGACGTGCCGGACTCGCGCCGGCTCGCCGGCGAGGGTGCCCCGCAGGAACTCGCCGACGCCATGCACGCCGCCTGGGTCCGCTTCGCCACGGACGGCGACCCCGGCTGGCAGGCGTGGGATCCGTCCCACCCGGTCCGCGTCTTCGGTGACGGGCCGCCGCACACGGCGTACGGTCCGCGGGACGCGGAACTCGCCCTGTGGACCGCCCCGCCCGCCGCCACCGCCCCGCCCGCCGCCGGCCCGCTGCCGCTGTCGCCCGCCGCACCGGCCGCCGCCCCGGCCGTCGCGGCGGCCGGGGCGTCCGTGGGCCCGGCGGCCGTCGCCGTCCCGGGCCGGGGCGCGGAACTGCGCGCGGTGATACGGCGCCTGCGCCGCTCCGGCGGTGTCCGGGGCGCCTGACGGCGGCCGCCGCGCAGGCGTCGGGGAGGACGCCCGGGACGCGCTCGCCGCCCAGCAGGTTCCCGGCCGCCACCGCGCCGGCCGCGCCGGCCGAGGGGACCGGGGCGCGTGAGTCCTGGGCCCCGTGGTGCGGGCAGCCTGACGCGGGCGCGTGGGTCCGGGGTGCGTGAGACGGGCGGGTGGGAGACGGTGAACCGTCCGGGGTGCGCGAGCCGGTCACCCCGTCCGCAGCGTGCGGGCGAGCTGTGCGATCGTCGCCGGGCCGACCCGGCAGCAGCCCCCGATCAGACGGGCGCCGGCGGCGCGCCACCGTTCGGCCTGGGCCGGGGTGAGCGTGCGGTGCCCGGTCCAGGAGCGGGACCGGGCGTCCCAGACCTCACCGCTGTTGGGATAGGCCACGACCGGCTTGCCGGTCACCCGGGCGGCCGTCTCGACGGCGGCTTCCACGTCCTCGGGGGCACAGCAGTTCACGCCGACCGCGATCACCTCCTTTGCCCCGGCCGCGGGCGCGAACGCCTCCTCCAGGGGCTGTCCGGCGCGCGTGCGGGAACCGTCGACCGTGTACGAGAGCCAGGCCGGCATCCCCAGCCCCCGTACGGCCCGCAGCAGCGCGGTCGCCTCGTCGGCGTCCGGCACCGTCTCCAGGGCCAGTACGTCGGGCCGGGCGGCGGCCAGCACCTCGAGGCGGGGCCGGTGGAAGCGCTCCAGCTCGTCCACGGTGAGCCCGTAGCGGCCCCGGTACTCCGAACCGTCCGCGAGCAGCGCGCCGTAGGGGCCGGCCGAGGCCGCCACCCACAGCGGGCGGGCGACGCCCTTCGCCCGGGCCCGCGCCACCGCCTCCCGGGCCAGGGCGACGCTCGACGCGATGAGCGCCGCGGCCCGGTCACGGCCGAACCCGCGCCGCGCCAGGCCCTCGAAGGTGGCCTGGTAACTGGCGGTGATCACCACGTCGGCGCCCGCCTCGAGGTAGGCGAGGTGCGCCTGCGTGATCGCCTCGGGCCGCTCGGCCAGCAGCCGGGCCGACCACAGGTCGTCCCCGAGGTCGTGCCCGGCCGACTCCAGCTGGTTGGACAGCCCGCCGTCGAGCACGACCGGCCCGGCGGCGAGCGCCTGGGCGAGTCCGGTGGGGGGCGCGCCGTTCGTGCCGTGTGTCATGCCACGACGCTAGCGCTGTGGCCCAAGGAGGTTCACCGGCGCGCGACGCCCGGCACGGCTCCCCCTCGACGGCAGGCCGTCGGCGCGCGGCACGACGTGCTCCTGACGCGGCACCCGTCGGCGCGCCGCCGCGAAATCCCGTACCGCCGTCAGCGGGGAGCCTGCCAGGATCAGGAGCATGACTTCGAGGATCCGCCATGTGACGATCGACTGTTCGGACGCGTACGGCTTGGCCGGCTTCTGGTCGCGAGTCCTGGACCTGCCCGTGCACGAGGACGACCGGCCGGGTGACGAGGAGGTGCTGATCGAGGGCGCGGGCCTGCTCTTCGTGACCGTGCCGGACGCCAAGACGGTCAAGAACCGGGTGCACGTCGACCTCCAGCCGCAGGACCGCGGCCGGGACGAGGAGGTCGAGCGGCTGCTCGGTCTGGGGGCCACGCTCGTCGAAGACCGCCGCCGGGCCGACGGCACCGGCTGGGCCGTCCTCGCCGACCCGGAGGGCAACGAGTTCTGCGTCGAGCGCAGCGCCGCCGAGCGCGGAGACTGAGCCCCCACAGAGGCGGCCGAGCGCGGTGGTTGAGCCCTTACGGAGGCGGCCGGGCGCGGTGGTTGAGCCCTTATGGAGGCGGTCGAGCGTGGCGATTGGGCCCTTCCGGCCCCGGTCGAGCGCTGCGGTTGAGCCCCATCGGAGGCGGGCGGGTGGCGGGCGGCGGCGCGGGGCGCGTCCGGTGGCGGGCGGGCCGCGCCGCGTGCTCCCCACAGTTCGGCCGGCACCGAACTGACCGGCTCCTACGGTGGCCGCATGAACGAGATCACTCCTGACGACACGCCCGCCGCGGCCGTGACCGGCATGGTCGACCACGTGCTGGCCCTGGCCGCCACCTGGACCGCCTGGGACGGCACACCGCTGCCCGCCGACGACCGGGTCTACACCCCGCACAAGGCGGTCCGCCGGGTCGCCGACCACATGGTGGACCACCTCGCGGAGCTGGAGGCGCGGCTGGCGGGCGAGGCACCGCAGCCCGACCACTGGCACGCCTCCACGATCACGACCGGGGCGGACCTCGCGCCCTTCACCCGGCAGGACCTCGACGAGGCCCGCAGCCGCCTCACCCGGCTGGCCAGGATCTGGGCCGTCCGGCTCGACGCCCTCACCGCCGACCAGCTCGACCGCTCCCCGGGCGAGGGCTGGACCTTCCGCGAACTCGCCCGCCACCTCGCGGAGTCCACGTACTACGCCGACGCGGTGGGCGACCTGTCCTGACCTTCCGGGACCCGGTCGAACACCTCGGCGAGCCGGTCCGCGAACGCCTCCGGCTGCTGGACGGCACCGATGTGACCGCCCGGGAAGCGGGCGAACCCCGCGTCCAGGCGCTCTGCGAGGGCGGTCGCGGTGCGGTGCAGCAGCCGGCTGTGCGGGTCCTCGCCCGCGGCCGGCGTGAGGAGCGCCGCACCGCCCCGCGGGGCCGCCGCCCCCGGGCCCGCCGGTGCCCCCGGCAGCGGCGGGACGTAGCCGGTGAACGGCACCAGCACATGGGCGAGGAAGAGAGCCATGGGGGAGGACAGTTCCGCCTCGCGGGACAGGGGGCCGGACCCTGGGGCGGCGTCCTCGGCGCCGGGCTCCCCGGCGTCGTCCGCCTCGCGTTCCGCCAGCACGGCGGCCAGGCGCGCACCGGCGGCCCGCGGGCCCGCCGCTCGGTAGACGTCGTACACCTCGCGGAGCCTGTCCCGCTGCCGCGTCCCGTCCGGCAGGACCCCCACGCACGGCGGCTCGTGCGCGACGACGTGCCGCAGCCGCTCCGGGTGCCGGGCCAGCAGGTCGAGCGCCACGACGCCGCCCGCGCTGGTGCCGAGCACGTACGCCTGCTCGCCCTCGGGCAGCACCGTGTCGAGCACCCGCCGTGCCCCCTCGCTCCAGTCCTCGACGCGCTGGTCGGCGACCGGCTGCCCGAGGCGGCCGTGGGCCAGGCCGAGCGGGTCGCAGGTGACGACGGTGAAACGCCGGGCGAGCCGGGCCGTCATCGCCTCCAGCCCCATCGGGTGCCCCGCCCCGCCCGGCAGGACGAGCAGCACCGGCCCGTCGCCGCGCGCGTCGTGGTGGAAATCAGTCGTGTCGCGCATGTCGCGGAGTCTCCCGTGGCCAGTTGCTGAGTGCGGTGTGCAGGGCCTCGACGGCCTTGTCCCAGGAGGCGTCCACGTCCCGGCCCGCGTGGAAGCCGCCGGCGGCCTCCAGGGCGCAGAAGCCGTCGAAGGTGCTGCGCAGCAGCCGGACGGCGTCGGTGAGATCGGGCTCCTGGAGGCCGTAGGCCCGCAGCATCCCGTAGGTGATCTCGGCGGTGCGCCGCATCGCCGGCGCGTCGGTCACCGTCGCGGGGTCGACGCGGATCCGGGTGGCGGCGTACCGGCCGGGATGGCGGTGCGCGTACGCCCGGTAGGCGCCGGCGAACGCGGCCAGCGCGTCCTTCCCGGCCCGCCCCGCCACCGCGGCGGCGATCGCGTCGGTCATCTCGCCGCCGGCCCGCAGCGCGAGCCGGGTGCGCAGGTCCTGGACGCTTCTGACGTGCGAGTACAGGCTCGCGTCCTTGACGCCGAAGCGCCGCGCCAGCGCCGACAGGCTGACACCGTCGAGCCCGGCCTCGTCGGCGAGTTCGGCCGCCGCCGCGACGATGCGGTCCGCGGTGAGTCCGGCCCGGGCCATGCGGTCCCCGTCCCCTCGGCTGTCCGGGGCGCCGCCCCGCCTTCGCGTTTCCTAGAGGCCCTAGGATGCGGCCTGGGGAGGACAGGAATCAAGGGGCTGCGGCCGTCGGCCCGCGGCGGGTTCCGTACGAACGCCGGACGGCGGGCAGCTCCCGTCCGAACGCCGGGAGGCGGGCAGGTCCCGCCCGAACGCCGGGCGGCGGCCGGCTCGTACGAACGCCGGGCGGGCCCCGTACGTCCGTCAGTCGGTGAGCAGGTCCCGTACGAAGGCGTTGGTGAACTTCCCGGCGGGGTCCAGCTCGCGCGCCAGGGCGCGGAAGTCGGCCAGCCGCGGGTAGCGCTCGCGCAGCGTGGCGGCCGGCACGGTGAACACCTTGCCCCAGTGCGGCCGCGGGCCGAACGGTTCCAGCGCCTCCTCCAGCCGCCGTACGGCCGGGAGCACCGCGGCGGTGTCCTCGATCCAGGTGAAGTGCAGGGCCACGGTGTCCCGGCCGTGGCTCGGGCCGAGCCACTGCTCGTCGGCGGCGACGGTGCGCACCTCGCAGGTCTGCAGCACGGGGGAGACCGCCTCGCGGACCGCGTCGACGGCGTGCAGGGCCGCCAGGGCGTCACCGCGTGGCAGCAGGTACTCGGACTGGAGCTCGGCGCCGCTGCTGGGGGTGAACTCCGCCCGGAAGTGGGGCAGCCGCTCGTGCCAGGGCCCCGGTACGCCGAACTGCCCGGTGCAGTTCTCCGCCGGCATCCCCGGCACCGGATGAAGGGCGACCTGGGCGGGCACGGCCCACGGGAAGTCCGGCAGCGGCTGGTCGGTGCGCCGCTTGAGCCACACCTGCCGGAAACCGGGGTCCCGCCAGTCGGTGAACAGGCTGACGCTGTAGGCCGCGGCGGCCACCGTCTCGAAGTCGAGCCCGTCCAGCGGGAGTTCGGTGAACACGTGCTGCTCCACCTCGAAGGCCGGTTCGAGGTCGAGGACGAGGGCGGTGACGACGCCCAGTGCCCCGAGGGAGGTGACGGCCCCGCCGAAGCGGGCGTCGCCCCGGCCGATCCGCAGGGTGGAGCCGTCCGCGGTGACCAGTTCGACCTCGCGCACGGCGGCGGCGAGCGGGCCGTTGGCCACCCCCGAGCCGTGGGTGCCGGTCGCCACCGACCCGGCCACCGAGATGTGCGGAAGTGAGGCCATGTTGGGCAGCGCGAGCCCGTGCGCGTGCACCCGGCGGGCCAGCTCCGCGTACCGCACCCCGCCGCCGGCCCGGACCGTGCGGGCCGCGGTGTCCACCTCCACCTCGGCCGGCAGCGCCGCCAGGGAGAGCAGGACGCCGCCGGCGCCCGGGTCGGCGATCGTGTTGAAGGAGTGCCCGCTGCCCAGGGCGCGCACCTTCGCGCTGGAGGCGACGAGCGCCCGCAGCGCGCCGGCCGACTCCGGGCGGCACACCTGGCCGGCGGTGTAGGTGATGTTGCCCGCCCAGTTGGTCACGGCCTCGGTCATCGTCTCGTCCCTCCAGCGCTCCGGGCCCGGCCGCAGCGGGGCCCCGTACGACCGCCGACGGTGCCACGTAATTTGTCAATTGACAATACTAATTCGACCGGGGTCCCTCGTCCGCCGGCGCCGCCCGCGAGTGGGGGACCCGGCACCGCCCGCCGGGGCGCGGGGGCATACCGTGAGGAGTCGTACGTACGAGCCAGGAGGAGAGACGGGATGGGCAGCCGTACCGCGCTGGTCGAGGATCTGATGGACCGCTTCCCGCACGTGCCGAGGGAAGCGGTCTTCAAGGAGGACCTGCTGCGAGGCGGTGTGGCCTTCGACCCCTCCGCGCTCAGCGACAACGAGGGCGGGGAGGTGAAACCCAAGTCGTACTTCATCTTCTCCTTCGACCACGGCACCCTCCCCGAGCTGGGCGAGGCCGCGCTGCGCCGCCCGCCCGAGGAGATCATCCTCACCGGCGGACCCTACGACCTGCGGCGCACCGTCGTCTCCGTACGGGTGAACCCCGCCTCGCCCTACCGGGTGGCGGCCGACGACGAGGGCCTGCTCGGGCTCTACCTCGACGGCAAGCGGATCGCCGACGTCGGCGTGCCGCCCATGCCGGAGTACTACCGGCACACCCTGGCCAGCGGGAAGTCCGTGATGGAGGTGGCGCCCACCATCCAGTGGGGCTACCTGATCTACCTCACCGTCTTCCGGGTCTGCCAGTACTTCGGCGCCAAGGAGGAGTGCCAGTACTGCGACATCAACCACAACTGGCGCCAGCACAAGGCGGCCGGACGGCCGTACACGGGCGTGAAGGACGTCGAGGAGGTCCTCGAAGCCCTGGAGATCATCGACCGGTACGACACCCAGAAGGCCTCCACCGCCTACACGCTCACCGGCGGCGCGATCACGTCGAAGGTGGCGGGCCGCGACGAGGCCGACTTCTACGGCCACTACGCCAAGGCCATCGAGGAGCGCTTCCCGGGCCGCTGGATCGGCAAGGTCGTCGCCCAGGCGCTGCCCAAGGACGACGTGCAGCGGTTCAAGGACTACGGCGTGCAGATCTACCACCCCAACTTCGAGGTGTGGGACGAGTACCTGTTCAAGATGTACTGCCCCGGCAAGGAGCGCTACGTCGGCCGCGACGAGTGGCACCAGCGGATCCTGGACTCGGCCGAGATCTTCGGCGCGCGCAACGTGATCCCCAACTTCGTGGCGGGCGTCGAGATGGCCGAGCCGTTCGGCTTCACCACCGTCGACGAGGCCATCGCCTCCACCACGGAGGGCCTGCGCTTCTTCATGTCGCACGGCATCACGCCGCGCTTCACCACCTGGTGCCCCGAGCCCACCACCCCGCTCGGCAAGGCCAACCCGCAGGGCGCGCCGCTGGAGTACCACATCCGGCTGCTGGAGGCCTACCGCGCCACCATGGACGACTTCGGTCTCTCCTCGCCCCCCGGCTACGGCCCGCCCGGACCCGGCCGCGCCGTCTTCTCGGTCAGCTCCTTCATGGACAGCCTGCCGGCGCAGGAGGACGCGGACGGGAGCGCGGACGGTGGCGCGAGGCAGGCGGCGGGGGAGAGGAACTGACCCCACCGTGAGTGCGGGCCACGTCCTCCGCGCGATGCGGAGGCGTGGCTTGTCAGTTGTGTCGAACACGTGAAAAGCTCGGCGTCCACCGCGATAGTTGCCTCAACTCCGTTCTGAACGGGGTCGGTTGACCCCCCGCCCGTGGACGCAGGAGAGCCATGCCCGACCAGCCGAGTCCCCGGGACACCGCCGAGGCCGCGCTGCTGTCCGAGTGCTGGGACGCGGTGCTCTCCTACGCGGACCTGTGCACGGCCGGTTCCACCGCGGCCGGGGAACTGGCCGCGGAGGCCTTCGCGCTCGGCCTGCGCGAGGTGCGCGCCGCGGACGCGGGCGCCTCCCGGGGCCGCCGCACGCCCCGGCTGCCCGCGCTCCCGCTGATGCTGACCGCGGTACGCACCACCGCCGCGGCCTGGGAGGCCGCCGGACTCGGCGACCGGCTCGACCCCGGCCTGCGGCTGTGGCTCGACTCCCCGCGGGCCGCCCGCTACTGCGGCCCGCCGCTCCACCGCCCGCCGGCGCTGCGCGCGCTGCGCGACCTCCAGGAGGCGGACGCGGCACTGCTGTGGCTGGCCGAGGTGGAGGCGCTGCCGCTGGTCGTCGTGGCCCGCCGGCTCGGGCTCGACCCGGCCCGCGTCTCGGAGGAACTGGAGCAGGTGCGCGGCCTGTTCCGGGACCGCTGCCGCCGCGACCACCTCGACACGCCGATGGACCCGGAGTGCCGCGGCTACGCGCGGCTGCTGGACGTGGTCACCCGGCCGGCGATGCCCGTCGAGACCCCCGAGGACCTCTCCCGGCACCTCGCCGCCTGCGCCACCTGCGCCGAGGCCGCCGCCTGCCTGCGGCTGCGCGCGGACACCCTGCCCGCCGCGCTGGCCGGCGGGGTGATCGGCTGGGGCGGCCTCGCCTACCTGGAGCGCCGCCGCCGGGCGGCCGACGTGCGTCTCGGCGCGCGCGGGCCGGCGGCCGGTGCGGCGGACCGGGATCCGCGGGCCGAGGGCGCGGGCCGGGCGCGGCTGGTGCGCGGCGGCCTGCTCGCCACGGCCGTCGCGCTGTCGGCGCTGGCCCTGGCCGTCTCGCTGATGCCGTTCGGCGGCGCGGCGAGCGACGCCGCCCGCGACGACGCGGACCGGCGGGCGGTCGCCGACCCCCGGGCCGTCCCGCCGCCCGCCGGGCGTCCACCGGCCCCCGCCCGGGCCACGGCGTCCCCGTCCGGCCGGTCCGCCGCGAGCGGCGCGGCGCCCGGCTCCGGTCGTCACGCCACCGGTCCGCAGCCGCAGGGCACGCCCTCGGCCGCCGCCACGGGCGACGCGTCCGGCCCCGCCGCGACCGCGCGGGGCTGCCGGGTCCGCTACGACCTCGTCGACCGGTGGCCGGGCGGATTCCAGGCCGCCGTCACGGTGACCACCGCCGGGGCGCTGGAGACCTGGCGGATCGGCTGGACCTTCGGCGACGGACCGCGCATCACGCAGATGTGGGACGCCACGGTCGCGCAGAGCGGCTCCCGGGTCACCGCCACCTCCGTCGCCTACAACCGCTCGGTGGCCGCGGGCGGCACCCTCTCCTTCGGCTTCATCGCCTCCGGACCGGCCGGGCCCTCGGGCGCCGGGGACGCCGCGGGCGGCGGGCCGTGCGGCTTCACGCTCGACGGCCACGCCTGCCATCTGAACTGAACGGCCGTACCGAGGCCGCCGGTCAGGGCGGCGGGCGCCCGCGTCGGAGCGGCCCCCACCGCCGGCCGGGCCCCGCGGCACCCCGCCGGGCCCTGCCGCACTCCGCCGGGCCCGCGGCACTCCGCCGGGCGCCGCGCTGTACTCCGCCGACCGCCCGACCGCCCGACCGCCCGACCGCCCGACCGCCCGACCGCCCGCCGGACTGCCCGACCGCCCACCCACCCACGCGTGCGCGTACCCGGGCGGCTGCGGGGCAGCGGCAGGCGCCCGCGCCTGCTTCCCGGCCGGACGCGCCGGGCGGGTGCGCGGGCGGGTGCGGGGCGGGGCACGCGGGCGGGTGCGCGGGGCGTGGGCGTAAGCGGAACGAGCCGGGCGGGCGGGGCGTCACCGTACTCTCACGACCTCACCACGGAGCCGTCACCGCCTCCGCGACGGGGAAACCTGAGTTTTCGCCAAAAGCGGTTCACCGCCCGCCTTCCGCCGCCAGGGGCCGGCGCCCCCGGCGGTCCGGGTCTGACCTCACCCTCGTCCGTACGGGCCGTGCGGCGCGGAGGGGCCGCGAGCGGGCCCGGGCCGGTGCCGTGCCGCAGGGCCGTGGACGAGCGGGCGGCCCACCTGCCAGCTCGTACCCTACTGGCCAGTACAACAATGTGGCGTAATTCACTCGCCCTAAATCGACTCTCTGTCACCATCATCGCCAACGAGGCACAGGCATCCGGACTGCGGCGGGGGGCGTGGCATGGGGCTGCTCGGCGGTGAGCTGGCATTCGCGCATGCCCTGACTGCCCAGGAACGCGAGAGCGTGATGGCGCTCGGCAGCCGCAGGCACTACCCGGCCGACACCCATCTCCTGACGGAGGGGGACCGGTCGAGCCACGTCATGATCCTCGACCGCGGGTGGGTGACGGTCTCGGTGTCGACGGACCGCGGCGCCACCCGGCTCATACTCGGCCTGCGCGGCCCCGGTGAACTGCTCGGCGAGATGGCCGCGCTGGACCCGCACCCGCGCAGTGCCACCGTGCGCGCCCTGGGACCCGTGGACGCCCGCCTCATACCCGGCGACGCCTTCCGCCGCTTCCTCGCCCTGCACCCCCGCGTCAGCGGTCTGGTGATCCGCCAGCTCACCTTCCGGCTCCGCAGCGCCGACCAGGAACGGTCCGCGCTCGCCTCCCTCACCGTGCTGCAACGCCTGGCCAGCCGGCTCACCGAACTGTCGGCGGCCGCCCCCTCCGGCCCCTACGCCCCTTCCCGGGCAGGCCCCGCGCCCGGCGGCCCGGGGCCCGCGGGCCCCGTCGTCCACCTGGCCCAGGACGAACTGGCCGCCACGGTCGGCGCCACCCGCGAGGCCGTCGCCAAGGCCCTGCGGCTGCTGCGCGGCCAGAACATCGTGCGCACCGGCAACCGGATGGTGGAGATCCTCGACCCGGACCTGCTCGCACTCCTCGCGGACGGCCATCACGAGGAGATCCCGCCCCCACGTGTGTAAACGGCCACAGACGTCTCCCGCCCCGCAGGACACGCTCTTGGGGACGGACCACCAGGGCCGCGAAGGCCCCCGGAGCGACCGGCACGACCAGCACCACCACCTCTTCGGCAAGCGCACAGGACCTGCAGGGGGACACGGGTGAACCACGACGCCACCGAACCGACCGAGGCGCACTACGAGCTGGTCGTCAGTGTCGACGCCAGACGGTCGGGCCAGTACGACGACGTCGACAAGCAGCGGATGCGCGCCCGGATCTACCGCGTGCTGGAGACGGCCTTCACGCACGCCGCAGTCCCGCCGGACGCCCTGCACACCGAGGACCGCGGCGACGGCGTGCTGCTCGCGGTGCAGGGCCGGGTCGCGGCCGACCGCATGCTCGGCCTGTGGCTGATCGAGGTGCACGAGAAGCTGCGGGACGAGAACCGCGGTCTGCGGGTCCCCCTCGGGCTGCGGATCGGGATGCACGTCGGCCCGGTCCGCCACGACGACCGGGGCATCAGCGGACGCGCCGTCGACCTCGCCTGCCGGCTCGCCGACTGCGCCCTCGCCCGGCAGCTCCTGGACGCCGAGGACGCCGACCTCGTCCTGGTGACCTCCTCGTCCCTGTACGAGGACGTGGTCAGGAGCGGCGGCAAGTTCATCGAGCCCGAGCGCTACGCCCCCGCCCGGCTGGAACTCAAGGAGGGCGAGGCCACCGCCTGGTTCCACCTGCCCGGCCGGCCCGCTCCCCGTATCCCCGAAGCCGCGCCCGCCCCGGCCGCCACGGGGGCCCCCGCGACCCCCGCCGAAGAGCCGCCCGCCGGTGAGGAGCCGTCCGCGGGCGGGGCCGCCGCCGGCGGTCCGTCCGGCGCCGCCTCTTCCCCCGGGGGTCCGTCCGGGGCCCGGTACACCGTCCACGGTGACATGTCCGAGCACCACGACAACGTCTACCACCAGCCCGTGCACATCGGCCGGATCAGCGGTCGCGACTCCGAGCAGCGGAAGGGCTGAGCCGCGTGAGCGACGAAGCGGAGGCGGACGGCCAGGCCGGGGAGGCCCCCGACAGGCCGCAGCGGCGCGAGCAGCCGGACCGGGACCGGAAGCCGGAGCGGGCGCGCCCGCCGCAGGACGAGGAGAAGCGGGACAAGGGCGACAGGCCCCGCGACGACGGGGCCGGCGGTGGCGGGCGCCCGTCCCGGACCGACGACGAGGACGACCCGGACCAGGCCGGGGAACGGGACAAGGAGAAGGAGAAGGAACGGGAGCGGGAGAAGGAACGGGAGCGGGAGAAGGAGCGGGAGCGCGCCGCCGGGCGGTTCAAGGAGCACACCCGCGACCCCCTGGCCGAGGAGGAGAGCGAGGACGGCCCCACCGACCTCGCCGCCGCCGCCCGCACCCGCCGCGCCACCCACCGGCTGTTCGACGTCGGCCGCGACCACACCAGCTTCGACCGCAACTACTTCCGCAGCGCCCACATCGGCGACGTCAACCTGCTGCTGGACAGCCGCCGTCCGGCAGCGGGCATGCGCGGCGGACCGGTGCCCGACGAGGAACTGCGCCGGCTGCGCCGTATCCACGTGGAGCCCGACGGGTACGTACAACTGCGCAACGCGCTCAGGGCCCGCCGCCTGCTGGTGCTCGGTGCCGCTCCGGGCACCGGACGGACGAGCACCGCGCTGTCCCTGCTCGACGAGGTCACCACCGGTGCCGCCCGCGGCAGCGGCCCCGAGTCAGCCTCCGGCCACCGGGTGCGGCGGGTCGACCCGGACGACGGAGTGCGCGGGCTCGCCGCCTTGCTGGCCGGACCGCGCGCCGAGGAGGACGAGGAGGGCCGGCCCGGCGGCGGGTACCTGCTGGAGGTCTCCCTCACCCGGCCGGGTGTCCTGCCCCCGGCCGAGATGGACCTGGACGAACTGGCCGCGGCCCTGGACCGCCGCGAGGCCTTCGCGGTGGTCGTCGTCGCCGTCGGGGCGGCGGCCGGCCCGCTGCTCGCCGGCCGGTACGGCATGCTGTGCCCGCCCGCGCCGACCGGGGAACTGCTGCGCACCCGGCTGCGTGAGCGCCTGGAGCGCCACGCGGGCGTGGCACCGCGGGACGACGGCGCCGGCCCGGCCGGGCTGCTGGCCCGTGCCCAGGCACTCGCCGAACGCGACGACGTCAAGGACGCCGTCGGCCTGAAGGACCTGCGTCCCGCCGAGGCCGAACTGCTCGCCTCCCTGCTGGCCGGGCACGTGCTCGGGGACGTCACCCACGAGGACCTGATGTCCGGCTGCCGGAGCCTGGCCGCGGCCCAGGCCCAGGAGTGGTTCGCGGGCGTGGACCGCGCGCTGACGGCACCGGCGGCCGATTCGGACGGGAGGACGGGACGGCCGGGCACGGCGACCCTGTTCCACCCGGTGGCGTTCCGGATCGCGCTGGCCGTGCTCGGCGGCGCCCCGCACAGCGCGGTGGCCTCCGCCGCCCATCTGCTGACCTGGGAACTGTCCGTGCAGAGCGACCCGGACCACACCCCGGCCCGCCCGCTGTTCTGCGACGACCCGGACGCCGACCTGGCGCTCTCGCGCGCCGAACTGGCCGACGGCGAGGTCGAGGTGGCCGGGACGCAGGTGCCGGCCCGGCTGATCTGGTACCGGGGTTCCGCACTGCCGTCCGCCGTGCTGACCGAGCTGTGGGACCGGCACTTCCCGGCGCGGGCGCCGGTGATGCGCTGGCTGCGGCTGCTGGCCGACGATCCGCGCCCCCAGGTGTGGATGCGCGCCGCGGTCGCCGCCGGCGAACTGTGCGTGCGCGACTTCGACCACGGCTACACCGAGCTGGTCCGCCCGCTGGCCGAGGCGGCCACACCCCTGCGGCGGATCTTCGCGGCCACCACGCTCGACCAGGCCGCACGGCACGGCTCGCACCGCGCGGCCGTGCACCGGCTGGTCGGCGAGTGGAGCCGGCACGGCACGAAGACGCTGCGCTGGACGGCGGCGATGGCCCTCGGCTACGGCAACGCCGCCGCCACCACGGACGACACCCTGGACGCCCTGGCCCGCATCGGCGTCCACGGGGACGGGGACCAGCTCGCCGTCGCCTCCTTCAACGTCGTACGCCTGCTGGCCCTGCGGGACGGGGGCCGCGTGCTGGCGCGGATGGCCGACTGGACCCACCACAAGCGCGCGCCCTACCAGGACATGGGCCTGGTCACCACCGTCCGGCTCGCCCTGACCACCGTCGACGAGGTGCTGACGGACGACCCGGACTCGCCGCTGGCCGACCGGGGCGACTGGCCGCTGCCGCTCGCCCTCGCCGCCGACCGGCCCGAACTCGTCGGCCCCATGGCCGACCTGCTGTGGACGGCGCTCAACACCGCCCGCTCCAAGGACGTGGCGACGGACGCGCTGGAGACCCTGCTGCGGTCGGCGGTGCGCAAGGACGGCACGGAGTGGACCCGGCGGGGACTGGCGGCGCTGCTGCCCGCGCTCGCCGGCGACGAGTACGACCGGCGGCGGCTGGACTGGCTGCTGCGCCGCATGATGAACGACCCGGAGAAGCCGTTGTCCGACGCACGGGCGCGCGAACTGTGGTGGCTCGCCGTCACCCCTGCCCGGCGCGCGGGCCCGGAACCCGCGAGCCGGCGGCCGCCGCGCCCCGACCCGGCGCGTCAGGAGGCCCCGCGCCAGGACCCGGCGCGCCGCGAACCACCGCGCCAGGAGCGGACCCGCCGGGAGAGCACGCGCGAGGAGGAGAGGCATGGCTGAGGACGAGAACCGGGCCGGCACCGGGGGCACGGCTCCCGCGGGGCCCTTCCTGCGGGAGTACGCGCCGACGGGCGGCTACCCGCCGGTCAGTGCCCAGCGGGCCTCCGTGGTGTTCTACCGCAACGGCGGCTACAGCGTGATCACCGTCTCCGGGATCCAGCACGTCGGCAAACGCGCCCTGGCCCGGCCCTACACCGTGTGCGAGATCGCCCAGGGCACCTTCGTCACCACCCTCGACATGGACCTGCCCGCCTCCGGCGGCACCAGTTTCTTCAAGGCCGAGGTGGACATCGAATGGGAGGTGACCGACCCGCACCTGGTCGCCGTCAACGTCGTCACCGACGTCGCCGCACGGCTCACCTCCCCGGTGCTGGAACGGCTGCGGGAGGTCACCCTCGGCTACCGCGTCACCGAGGCCGACCAGGCCAACCGCGTCATCACCCAGGAGTGCGTCGCCGGACGCTGGAGCGACCTGGGCACCGAACTCGGGCTGCGCGTCAGGCTCTACGTCCGGCTGGGCGTGGACGACGAGGCCATCGCGTACGCGCAGAAGAAGCGCGAGGTGCACGCCGACGCCGAGGTGACCCGGGTCCGCCAGGACGAGTTCCGGCGGATGCTGCGCGGCGGCGACATGGAGCAGCTCACCTACATGCTGGCCGCCGACCCCGCGGGCGCCAAGGACTTCCTGGAGAAGATCCGGCAGGAGGGCCGGCAGGACGACAAGGACCGGCTGGACCGGCTGTACTCGATGGCGATGGCGGGCGAACTCCACGCCGCCGACGTGGAGACACAGGTCCTCAACCTCCTCAACCGCGACCAGCGCCGCCCCATCCAGGGCCCCATCGGCTCACTGCCCGCCCGCCGCGAGCCGCGCGAGCTGGAACCCGCCGCGGGCGACCGGCCGTTCACTCCCGAGTGGGCGTCGGACGAGCCGCCCCGCCGCTGGCCCCACCGGCCCGAGCCGCCCTGGGACGAGCCCGGACCGGGCCGGCCGCGGCGCCGGCCGGCGGACGACGTCCGGCACGATCCGCCGCCCGAGCGCGTCCACCGGCCCGAGCCCTACCACCCCGAGGACGAGGAACCGGAGCCCGCGCCGCCGCGCCGCAGCCGCGCCGAGGACGACGGCTGGTCCTGGGTGGACGAGGACCGATGAGCGCCCAGGGCGGATCACAGACCTCCTCCGACCCGGTCGTGCCCGTGCCGAACGGGGGTCGGCACAGCCACGACCGGGCGGAGGAGCGCATCGCCGAGCGCCTGCTGAGCACGGTCCGCGAGGACCTCGGCCGCGCCGACTCCAAGGCGGCCGTGCTGCTGTCGGGGACGCTGGCGCTGCCCGCGTTCCTGGCGGGCTGGCACGGCACCCCGGGCTGGCACGGGCCGGCGGACGTGACGCTGGTCCTCGCCGGGGTGTTCTGGGCCGTCGCGGTGGGCGCGCTGGTCGGGGCGCTGCTGCCGCGTACCGGCACGGTCCGGGGCGGGGACGGGGTGACGTACTTCGGCGACCTGGTGGCGCCTCGCGACCTCGCGGGGCTGTCCGCCCGGGTCACCGAGGCCGGCCTCGATCCCACCCGGTGGCTGCTCGTCCAGGCGGTGGACGTCAGCTCGATCCTGTCCGCCAAGTACCGGGCCATCCGCTGGGGGGTGGGCGCGCTCGCCCCGTCCTCGGCCCTCGCCCTGATCTGGGGCCTGACCTCGCACTGAACCACTGCCGACCGCCGACCTCCAGCCGCCGACTGACGACTGCCGACCGACAACTGGCAACCGAGGACCGACAACCGACAACCGACGAACGCCGGCTGACGACTTCGAACCGACAACCGACAACCGACAACTGTCCACCGACGACCGGCGATTGCGCGCTGACAACTGGCGACCGGGCCCTGACGACTGACCGCCACCGACCGCCGGCGACCGTCGGCGACCGGCCCACGGTCACCGGTCATCGGTCATCGGTCATCGGTACGAAGCAAGCAGCACGTCACGGATCAAGCAGCACGTCACGGATCAAGCAGCACGTCACGGACCAAGAACCACCTCGCGAACCAAGAACCACCGACACGCACCAGGAAACAGGGGATGCCGTGGGAAGAGTCACGGGAAGACGGCAGACGGGGAGAGGCCGGGCGCGGCGCGCCGCGGTCTCGGTGCTGGGCGGCGCCGCGGTGCTCGTGTCCCTGGTGGCACCGGCCGGCCGGGGCGCCGTGCCGGTGGCGGACACCGCCCCGGCGTTCCCGGCCGTCAACTACGCGGTCGCCGTGGACGAGTCGGCCAGTCTCACGGCCGACGACATGAAGGCGGAGAAGGCCGCCGCCGCCCGGATCGCGCTCGGCGACGTCTCCTCCGACTCCCACGTCACCGTCTACGGATTCGCCGCCGCGGAGTCCGCCGACCAGCGCGCGGTGGACCCGGTCTGCCCGCGCACCGCGCTGGACGCGGCGGGCCGCGAGACGATCGACGCGTGCGTCGGCAAGCTCCGCGGCCGCAAGAAGGACGAGGGCACCGGCACCGACTTCCCGAGCGCGATACGGCAGGGCGTGCACGACCTCACCGACGGCACCGACCCCTCCCAGCCGCGGGTGCTGTTCCTGCTCACCGACGGGAAGCTCGACGTCACCGGCAGCCCCGCCTACGGCGACCCCGCGCACCGCACCGCGGAGGGCGAGAGCCAGCTCAAGCAGGAACTGGCGAACGCCGCCTCCCACGGCGTGCAGATCTGGCCGCTCGGCTTCGGGGCCGACCCGGACAAGGACCAACTGGACCGGATGGCCGCGGGCGGCTACCAGAAGGGCTGCGTCGCCCTGCCCTCCGCCGCCCCGAAGGCGCACAAGGTCTCCGGGGCGAAGGACATCGCCGGCACCCTGGAGGAGATCTTCGCCGCCGCCCACTGCCTGCGCCACGAGCAGGGACCCAGCAAACGCCCGCCGGCCACCCTCCAGATCGGCATCTCCCCGCTGGCGACCGTGGGCAGCATCGTCGTCGACAAGGGCGACCCCGCCGTCGAGATCACGTACTACGACCCGCGGGGCGACAAGGTCCCCACGCACGGCACGTACGAGAAGTCCACCTTCGAACTGGCCGGCGGCTCCGGCACCGTGGAGGCGCTCAAGGTCGTCGACCCGCTGCCCGGCACCTGGAAGGTGAAGGCCGAGGCACCGGAAGGACACCGCTCGCTGCCCGTTGCCGTCAGCGTGCTGTGGCAGGGCGAACTGCGCGGCGCCCTCACCGCCGACCCGCCCTCACCGCAGGCCGGTGAGAAGGTCACCGTCGCCATGCGGCTGCAGACCCGCGAGGGCTACCAGATAAAGGACCCGCGGGACTACGCCGGGCTGCGCGTCGCCGGCCGGCTGACCGGCGAGGGCGTCGGCCCGCAGCCGCTGCGGCTCACCGACGACGGCACGGGGGCCGACCGCACGGCCGGCGACGGCTTCTTCACCGGCACCGCGCAGATCCCCGCCGGCGCACGGGGCACGCTGAAGGTGAGCGCCACCCTCACCGCCTCCGGGCTCAAGGCCGACACCCGCGACCTGGGCATCGACGTGGCGCCCGGGCCCCCGCCCGTCACCGCGCCGCTCGACCTGCCCGCCGCGGACGTCCACCCCGGCGCGACCGTCACCGGCACCCTCGACGTCCACAACAGCAGCTCCACCGCGCACACCCTGCACCTGTCCGTCGCCGACGTCCGCGCCGGGCTGCTGTCCGTCAGCCCGGCCACGGTGACGCTCGCGCCGGGCGAGTCCGGCACCCGGAAGGTGAGCGTCGAGGTCGCCCCCGCGGGCGTCTTCGGTGATCGCCTCGGTGACGGGCTGAGCCTCGCCGCCACCGTCAAGGTCACCGACGCCACCGACGGCAACCGGACGCTGACGGCCACCCCGCTCTCCCTGCGGGTGACGCCCGCACCCGGCCTCTGGGACCAGTACTGGTGGGCGTTCCTCATCGCGGTCCTGGTGCTCGTGGCGCTCGTCGCGGTCACCGCCGCCTGGGTCCGGCTGCGCCGGCGCCGCCGGGACCCGTACGGGCTGAAACTGCGCCTGGTGGCGGAGGACGGTGACGTACTGGGCGAGCACAAGGCCGGACACGGCAACAAGAAGCAGTGGTACGAGTTCGCGGTCGCCGAGGCCCACCGCAGTCCCCGCCTGGAGAAGCGCCCGCACGGCCCGTACGCCGTCCGGCGCAACCCCGAGGGCGGCGCCGTCCTGCGCAAACAGGGCGGCCGGATGCCGCTGCGCGCCGGGAGCCGCGTCGCACTGACCGACAGGCTGTACCTGGAACTGGGCGAGGACCCGCACCCGGGCGGGACCCCGCAGACACCCACCGCCGTGCCCGCCCCGGGCGACGGCGACGGCGGCAACAGCGCCTACGGCGACTACCTGTGACCGGCACGACGTCCGGCCGGACCCGGCCGCACACCGAGACCGCCAGGGCGCGCGGGCCGGTGGCCGTCACGGAGCCCGGGGCGGGGGCCGTCACGGAGCCCCAGGCGGCGGCCGTACCGCGCACGGCGGCTGTCGCGGCGCACGGCGGGGCCGGCGCGGCGCACGCCACCGCGGCCCTGCCGTGCGCCGTGGTCGCCGCACCGCACGCAATCCACGAACGCACCGAGCACGAACCGCGGCCGGCCCGGCCGCGAGCGGGGAGGAAACCATGAAGATCTTCCAGCCGATGCTCTTCGTCGGCCTGGGCGGCACCGGAGGACTGGTCGGTGCCGAACTGGAGCGCCGGCTCCGCGTCGAACTGTGCGGGCCGGACGGCATGGCCCTGAGCCGCATGAACGGCCACGCCCCCTTCCAGCTGCCCGACTGCCTCCAGTTCGTGTACGCCGACTACAGCGAGAGCGACCTCCAGCGCCTGCCCCAGTTCAACGTCGACCCCTCGCTGCGCGCCGCCTACGCCCGCACCTCACGGGCCACCCACAACCTGCTGCCCAACTTCGACAGTTCGCCCGAAGTGACCAAGATGCTCCGGGCCAGCCTCCGCGAGGAGGTGGCCGGCTGGCTGCCGCCGATCACCGGCGAACCGGAGGTCACCCCGCTGCACAACGGCGCCGGACAACTGCCCACCGTCGGCCGCGCCGCCCTCTTCGCCACCCTCCGCCACAGCCTCGCCCCGGTCCTCGAGCCCCTCCTGCAGGCGATCGACGCCATCGCCAAGTCGGCGGGCGAACTGAGCGAGCTGGGCGGCGGCAAGGTCAACGGCTGCGACGTGTTCGTCGCGTTCTCGGTGGCCGGCGGCACCGGCGCCGGCATCTTCCTGGACTACCTGCACCTCATCAACCACGCCTTCCGGCTGCGCAGCTTCGACGGGGTGAAGATCTACCCGCTGGTCGTGATGCCGTCGTCGTTCTCCGCCGCCACCGGCGGCGGACGCGAGGCCGAACTGAACGCGGCCCGCGCCCTGGTCGACCTGTTCCGGCTGGTGGACCAGCAGAACGCGCCGGTCGAACGCCCCGACATCGGCGACCTCGACCACGAGGCCAAGTTCGGCATCCGCTACCCGGGCATCACCCCGGTCCGGCTGCGCACCGGCATCCTGCCCACGGCCTTCCTGTTCAGCCCGACCGCCGGGATCCGCGCCGACGACCTGCGCCGCTCCATCGTCTCCCTGGTGATGTCGCTGGTCGGCACCGAACTGGGCGACGGCCGCCCGCAGGGCCGCAAGATGGCCGCCGACGACGACTACCAGACCTTCGCCGCCAGCTTCATCAACCGCGGGGTGGCCCGCAGTTCCATCTCGCCCACCGGCATCGGCCGGCGCGGCGTGTCCACCAGTCTGGTGGCGTCCATGACCGCCCCGATGGACCAGCTCGCCGACCTGGTGGCCGGCCGGATGCTGCGGGAGGCCGTCACCGACCTGGTGGAACGGCCGCGCGCCGAACTGCGCGAGGGCGCCGTCCCCATGATCCGGCAGCTGTTCGCCGACTCCCACCTCGAAGATCTCTGGGAGCGACGCCAGTTGGCGGTGCCGGAACCCGACCCGCTGCCGCGCGGCGGACGCAACATCGAGCAGGCCCTCGGCCAGCGCATCACCGACATGCAGGCGCTGCTGTCCGACCTGCGGGCCGAGGCGAGCCGGCAGGCCGCCGTGATGGCCGACCGGTTCGCCCCGCGCCTCGCCATCGACAAACTCCTGCAGAGCGCCGACCCCTTCCTCGTCGAACGCGTCGTGCGGGGCGTCCCGGACAGCGAGGAACAGATCGCCCGGCTCGGCTTCCTCGGCATGCTGGACAGCCGCGCCCGCGCCCCGCAGCGCCCGCCGGGCGTCACGGAGCAGCCGCCCAAGATCCCCCGCATCAAGGGCCAGCTGGCCGGCCTGGCTCCGGCCCGCTGGGGCGACGACGACGTCCAGGCCGCCCTCCAGGAGCAGAACACCTGGTACCAGTGGCGCTGCCGTTCGATCTGGCACGAGGCATGGCGCGAACAGCAGCAGCACTGGCAGCCCCAGGCGGACGTGGCCGGCATCGACCTCGACCGCCTGGTGCGGGCCTTCCTCGGCCACAGCGACCAGGAACGCAAGGCCTCGCAGCAGAAGGGCCGAGAACTCTACGAGGACCGCACCGGCATCTCCTACCTGCTGCCGCCGCAGCGCACCCTCAACCACTTCTACGAGGACGTGGTCGCCCGGCTGCGGCACCGGGAGAACCTGCGCGAACAGGACCACGTCTCCGCGCTGCTGCTCAAACTGATCGACGGCGACGCCTGGCGCCAGGTCCACACCCTCAGCCGCCGCGACCCGGAGGGCGCGGTCGCCCGCATCAAGAGCCAGCTGGAGGGCCGTGTCACCCGGCTCTTCGCCGAGAGCGGCACCCATCTGGAGGAGCGTCCGCTGCTGCCGGCCATGGGCACGCTGCTGGCCGCCGCCGCGGGCGACGCCGACGCCCGCGACCAGGTCAGCAAGGACGCGCTCGACGTGTTCGGCCGCAAGCTGGCCGGACTGCTGCCGGTGGGCTTCACCCCGGAGGGAACCGGGCCGCTGCGGGTCCTGGTCACCTACCCCCGGGTGCAGGCGGTGGACGAGGTGCAGGAGTTCCTCGGCAAGACGCTGCGGCTGCCCTCGGACGCGAAGAACTCCGTCGAGTACCGGGGCGTGGAGAGCGACTCCGTCACCGTGGTCCTCTTCCGCAGCGAGATGAGCCTCACCCAGGTGCCCGAGGCCCGCAAGGTGCTGCGCCAGTGGGCCCGCGCCAAGGAGAACGAGCAGGCCCAGGACGTGCTGCGGTGGCGGCAGCGGCTCGGTTTCAGGGACACCTGGATGGTGAGCACCGAGGACGACCGGCAGACCATCCTGCACCGGCTGCTGTGCTGCCTGTGGAACGGCCAGGTCGACGTGCTGGACGGCGGCACCGACTCCCCGCGCCGGATCAGGCTGCGGCTCTTCCCCGACACCAGCCCCGACGTGCCCGGCGTCCGGCTGCGCCTCGGTGACTTCCCCGACGGCGTCTCGAGCTGGGCGGAGCTGCTGCGCTCCTACGAACGCTGGACGGTCCTCGACGACGAGGCGACGGTGGAGGACTACTGCTACGAGCTGATGGCGGCTCAGCCGCTCGGACTGTCCCGCACGGGCAGCACACCGCACCCGCTCTTCGTGGAACTGGTCGAGGAGATCGCGCCGCGCCAGCTCGAGCTGCTGGAGGAGCGGCGTGAGCGGGGCGGCCGCCGGGTCGAGGGCTGGGTGCGTCCCCTGTGGGAGTTCTGGGCGGAGACCCTGCCGGCCGCCCTGGACAAGGAGTTCGGCGACCAGCGCGCGGTCCAGCCGACCCTGCGCACCCTGCTGGAGCACGTACGCGGCGGCTCGCCGGCCCGGCCCCGCGAGGAGGCCCCCGCGCCCCGGCGCCCGGCACCGGAGGACGACGACTTCGGCACGACGCCCTTCACCCCCCGCGGCTCCTACGGGCGCGAGAACGGACGGGAGGAGCGGAACGAGCGGTACGAGCGGGAGCAGCCGTACGAGCGGCGCGTGCGGAGCGACCGGGACGAGCGCGGCGGGTGGGACGAGCCCGCCGACGAGTACGGCACCGGGCGGAACGCCCGCGCTTCCGGCGACCACCGCGCTTCCCGCGACGCCCGCGACCCGCACGGCGCCCGTGATCCCCGCGACGGCGGCGACGCCTGGCGCGGCCGGCGCGAGGACCGGTACGACGGTGACGGGTTCCGGGACGACGGGGGCAGGGAGGACGGCGGCAGGGAGGACCGGTTCGGCGGCGGGCGGTACGGCGACCGGGACCGCGCCCACGAGGACGACCGCGAGCGCCCCTACGCCGGTGACCGGGAGGACGACCGCGAGCGCCCCTACGCGGGTGACCGCGACCGCGATCACGCGAACGACCGGGCCCGGGACCGCCGGTCCGAGTGGCGCGACGGCGAACGCAGGCGCTCCGCGGGCCGCCCCTCCTTCGGCAAACCCGACGCCGAGGACCGCGACGCCGGCCGCCGTGAGGATCCGCGCCGTGAGGATCCCCGCCGTGAGGACCGGCCGCGGGCGCCCTGGGACGAACCCGGCGACCCGGGGCCGTACCCCGGTGCCGGTGACGGCGGACGCGACCAGCACCGTGACACCCCCTGGGACGGTGACGTGCAGTGAGCACACCTCATCAGGAGGCGCGCTGCGTCATCCACCTGGACCTGCGCGCCGGAGCGGCCGAGCTGGACAGACCGTCCGCGCTGCGCGCCAGGGTCGCCCGGCAACTGGGCGGAGCCGGACTGCCGGAACCCGACGACCCGCTGTTCCTGGTGGTCGACACCCCGGCCGGGCTCACCGACCACCAGCTCCAGTACGAACTCCTCACCGGCTACCGGACCGTGGGCCAGGTCAGTCTCCTGGTCCTGCTGGTCGGCAGCGCGCCGGGCTCGTACGCCGGGGACGACGAGGCCTTCCAGCCCGACCGCAGGCTGGTGCGGCCCGCCGTCCTGCGGTCCTCGGTCACCGGCCTGCTGTGGGCCGGTGACCTGCGCTCCGCCCGCACCGCGTTGGAACAGCCGGCGCCGGACGACCCGGACGCCCTGGCGGTCCTCGTGGACGTGCTGTCGGTGCCCGACCTGTACCTGCGGGTCCTGGACGGCGTCCGCGCGCTGCCCGAGGCCGTCGCCGCGCCCGGCGTGCGGCTGCTGGAGCAGGACCTGCCGCCGCAGGTGCGCGACCGGGCCTGGCGCGACGCGCTCACCCGGTTCGCCGGCGAGGACACCGAACTGCCGACGGACGTGCTGCTGACCGCCTCCTCCGGCGCCGACCTGCCCCAGCCGCTGGGCCGGCTGGTGGCGGCCCGCGGCGCCCGGGACCAGCCGCACCGGGCACCGGGCGGGGTGGCGGACGGCGCCTACCGCGCCTGCACGGACGCCCTCGACCGCGCCGAGGAGGAACTGGCCGGGCTGCAGACCCTGCCGGGCCTGCTGCGGGCCGCGCGCCGTGCGGCCTTCGAGGCGGACGTCGACCAGGCGCGCATCGCCCTCGACGAGTACCGGGACCTCGCCGGGACGGCCCTGCGCGGCGGCGGCTCCGCGCCCTCGGCCGCCGACTCGGGGGCCCGGCTCGCCGCCCTCGGCCTGCGGGTGCCGTCCGCGGACGGCGTCAAGGACCCGATCCGTGACGGGCTCAAGGAGTTCGCCGGGAAGCTGCTGGCCCAGGGGCTGCCCCTGCGGTCGGTGGCGCAGCGTTTCACGGGCCTGGCCGGGCGGGTCGAGCCGGTGCCGGGTTCGGCGCTGCTGCCCCGGCTCGCAGCGCTCCCGCGCCCCGGCTCGCGCGAGGACCTGCCGGGCGGCGGCGCACAGCCCGGCCCGCCGGCGGCGGCCCTCGCCGCGGCCGCGACCGGACTGCTCGGCGCCCTGTGGACCGGGCCGCTGCTCGCCCTGGCACTGGTCGTCCCGCTGCTGTTCGCCGCCACGGCGGCGCTCGGCACGTCCCGGCTGCGGGACGCGGGGCGCCCGGGCCGCTGGGCCGTGCCCCACCAGGCCGCGGCGGTCGGCGGCGCGGTGGCTGGCGCGGCGGTGGCGTACCCGACCGAGCCGCCCGTCTGGCTGGGCACCATCGCCCTGGTGCTGGGGCTCGGCGGCGCGGTGGAGACGGCACGCCGGCTCTGGCGCGCGGCGGCGGCCTCCTGGGCGCCGGGCCGGACGACCGCCGTACTGCGGCAGTCCCTGGAGCAGGTCGACGCGCTGCTGGCCGAGGCGGTCAGGGAGCACTGGGCCGTCGAGGAGCGCCTGGAGTGCGCGGACGCGGCACGGTCCGTCGCCGGGGTGCTCCGGGCGACGGCCGCCGCGGCCGAGGCGGAGGCGGCGCCCGAGCGGGAACGGTCCGCGGCCACCGGTGCCCCGGGCTCCATCGGTGCCCCGGCCTCCACCGGAGCCCAGGGCCCGGCCGTGGCATCGGGCGCCGGCGGCACCCCGCGTGCCGCCCACGGGACCGGGCGAGGGGACGGGCCGGGCCCCGCGGCGTCCACCGAGGACTGGCTCTCCAGCGCCTCCCCCCTGGAGGCGGACGACGACGCCGGCGGGTCCGACGACGCGGACGTCGACTGGGCGCGCATGTACGCCTTCAGCGAGGAGCCGGAGGCGCAGACGCAGACGCACGCGGCGGACGCAGCGGACGCGGCATGGCTCGACGGGCGCGAGGAGGACCCGGACGAGGACGGCACCGCCTGGGCGGACCGCGCCAGGGTGGCACCGCGCTGGCTGGAGCGCGAGAGCGGAGAGGGCGGCCCGGAGCTGGTCGCCACGCTCGCCGCGGACCTGACGGACGCCGCCCTGGAGGCACTCGATCCCTACTGGCGTGCCGAACGCGGCCAGGCCGGCACCCGCGCCGTCCGGCGCACCGAGGAACGGGTCCGCGAACTGCTCTCGACGGCCCGCCACCACCTGCGGCGCAACGGCGTGCTGGCCGCGCCGCCGTTCGCCGCCCCCGGCCGGGTCCGCGCCGGCTCGGCCAGTCTGCTCGGCACCGACCCCTACCGGCCGGCCCAGCTGGTCGGCGCGGAGGCCGAACGGCAGGCCGTGGTCCAGCTGTCCTCGCCCGAACAGGGCGCGCTGCTCAGCCGCGACCCGGCGGACGCGGTGTGGATCAGGTTCGCGCCGCGCGCGGTGCGCGACGAGGTCCAGAAGGCCTGGCACGGGGGCGGTTCGGCCCAGCCGGAGGACGTGCTGTGGACGTCGTCGGGGCGGTACGCCGGCCTGGTCCGGCTGACACCGCTGCGCTCGGGAGTGGTCTTCACCGTCCGCTCCCGCCGCACCTCCCCGCCCGCCGGCGCGCCGTCCCCGTACGACACGTACGACAGTCACGACAGGTATGACGGTCACGACAGGTATGACGGTCACGACACGTACGACAGCCACGACCTGTACGACAGGTACGAGGCCAGGAACCCGTACGAGGCCGGGAATCCGTACGGGACGACCGGCGCGCACGACGTGAGGGACCCGTACGGCGGAGACGATGGGTACGACGGGGGCAGCGCGTACGGCGGAGATGGTGCGTACGGCGCAGATGGTCCGTACGGCAGCAGGGACGACCCGTACGACCGGCCCGTGGAGGACGACCGCCCCGTCGAGGACGACCGGCCCGTGGAGGACGACCGGGGCGTCGAGGACGCCAGGCCTGTCGAGGACGACCGGGGCGATGAGCGAGGGGACGCTCTTGAGCGCGGCCGGTGGGACGACCGTGAGGACCGGTGGGACGACCGTGAGGACGGTCGCCGGGGCGGTGAGCGTCCATGACCCTTGTCCGTACCGGTAGTTCGCCCGGTTGCCCCGGCCGCCTCGGTTCCCCCGGATCCAGCGGGCGCGGCTTCGCGCACCCGCACCCACCGGTGCACCCGTACGAAGGAGAGGACCGCCGGTGACCAGCCCCACGCACTCCGCCGGGCACGGGCAGGGCGGCGCGCCGCCCGGCAAGCTCGTGTTCACCACCCCGTCGGGCGGGCGCCGCGTCACCCCCGCCCGCTTCGGCCGTGAGTCCCGCCGGGACCGGCTGCTGCCCCAGCTGATCCGCAACTGCCTGCTGGACGACGAGGGCCGGCAGTGCGTGCAGGTCCGCCTGACCGCCGCGGACGCGGCCAACCCGGCCGCCCGCGACCTGCTGGAGACGGAGACCGGCACCGCCCTGCACCTGCACCGGCTGCTCGAGGACTCGCAGTACGCGCCGCTCTTTCCGAAGGTCGTCGGCCACCAGCTCGACACCGCGGAGCCGTTCCTGCTGTACGCCGCGCCGCGCGGGATCGCCGCGGCCCGGACCCACGTGATGGCGGCGAGCGACCAGCAGCACTTCACCCGGGACCTCATGACGGCCCTGTGCCTGCTGGACGGGCAGGGCCTGGTGCACCGCGGCCTGACCCCGGCGACCGTCCTGTGGGACGGTGCCAGGGCCCAGCTGTGGGGGCTCGAGGCGGTGACCCGGGCGGGCCTGCCACGCAGCCCGTGGGGCCGGCTGCCGTTCTGCTCGCCCGAACAGCGCCGCGGCGAGGGGCTCGCCGACGGGCGCGACGCGATGTGGAGCGCCGCGCAGTTGCTCTACCGGCTGGTGACCGGGCGGACCGGCCCCGCCGACGGGGCGCCGGCCGATCTGCGCGAACACCGGGTGCTGGACCGGACGTTCCGCGGCGCCTTCGCCCCGCGGGCCGCCGCCCGGCCGACGCCCGCCGAGGTGCTCGACGTGGTGGCGCCGGGCGCCGGTGACCGGATCCGGCTCACCGTCCCGCCCGACGAGACGCGCCCGCACCGGGAGGCGTTCGAGGACGCGCTGCGGCTCAAGCGGCAGGCCCCCCTCGCCCGGAGCCGCGACGGCTCCGGGCCCCAGGCCGAGGGGGGCAACGGCGAAGTGCTCTGCCCCTACTGCCTGCAGACCATCCAGCTCGACCTGTCGAAACTGTTCGTCGCCGACAACACGATGCAGTACAAGCAGCCGCTGGACGTCTCCGGCATCACCAACCCCGTGGTGCTGGACGACGTCATGCGCGGCGCCGTCCAGAAGTGCGCGGCGGATCCGGCCTTCCCCGAGCACGTCATCCCGGTTCCCTACCTGACCCACGGCCGCCCGCTGACCGTCGCGATGGTCGGCCAGTCCTCCACCGGCAAGAGCCACCTGCTGACCCAGATGATCGCCGCGATCACCGACGGTGGTCTGGAACCGTTCGGCCTGACCTGGCAGTCGGTCAACCCGGAGCAGCACGCCCGGTTCGTCCGCGAACGGGTGCAGCCCCTGCGCAACGGCAACGTCCTCGACCACACCGCCGCGCTGGGCCTGGACGACTTCGCCCGCTTCGTGGAGTCCCTGCTGATCACCGACGCCCGCGGCCAGGTGCGTCCCGTCGCCTTCTTCGACCTCGGCGGCGAGGACCTCGTACGGACCGACGCGGCGCTGCGGTTCCTGCTCGGGATCGACGCCCTGATCTTCGTCGTCGACCCCGCGCTGGCCCTCCCGCTGCCCGAGCTGGACCAGGCCAGGGAACGCTGGGGCGTGGAGGTGAACCGGGACGGCGACCTCGCCTTCGGCACCGTCCTGGACCGGCTGCCGAAGAACGGCCCGTACCTGGAGGTCCCGGCCGCGATGGTCCTCGGCAAGGCGGACCTGCTGCGCTTCAGGACGCCCGTCGACCGCTGGCTGACCCGGCCGCCCGCCACCTCCCTCGACCCCGCGCTGGTGCGGGCGGAGAGCCGGGACGTCCACAGTCTGCTGCGCCGGTACGCGGGCCAGGCGTGGCTGCGGCCCTTCGACACGATGCGCCGGTGCACCCTGCACATCGCGTCCGCCACCGGCGGCCAGGAGGACCGCGGCCGCTACCCGGCGGGAGCGGGGCCGCGACGGGTGCTGGAACCCCTGCTGGCGCTGCTCGCGATGCACGGGCTGATCGAGGTGCCGGGCGGCGCCGAGGCGTTCGCGGTCGGGGAGACGCCCGGCTTCGAGACGGTGCCCGGGCAGCGGGCGACAGGATCCGGCGGACCCGGCGGGACGGCCGGGGGAACGACGGCCACAGGAACGGCCGGAGGGGGACTTCAGTGAGCGACTTCCAGGACCGGGGCCCCGTGCACCAGGTCGTCTTCCGCTGGGACGGCAACCATGGACGGCAGGGCACCGGCATGAACGCCGTCGCCTACTCCTGCTCGCCCGAGCGGGCCGCCGAACTGGGCCGCGAACTCGGCCCGTTGCTGTGGATGTCGGGAGCCGCGGCGGCCCGGCCCAGTGTGGTGCGCGCCGTCTCCCGCGACGGCCACGTCATGCTCGTCCAGCGCTGGCCCACCACCGACCGCGGCGGCCGGCCCAGCACGGTCAGCCACGCCCTCGTCGGGCCGCCCGGCACCCTGAAGACCCGCCAGTGCCTCGGCCTGGCCCACCTCGGCTGGGGCACCCCCGAGAAGGCGGAGCAGGCGTCCGGCCCGCAGCCCGAGGTCGACGTCGTCCGGCTCGCCGCGGTGGCGCGGGAGCAACTGCCCCGCATGGTCGGCCGGCTGCCCGCGGTCAAACACGCGCTGACCCTGGTCACGGCGGAACTGCTGCGGGACCCGGCCCAGCGGGTGTCGCTGCTCCTGGAGGAGCGGACCCCGCTCGCCTGGCCGGACCGGTCCCAGGTGCCGCTGGTCTACCTCGGGCTCTTCCTGCTCTTCGGCTCCTGGCTGCCCCACGACTGGACGTTCGCCACGTACGACACGGTCGACAGCCATCCGCTGCTGCTGACGGCGGTCCCGCGCTGGGAGACGGACACGGCGGGCTCCGGTCCGCTGGCCCGCGTCATGGGCCGCACTCCGGACCGGCCCCGCTTCGAACTCGCGGCCGCCGCCGAGCTGGTGAAGCATCTCCTCGCGCACGCGCACCCGGAGGCGCACGCCGGCGTACCGCAGCTCGTCGAGGAGCTGCCCGGCGGCGCGGCCCTGGACTGGGACCGGCGCCGCGCCCGGCTCCAGGAGATCCTGGACACCGACCACCCGACCGCGCGCACCGCGCCCCCGGCCCGGGCCGTCCGGGACGCCCGCACCCCCCGGCCCGAGCGCACCGGACCCGCCGACCGGACCCCGCCCGGCGCCCCGGCGGCCCCGGCCTCCTCGGCCGACCGGGACGCACGGCAGCCGGACCACCCCCACCGGCCCGCCGGCCCCACCCACCCGGACGGCCCTGCCTGGGCCGCCGGGACCGATGGACGGGACTGGTCCGCGGGGACGGATGGCCCTGCCTGGGCCACCGGGCGTGAAGGGCTGGGCCGGGGTGCCGGGTCGGACGGGCGGGACTGGTCTGCCGGGTCGGACGGTCGGGGCTCGGCCGCTGGGCGCGAAGGACCGGGCCGGGCACCCGGGACCGATGGGCGGGACTGGTCTGCCGGGTCGGACGGTCGGGGCTCGGCCGCTGGGCGCGAAGGACCGGGCCGGGCACCCGGGACCGATGGGCGGGACTGGACCGCTGCGGCCGATGGCCGGGACGGGGCTGCCGGGTCCGAGGGCAGGGACTGGTCCGCCGGGACGGACGGGCGGGACTGGTCCGCCGGGTCGGATGGCAGGGGCTCGGCCGCCGGGCGTGAAGGGCGGGACTGGGGACTCGGGTCCGAAGCCGCTGACGGGCCCGGCCGGGCCGCCCGTACCGAGGGCACCGACCGAACCGACGGGGCCGCCGGGTTCCACGGCGCCGGCGGGGGCGCCCGCACCTACTGTCCGGACGAACGGGCCGCCGGGGCCACCCCGGCGGGCCACGGGGCCCAGCCCGGCGGGAGCGACTGGGCCGACCGCGATCCCCAGGACCCCCGGGCCGGCCGGACCGGCAGCGGCGCCCAGACACCCCGGGCCGGCCAGACACCCCGGGCCGGTCAGACACCCTGGGAGGAGTACGATCCCCGGACCCCCCAGGATCCCCGCGACGTCCGGGCCCCCGGGGGCGGCGAGGACCGCGGGGACGGCCGCGACCAACGGGACCGGCGGGACAGCCGCGACAATCGAGACAGCCGGGACCGGGACGACCGCGACCGCTCGGACCGTCCGCACGACTGGGACCGCCCGGACGACTGGGACCGCCGGGAGCCCCGTGAGACCCCGGCCCCCGAGGCCGCCTGGGAGGAACACGAGGCCCAGATTCCCCGGGCTCCCCAGCCCCTCCGGGCTCCCGAGACCCCCCGGAGCCCCCAAGCCCATCGTGACGACCGCGACGACCGCGACGCCCGCGCCACCCAGGCCGCCCGGACCGATTGGATCAGCCGTGCCCACTGGACCGGTACGAGCCGCCAGGCGCCCGTAACGGAGAGGACGGAGCCGGGCCAGGCTCCGCAGCCGCAGCCCGGCCCGGTGGCGCCGCCCCCGCCTGCGCGACCGCCCCTGCGGCCCTCGCCGGCCGCCCGCCCCCCGGCCCCGCCGGACCTCCCGGCGGTGGCCACCCCCCAGCCCCCGTACCCGCCGCCCGCATCCGACGCGGGCCGGCAGACCGCGCTCCCGGGGAGCACGGCGGGCGCCGGGACGCAGGAGCTGCGCCGGGTGCTGCGCGACCACCGGCCCGGCGACGGCCTGCGGCGCAACACCCTGACGGCCGAACTGGGCAGGCAGCCGGACGCGTTCCTCCTGGACGAGCTGCGCTCCGGCGAACTCCCGCAGGAATCACTGGGCCTGGTACTGAGCGAACTGGGCAGTCCCGACCGCTACCGGGCGCGGAGCGAGGAGATGCATCACCAACTGTTCCTGGAGGCGCTCCACAAGCACCTGTACTTCGCTCCGCACGGCCCCGGCGCGGAACAGGTGTCACTGAAACAGATGACCGACCGGGCGGTCGAGCTGTTCCACTGGGCCGTCGCCCCGCGGGCCAGGACGGAGCACCCGGAGGAGCAGCGGGCGCTGCGCGAGTTGATGCACAGCATGAACCAGGCCCCGGGGGCCGCCGCGGGCAACTGGCTCAGCGGGGCGCTGCTCAAGCCGCCCGGCCGCCCGGTGCCCGACCTGCCGCCCGACCTGTGGCGCCAGGTCCTGGAGGACGTGCTCAAGCGGACCGGTGACGCCGCGGCGGACCCGGCGCCCTCGCAGCACCCCCCGGCGGACAGCCGGCCCTGGTCGCAGCCGGCGGGCTGGGTGTTCGTGGGCCTGGGGGTCGCGGCGGTCGTGATCGTCGTGCTGCTGATCATGGTGATGCTGCCGTACGTCTGAGACGCGGCCGGGCCGGCGGCGGGGCGGAAGAAATTCCGTGGCGCCGTGGAGGGGACCTCTCTAGGGTGAGGGGCACATCAGGCGGGGGCCGTCGGCCATCGCCGCCGGCCCGACGGGAAACAGGAGGTGTGACCCATGGCTGTCTCCGTGATGGGCGCTGCCCGCAACCACCGAAGCATCCACACCACCTCCGCGGTCTCCGGCTGACACACCTTTCTGATACGCCCGCACTCTTCGTCGCGGGCAGTCGGGGCCGCCCTTGTGAAGGGTTCCCCTTGTCTCTCCCCTCTTCCTCCGCGTCCGCTTCTTCCACGTCCGCGTCCTCCGCGTCCTCTTCCTCCTCGCAGCCGCACCCGCTCGCCGCGTTCGGCTGGGACGAGGGCTGGGCGGCGGAGTTCGCCCCGTACGCCGAGCAGGGCCTGCTGGCCGGCCGGGTGCTGCGGGTCGACCGCGGGCAGTGCGACGTCGCCACCGCCGGCGGGGTGCTGCGCGCCGACACCGCCTTCGTCACCCCGCACGACCCGATGCGGGTGGTCTGCACCGGCGACTGGGTCGCCGTCGAACCCGGCGGCAACCCGCGCTACGTCCGCACGTACCTCCCGCGCCGCACCGCCTTCCTGCGCTCCACCTCGTCCAAGCGGTCCGAAGGGCAGATCCTCGCCGCCAACGTCGACCACGCCGTCGTCGCCGTCTCGCTGGCCGTCGAGGTCGACCTCGGCCGCATCGAGCGGTTCCTCGCACTCGCCTGGGAGTCGGGCGCCCAGCCGGTGGTCGTGCTGACCAAGGCCGACCTCGTACCCGACCCGGTGACGCTGTCGTACCTCGTACGGGACGTGGAGACGGCGGCGCCCGGCGTGCCCGTGCTGCCGGTCAGCGCGAGGACGGGCGACGGGCTCGACGCGCTCGTCGCCGCCGTCAGCGAAGGCACCTCCGTGCTGCTCGGGCAGTCCGGAGCCGGCAAGTCGACCCTCGCCAACGCGCTCTGCGGCGACGACGTGATGGAGGTGCAGGCCGCCCGGGACGTCGACGGCAAGGGCCGGCACACCACGACCACCCGCAACCTGATCGCTCTGCCCGGCGGCGGCGTACTGATCGACACGCCGGGGCTGCGCGGGGTCGGACTGTGGGACGCCGAGAGCGGCGTCGGGCAGGTGTTCTCCGAGATCGAGGAGCTGGCCGCCGGGTGCCGGTTCCACGACTGCGCCCACCTGCGCGAACCCGGCTGCGCGGTGCTCGCCGCGGTCGACGCGGGAGACCTGCCCGAGCGGCGGCTGGAGAGCTACCGCAAACTGCTGCGCGAGAACCAGCGGATCGTCGCCAAGACCGACGCGCGGCTGCGCGCGGAGATCCGGCGCGACTGGAAGCGCAAGGGCGCCGAGGGCCGGGCCGCCATGGAGGCGAAACGAGGACGCTGGGCGTAGCGGCCGGGGGCCCGGGGCCGCCGCCCGGCCGTCGGCGGCGCGGCGGCCCCAGGCCCGTGTCCGATTTCCGCCAGCACCACCCGGGCCGCGGGCGGACACTGGACCATGTGATGGACGAAGACACCAGGTACGAGGCGGTGCGCAGCCGGGACGGCCGGTTCGACGGCGAGTTCTTCTTCGCCGTCGAGACGACCGGCATCTACTGCCGTCCCAGCTGTCCGGCGGTCACCCCCAAACAGCACAACGTGCGGTACTTCGCCACGGCCGCCGCCGCCCAGGGCGCGGGCTTCCGGGCCTGCCGCCGGTGCCGGCCGGACGCGGTGCCCGGCTCGGCCGCCTGGAACGTACGGGCGGACGTCGTCGGCCGCGCCATGCGGCTGATCGGTGACGGCGTCATCGACCGGGAGGGGGTGGGCGGGCTCGCCGCGCGGCTCGGCTACAGCGCACGGCAGGTGCAGCGGCAGCTCACCGCCGAGGTGGGCGCCGGGCCCGTCGCCCTCGCCCGCGCCCAGCGCGCGCACACCGCGCGCGTCCTGCTGCAGACCACGGACCTGCCGGTGACGCAGATCGCCTTCGCGGCCGGGTTCGCCAGTGTGCGGCAGTTCAACGACACCGTCCGCGAGGTCTACGCGGCGACCCCGAGCGAACTGCGGGCCGCCGCGCCCCGCACCCGGCACCGCAGGGCCGCCGTGCCGACCGCCGGGATACCGCTGCGGCTCGCCCACCGGGGGCCGTACCAGGCCGGGCCCGTCTTCGACCTGCTCCAGTGCGAGGCCGTGCCGGGCGTCGAGGAGGTGAGCGGCCCGGCGGGCGCACGGACCTACCGGCGCACCCTGCGGCTGCCCTACGGCACCGGGATCGTCGCCGTCGACGAGTGCCCCGGCGGACCGCGCACCGCGTCCGGTGCCCACCCGGGCGGCTGGCTGGAGGCCCGGCTGCACCTGACCGACCTCCGCGACCTCACGACGGCCGTGCAGCGGCTGCGGCGGCTGTTCGACCTCGACGCCGACCCGTACGCCGTCGATGACCGGCTCGGCGCCGACCCACGGCTGGCCCCGCTGGTTGCGGCCCGCCCGGGGCTGCGCTCACCGGGCGCCGCGGACCCGGAGGAGGCCGCGGTGCGGGTGCTGGTGGGCCCCGGGGCGGCCGCGGAACTGGTACGGCGCCACGGCAAGCCGCTGGACGCGCCCTGCGGCACCCTCACCCACCTGTTCCCCGAACCCGCCGTCCTCGCCGGCGCGGAGCCCGGGGGCACCCTGGGCGCGCTGGCCGCCGCCCTCGCCGGCGGCGCCCTGCGGCTGGACTCGGGCGCCGACCGCGACGAGGCGCACCGGGCGCTGCTGGCCCTGCCCGGCCTGGACGCCGCCACGGCCGCCGCGGTCCGCACCCGCGCCCTCGGCGACCCCGACGTGGCCCCGCCCGGCGTGGCGGCCCCCGACAGCTGGCGCCCCTGGCGCTCGTACGCCCTGCACCACCTGCGTGCGGCGAAGGAGTTGGAGATCCGATGACCACCGAGACGACCCCCGAGAAGACCACCGGCAGGACCGACGGCATGACCAACGGGACGGCCGGCGACGTGCTCACCGGCATGACCGACGGGACGGCCGGCGACGTGCTCACCGGCACGACCACCGGTCCGACCGCCGGCAGGGCCACCGGGACGGCGGCCGAAGCGGCCGTGGAGGCCACGTACTGGACGCGGTGCGAGAGCCCGCTGGGGCCGCTGCTCCTCACCGCCGACGCGGACGGCGCCCTCACCTCCCTGTCCGTGCCCGGCCAGAAGGGCGGCCGTACGGTGGGGGAGGGGTGGCGGCACGACCCGGCCCCCTTCCGCGCGGCCGAGGAGCAGCTGCGGGCCTACTTCGCCGGTGAACTCGTGGAGTTCGACCTGCCGATGCGCAGCCAGGGCACCGCGTTCCGGGAACGGGTGTGGGCCGCCCTCGGCACCGTTCCGTACGGCACGACCACGACGTACGGCGAGATCGCCGCCCGGATCGGCGCCTCCCGGGCCGCCGTCCGGGCCGTCGGCGGCGCCATCGGCGCCAACCCCCTGCTGGTGGTGCGCCCCTGCCACCGGGTGATCGGCGCGGACGGCTCGCTCACCGGCTATGCGGGCGGCCTGGAGCGGAAGGTGCGGCTGCTCGCCCTGGAGGGCGTGCCGCTGCCGTAGGCCCTGTCGCCTGATTCCCGGCCGCCCCTCACCTCTCCTCCAGGCCCCAGCTGTGGATCCGCCGCGGATGGATGCGGATCACCTCCGCGCTGAACAGCGGGCCCAACGTGTGGGGGCCGGTGAGGAGTTCGGCCTCGCCGCGGATGTCGACGCCCCTGACCCGCCACGGGTCCAGGCTGACGATGTCGTCGACCACCAGGGCGACCCTCGGGTTGTGCAGCAGGTTGCGCCACTTCTTCGTACGGCCCATCGCCGCGCCGCCGATCAGGACGGTGCCGTCGTCCTGCGGGAAGAAGCCGACGGGGTTGGCCTGCGGCTGCCCCCGCGGGTCGACGGTGGCCAGCCGTCCCAGCCGCTGGGTCCTCAGATAGGCGCGTTCCGCCTCGGTGAATCGGGTGTCGGCAGTCATGGCAGCAGCCAACCACTCCCACGCGGCCGGTGCGGCAGCCGCCCCGGGGCGTCGGCGGGGCGAGGGGTCAGCCGTCGTGCCGTTCCCGGGCCACCCAGCCGCGTTCGTAGGCGTGCCAGCCCAGTTGCAGCCGGGTGGTCACACCGGTCAGCTCCATCAGCCGCTTCACCCGGCGCTGCACGGTCCGCAGACCCAGGTCGAGCTGCTTGGCGACGCTCGCGTCCGTCAGACCGGCCAGCAGCAGGGACAGCACCTCCAGATCGGTGGTGTCGGGACCCGCCGGGCCCTGCTCACCGACCCCGGACGCGCCCAGCCGCAGCGGCAGCGCGCCCCGCCACACCGATTCGAACAGGCCCGACAGCAGCTCCAGCAGGCCGCTGGAGTGCACGACCAGCGCGGCCGGCTCCGCCATCCGGGACGTGAGCGGCACCATGGCCAGTGCCCGGTCCGCGATCACCAGTTTGGTCGGCACCTCGTCGACCACGCGGACCTGTTCGTCCCGGCCCAGGGCGGCGGTCAGCTCGGTGATGCCGTTCGGCAGGTCCAGCACCGCGCGCTCGACCACCACCCGGTAGCGCACCCCGCGGCCCGCCGCCTGTTCCTCGGCGTCGTTCTCCATGCCGGAGACGACCATCGGGTTGCCCGTGACCAGCGCGCACACCTCGTCGACGGCACCGAGCTGCAACTGCACGAAGCGCTGCGCGACCGCCGAGGCCCCGGTGACCACCTCGATCAGATCGTGCACCGAAGGCTCGGCCGCCGCCGCCCGGTACTCCTCCGCGAGCAGCGCGGCGGCCAGCTCCGCCTTCTCCAGCTCGTGCCGCTGCTGGGTGAGCAGCGCGCCGAGCGCCACCCCGGGCGGCGCGGCGACCCAGCGGCCCGGCCGGGCCGAGGACTGGGCCGCGAGGCCGTGCCGCTCCAGACGGCGCAGGGCGCGCTCGGTGTCGCGCTCGCCGAGCATCAGCCGTCGCGCGAGATCGGGCACGTCGGCCGCGCCCACGGTCACCAGGGCCCGGTAGGCCGACTCGTGTCTCTCGTCCAGCCCTATCGCTGCCAGCATCAGCTGCCGTTCCTCCCCTTCGGGCCCACGTCACCGACCAGCGGCGAGCCGGGCGTGGCGGAAAGCGGCCACGGCGCAAACCCGCCGTCCGACATCATCGCCGCACCCCTGGTCATCCTGACAAGGTGGCACCACCGAAGCGCCGACGGACGGTCCGGCCGGCCGCGGGCACGCGGCCTGCGCCGATGCGCGGGGCCACCTGCGTACGGCGGCCGGACGTCCCCGCCGGGCGGTGCCCGGCGGGCCGCGCACCCGGTCGCCCTGCCCGCCCGGCCGCCGCGGCCCGCAGGCGGGCGGGGGGCGCGCAGGGCGCGGAGGCGGACGCGCGCGCCGGTGTGCGGGGCGGGGGAGTTCCGGCCGCCCGCAACCCGGCCCGGACCCGCCCCGGACCCGGCTCCGGGGCGCCCAGACGTCGCCGGGCGGTTCTCCCGTGGGGGGTGGGACCGCCCGGCGGCATTGTTCCGTACGGGTGTACGAGGGTTCGTCCGGTGGGCCGTTCCTGGTGCGTTCAGGCGCCGGATTTTCCGGATGCCCCGTTTTCATCCGGGCCGCGCGGTGGACAATCGAGGGCATGAGCCAGCAGGGGGGAAGGCCCACCGGTCATGAGGACGACTGGTGGCGGCAGCTGTACGACGACTCCACCGAGGACACGGGTCCCGCGGCCGCGGCCGATTCCCTGGACGAGCGTTTCGCCTCGGCGGCCGGCACGGTGGGCCGGGCACCGCGTCCCGGACACCCCGGCGCCCGCCCGCCCGGCCCCGGCCGGCCCGGTGACCGGCCGGAGGAGCCACCGGACGCCCCGGCCGGCAAGGACGAAGCCCCGGTGAGCGAGGACCACGGCGAAGCCCCGGTGAGCGAGGGCGACGGTGAAGTCCCGGTGTACGAGGTCTACGGCACAGCCCCGGTGTACGAGGACCACGGCGAAGCCCCGGGGTACGACGGCTGGGACGAACCTCCGGTGGACGACGGGGAGGAGGAATGGATCCGGTTCGGCCGCCCCACTCCTTCGCCCGCGCCCCCACCCCCTTCGCCCAGCCCGTCACCACCCCCTCCGCCCAGACCCCCGTCGCCGCCTCCGCCTTCGCCTCTTGCCGAGCCTTCACCGCACGCCCCCGCCCCGCCACGGGTTCCGCGCCCGGTAGGGGAATCCGCCCCGCGCCCCGTACCCGGCTTCGCCCGGCCCCCGGCCCCGCGCCCGCCGGAAGCGGCCGAGGCCCCCGGGGACACCCCGCCCCCGTGGTGGCGGCGAGCCCCCTGGGAACCCCCGCCGCCCGTCTCACCCGGCCCGAAGACGTTCCCGCCGGGCCCCGACGGCCCACCTGGCCCGTCCACCCCCTGCGGCCCGCCCGGAGCGTCCCGCCCGAGCGGCCGGGAGACCTCCCGCCCGGACGAGCCGCCGGCGTCCGAAGACGCCGTTCCCGGCCCGCCCTCGTTTCCCGGCCCGGCTTCCGCCTCCGCATCCGACGACGGCCCGGCGGACCGCTGCCCGCCGCCCTTCGCCGTCACCCACGTGGGTTCCGGGCCGCCCACCTACGAAGCGGAGCCCACCGCGCTTCCGCTCGCCGATCCCGACGCGCTCGACGACCTGGTGCCGGACACGATCCTGGACGGCGCCGGGTACGGGGTCTGCACCCTGCGGGCCGTCTCCGTCCGCGGAGACTCGCCGCGCTACCGGGGCGAGCCGCGCCGGGACGCGTTGCTCACCGCCCGCTTCGGCACCGGGGAGCAGGCACTGGTCCTCGTGGCGATGGCCACCGGGGCCCGCGCCAGGCCGGGCGCCCACCGGGCCGCGGCCGAGGTGTGCCAGTGGATCGCGCGCGCCGTCGGCCGCAGTCACCTCCGGCTGGCCGAGGACATCAGGGCGGCACGGCGCGGTGAACTGAAGTCCGGCCTGCACCGGCTCACCGACCGCAGCCTCGGCAGGCTCCGGGCGAGCGCCGCGGAACTGGGCGTCGCCCCCGGGGAGTACACGGCCGCGCTGCGCTGCCTGCTGCTGCCCGCCGACCCCGCCTGCCGTACGCGGGTCTTCTTCGGAACCGGAGGGGGCGGGCTCTTCAGGCTGCGCGACGGCACCTGGCAGGACCTCGAGCCCGGCGACCCCGGGCGCCACGATGCCGGGCCCCACGACGCCGGGTCCCGCGGCACCGACCCGCCGGGCAGCGGGCCCGATGCCGCCGGACGGCCCCCGGGGCAGCCCGGCCCGTCCCGGCCGCACACCGCCGCCTCCCGGCTGTCCGCCCCGGCCCAGGCCCCGCGGGGCGACCGGCTCACGACGGACCCGGGCCCGACCGTCCCGCCGGTCCCGCGGGACCCGGCCCCGGGCCCGGACGCCGGGTCGGGACCGCCCCACGAACCCTTCCTCTTCCGTGCCTGTGTAGCCCGGCCGGGTGACACCCTCCTGATGTGCACCGCCGGCCTCGCCGAGCCCCTGCGCGGCGAGGAGGAACTGCGCGCGCACCTCGCCCGCCGGTGGTCCGGTCCCCTCCCGCCCGGCCTCGCCGCGTTCCTCGCGGACGCCCAGGTACGGGTCAAGGGCTACGCGGACGACCGTACGGCCGCCGCCGTTTGGGAGGCGTGAGCGGCGGGGCTGTGAATTCATGGACCCAGGAAGTCCGCACCGGCCGGCAGCGGCAGGCGAACAGGCGGAGCGGCCGCGGGCGGCCGCGGCCGCCGGCCGGAGACCGAAGGGTACCGGGAGCATGGCCAAGCAGAACGTCGCAGAGCAGTTCGTCGACATCCTCGTCCGCGCCGGCGTCAGACGCCTGTACGGCGTCGTCGGGGACAGCCTCAACCCGGTCGTCGACGCGGTCCGCCGCAACGCCGCCATCGACTGGATCCACGTGCGCCACGAGGAGACGGCCGCGTTCGCCGCCGGCGCCGAGGCACAGATCACCGGCAGGCTCGCGGCCTGCGCCGGCTCCTGCGGCCCGGGCAACCTGCACCTCATCAACGGCCTGTACGACGCCCACCGCTCCATGGCCCCGGTCCTCGCGCTCGCCTCGCACATCCCCTCCAGCGAGATCGGCCTCGGCTACTTCCAGGAGACGCACCCCGACCGGCTGTTCCAGGAGTGCAGCCACTACAGCGAGCTGATCTCCAGCCCGAAGCAGATGCCCCGGCTGCTGGACACGGCCATCCAGCACGCGGTGGGCCGCAGCGGGGTCAGTGTCGTCACGCTGCCCGGTGACATCGCGGCCGAGCCGGCCCCGGAGAAGGCCGCCGAGACCGCCATCGTCACCTCCCGGCCCACCGTCCGGCCCGGTGACGCGGAGATCGACCGGCTGGTCCGGATGATCGACGAGGCCGGCAAGGTCACCCTGTTCTGCGGCAGCGGCACGGCGGGCGCGCACGCGGAGGTGATGGAGTTCGCCGGACGGATCAAGTCGCCGGTCGGGCACGCCCTGCGCGGCAAGGAGTGGATCCAGTACGACAACCCGTACGACGTCGGGATGAGCGGACTGCTCGGCTACGGCGCCGCCTACGAGGCCACCCACGAGTGCGATCTGCTGCTCCTGCTCGGCACGGACTTCCCGTACAACGCGTTCCTGCCCGACGACGTGAAGATCGCCCAGGTCGACGTGCGGCCCGAGGTGCTGGGCCGCCGGTCCAAGCTGGACCTGGCGGTGTGGGGCGACGTGAAGGAGACGCTGCGCTGCCTGATCCCGCGGGTGAGGGAGAAGAAGAACCGCCGCTTCCTCGACCGGATGCTCAAGAAGCACGCGGACGCCCTGGAGGGGGTGGTCAAGGCGTACACGCGCAAGGTCGACAAGCACATCCCGATCCACCCCGAGTACGTGGCGGCCGTGCTCGACGAAGTGGCCGACGACGACGCCGTGTTCACGATCGACACCGGCATGTGCAACGTGTGGGGCGCCCGGTACATCTCGCCGAACGGGCGCCGCCGGATCATCGGATCCTTCTCGCACGGCTCGATGGCGAACGCGCTGCCGATGGCGATCGGCGCCCAGTTCACCGACCGCGGCCGGCAGGTCGTCTCCCTGTCCGGGGACGGCGGCTTCGCCATGCTGATGGGGGACTTCCTGACCCTGGTCCAGTACGACCTGCCGGTGAAGGTGGTGCTGTTCGACAACTCCTCGCTGGGCATGGTGGAACTGGAGATGCTGGTCGCGGGCCTGCCCTCGTACGGCACGACGAACAAGAACCCGGACTTCGCCGCGGTGGCCCGCGCCTGCGGAGCCCACGGCGTACGGGTGGAGAAGCCCAAGGACCTGGCGGGAGCGCTGAAGGAGGCCTTCCAGCACAAGGGACCGGCGCTGGTGGACGTCGTCACCGACCCCAACGCCCTGTCCATCCCGCCGAAGATCAGCGCCGAGATGGTGTCCGGCTTCGCCCTGTCGGCGTCCAAGATCGTGCTGGACGGCGGGGTGGGACGGATGGTGCAGATGGCCCGGTCCAACCTGCGCAACGTGCCGCGGCCGTGAGGACCCGCACGGACCGGACGCCCGGGAAAGGGCGCCGCGGCGCGCGGAAAGCGTCGTACTCCGGCCAAGTTCGGGACACGCGGGGCGGCCGGCCCTACGCGCGCCGTACGTCCTGCGCGCGGATGCCGTACGCGCTTCGTACGCCCTGGGTACGTCCGCCGTACGGCCGGCGACGTACCCGGGGCGCCGACGGCGGCGCGTCCGGGGCCCCGGCGGGCCCGGGCGTCCCGGCTCCCGCGGGCGTCCGGCAGCGCGGCGGCCCCTCGCGCGCCGGTGGGGCCGTGGCCGAACCCTTGGTCGCCGAAGATCCGGCAGGACTGCCCCGGATCCCGCTGGGCATGGATCCCCGTGAACGTGTTCGAGCTGGAGGGGAACCGACATCGGCACGCGGGCGGGGGAGATGAAGAGTCAGACGCGAGGGAGCGGTCCCGTGACCACAGGGACCTCCTCGGTGAGGACGGTGGAGGAAGAGGCCGACGGGGCGGCGGCAAGGGCGTCGGGGCCCCAGCTCAGACGCCGGCTGGACCGGGCGGACCTGCGGGCGGTGCCCGAGGCGCGCCGGGCCCTGCGCGAGCTGCTGCACCGCTGGGGGCCCGGGGAGCGGTCGGAGGTCGCCGAACTGCTCACCAGCGAGCTGGTGACCAACGCCCTCGTCCACACGGACGACGACGCGATCCTGACGGCCACCGTCTCACCGAGCGGACTGCGCGTGGAGGTACGGGACTTCGTGGCCCGCGGACCACGTCCGCGGGTGCCGGTCGCCGCCGAGGACACGAACGGCCGGGGACTGTTCCTGATCGAGTCGCTCGCGGACGACTGGGGCGTGTGCGCGCACGAGGTCGGCAAGTCCGTGTGGTTCGAACTGGGCGCGCGGCAGGCGGCGTGAGACCGCGGGAGTGCGGAAAGGGGGAGGGCGGAGAAGGTTCTCCTTCTCCGCCCTCCCCCGGCCGCGCGCCCGCCGGGAGCCTCCCGGTCCGCGGGCGCTGTCGCCCTAGCCGAACTGCTGCTCCAGATCCTTGAGCTTGCGCTCCAGCGAGTCCAGGCGCGGCAGGGCCTGGGTGTCGTCCTCGGCGGTGAGGTCGACCGTGAGGGCGTCAGCGCCCTTGCGGACGGGCTGCAGCGAGGGACGGGCGCGTACCGGCAGCGGTTCCGCCGCTATGGCAGGCTCCGCGGTGACCTGCGAGGAGCCGCGCTCCAGGGCCTGGGCCTCGCCCTGCCGGCCGCCCCGGCCGGCGAAGCCGCGGTGGCCCCGGCTGATCGCCTTGAGCTGGGCGCGCTCCACACGGTCGTGCTCGCGCCGCAGACGGCGGTTCTGCTCCTTCTGCCGGGCGTCCTCGCGGACCTCCTCGACGGCCTCGTCCAGGCTGCGCACGTTCTCCAGGAGCATCAGCGACCAGGCGCGGTAGGTCTCCCGGGGAGCCCGCAGCCAGCGCACGATCCGGATCTGCGGCAGCGGACGCGGCACCAGGCCCTGCTCGCGCAGCGCGGCCCGGCGGGTCTGCTTCAGGGCGCGGTCGAAGAGGACCGCGGCCGACAGGGACATGCCGGCGAAGAACTGGGGCGCGCCCGCGTGGGCGACACCCCTGGGCGCGTGCACCCAGTTGAACCAGGCCGCGGCGGCGGCGAACATCCACACGAGTATCCGGGAGCCGAGGGCCGCGTCACCGTGGCTGGCCTCGCGCACCGCGAGCACGGAGCAGAACATGGCCGCGCCGTCCAGGCCGAACGGCACCAGGTACTGCCAGCCGTCGGTCAGGCCGAGGTTCTGCTCGCCGAAGCCGACCAGGCCGTGGAAGGAGAGCGCCGCGGCGACCGCGGCACAGCAGAACAGCAGGATGTAGGAGGCGGTGCCGTAGACGGCCTCCTTGCGCCTGCGGCGCTCCTCGCTGCGCTCCCACGAGTCGTCGGTGCTCGTGCTCCCGTTGGACCGCTTGCCGCGCGCGAGCACCGCCACCGCCGCCAGCACGCCCAGGAGCAGTACGGCGCCCGGAAGCAACCAGTTCAGCGATATGTCGGTCAGTCTCATCTGGGGTCCCTTGCATGGGGATAGGGCGTGACGCCCGCCATAGTGGCCCAATCCCAGCGGCCCTCAGAGGGTTTCGGGGCAAGAGGCCGCCAAGGAGGTGCAAGGGGATGCCCGCGGACGGCGTTCTGCTCGAACTGCCGCATGAGGGGCGGGAGTTGAGTTCGAATAAGACTACCCGTACGAGTGGTTCCGCGGAAAGTTCCCGCGGCGGGTGAGGGAGTTGTGAACTTCCTGTCGCCGCCGCACCCGTGAGGGCGCCCCATTCGCGGACGATCTTACGGGACGTACGGCGGTCCGCCGGACCGGGCGGCGGGGTGACGGGCGGTCAGGCGGCCGCCGTCGCGGTCAGTTTGGTGATCCGGTCGGCGTCGCAGGTGCGCGGGCAGGTGGCGCAGGTGTCCTCGGGGCGCACCGTGTAGAACATGCAGCAGCTCGCCCGGTCGCGGGTGGGCAGCGCCTCGCCGTCCGGCCCGGTCAGTTCGCGGAAGGCCGCCGAGCCGACGTAGGGGCGGGTGGCGCCGGGGAGCAGCAGTTCCAGCTCGTGCCGCGCCCGCTCCTGCTCGCCGAGCAGGTGGGCGACGTACCACAGGCCCTCGACGACCTCGTCGGTCGCCATGCCCCACAGGGCCCGGCCGCGCCGCCGCATGCGGGGGCCGAAGCCGGTGAGGACCGGGTCCAGGTGTTCGGCGACGGCCGCGCGCACCTCGGCGCGCAGGGCCTCCTCGTCGGGTACGACGCGGGCGCCGGGCAGCGTGGCCGCCGGGTCGTGAGGCAGGCAGGCGAAGGAGACGGGACGCACCGTCATGCGGCCGGCGGCGCGGTCGTACCAGACGTGCGTCACGGGCAGCCGCGGCACGCGGCGGTGCAGGAACCAGGGGACGGTGAACAGCAGACAGGCCGGCCAGGCGTAGCGGTGCAGTCCGAAGCTCGCCACCACGTCGGGGCGGGCCCGGGTGCCGTAGTCGCGCAGGACCTGCGCCTCGTCCCAGGCCAGGAACGCCTCCAGGCCCGGGCCGCCCTCGGCGAGGGCGGCGGCCTGCACCCAGGCGCCGCCCTGCGGGGTCCCGTCCGCCGGGTGCGACTCGGTCACCGTGAGGCCGGGGAAGGCCTCGGTGAGCCGGGCGTAGGCCTCCGCCACGGCCGAAGCGAGCAGGGGCATGCCGAACCGCCGATCCACGTCCGAAGGTGCGTTTTCAGGTAAGCCTTACCTTACTCGACGTCGACGGGATGTGAACCCGTGGCCAGTTGCGCCGTAAGGTGCTTGACGGACGGACAGCAACCCGTCGTAATGACCCCAAGCACCCCCAAGCCCGGAGGAGCACCGTGAAGCAGGGCGCGCAGGACTCCGCCGCGGCCGAGGGGACCGCCGGGCCCGTTCCGCGGCCCCGGCCGGAGGCCGCCGCAGTCCGCGCCCCCCGCCTGCCGCGCGCCGCGGACCCGCGGCGTCAGGAGCCGCGCGCCGCGCAGCCGCACTCGCCCCGGCCCGCGCAGGTCCGCCCGGGAAGCGGTCCAGGGCCGCGCCCGGACCGCGCGGCCGAGGGCGCCCGGCCGGCTCACCGAAATCCCGCCCCTGCGCCGTCCGCGCGCCCGAGCCCGGAGGACGGCCCGGCCGGCGGGCCGGGGCCCGGCGCGCCCGCGGCGCTCGCCCAGGACGGCCGGCGGCCGGGGGACCGGGGCCCTCGCACCGCCCCCTCGGCACCGGAGGCGGACGCGGACGCCGCGGCGCCGGCGGGCCCCGGCCCGCGGACACGGCGGGAGCACGGCACCCCGCCGGACGACGACGCCACCCGCGGCGAGCACCCGCACGGCGGACGGCCCGGCCCGCGCCCCCCGGTACGGCGCTCCTCCGTGCGCGGTCAGGTCCTCGACGCCCTGCGCACCGCGCTCGTCACGGGCGAACTGCGGCCGGGCGAGATCTACTCCGCGCCCGCGCTCGGCGAACGGTTCGGGGTCTCCGCGACCCCGGTGCGCGAGGCCATGCAGCAGCTCGCGCTGGAGGGCGCCGTCGAGGTCGTGCCCAACCGCGGCTTCCGGGTCGTCGAACGCGAGGCCCGG
Organism: Streptomyces sp. NPDC006743; assembly: GCF_040703815.1. Lineage (NCBI taxonomy): Bacteria > Bacillati > Actinomycetota > Actinomycetes > Kitasatosporales > Streptomycetaceae > Streptomyces > Streptomyces sp. NPDC006743. The sequence continues at coordinate 108,003 of NZ_JBEYJA010000013.1, read as the reverse complement.
GAACTGGCCGAACTGGCCGAGGTGCGGGCCCTGATCGAGGTCCCCGTGCTGCTGCGGCTGGCCCGTACCGTGCCCGCCGAGCGGTGGGCCGCGCTGCGCCCGCTCGCCGAGGCCACCGTCCGGGCCGCGTCCTCCGGCTGCCGGGCCGCCTACGCCGAGGCCGACCGCGCCTTCCACCGCGCGATGCTGGCGCTGTCCGGCAACGAGCAGATGGTGCGGGTCGCCGAGGACCTGCACCGGCGGGCCCAGTGGCCGCTGACGGGCGTCCTCGGCCGCGCCGCGCGCGTGGCTCTGGTGGCCGAGGCGGCGCAGCACGGGGCACTGCTGGACGCGCTGATCGCCCGCGACACGGAGACGGTGGGCGCGCTGCTGGCCGCCCACTTCACCGCCACGGCCTGACGCCCCGCCCCGAACGCCCGCCCCGCCCCGCGCGTCCGCCCCGCCCGCACGCGGACGCTCCTGGCACCTCTGGCGCCTGGCACCTCTGGCGCCTGGCGCCTGGCGCCTCCGGCACCTGGCACCTCCGGCGCCTTCACACCGTGGCCGCCCCCGGGGGTGCCAGCTGGCGGGTGAGCCAGGTGGGGACCCCGCCGAGGAGACGGATCAGGCGGCGGGCCTCCTCGCGGAGGCGGGAGGCCTCCGGTTCCTCCTCGGTGTCGGCCAGGGACACCAGCGCGGGAGCCGTGCCGACGAGGTAGCCCAGTTCCTCGCGCAGGCGCAGGGACTCGGCGAAGCCGTGCCGTGCCTCCGCCAACTCGCCCTCGCGCAGGGCGAGTCCGGCCAGATGACGCCAGGTGAAGGAGAGCAGCAGCGGGTCGGGGCGGGCGGTGGCGCCCGCGTGGGCGCGGCGGTAGGCGGCGCGCGCGGCCTGCGCGGAACGGGTCAGGTTCTCCGCGATCAGCCCGCGCCGGAAGTCCAGCAGGGCCCGCCCCGGCGCCCCCGGAGGGATCAGCGCCGCGGCGCGGCCCAGCGCCGAACGCGCCTCGTCGGCGCGGTCCCGTACGCCGTGCAGGGTCGCCGAGTAGGCCAAGTACCCGCGTTCACAAGCGGCCGCGCCGCGCTCCTCGTCGGAGTGGGCCAGCGCCTCCGCGGTGCGCAGCGCGTCCTCGGCCTCCTCCCAGCCCGCCTCGGTGTACAGGCAGCGTTCCACCAGCAGCGCGGTGCGCTGCAGCGCGGCGGCGGCGGTGGCCGCCGGCAGCAGTGCCGCCGCGTCGGCCCAGCACGCGCGGGAGCGCAGCCGCCATACCGCGGTCTGGAGTGGATCGTCACCAGCGGTCGTTCCGTTACCAGACATGGCGGTATGCGCCACGTTGCCCTCCCCGAGCACGCCTTCGAGCCTTGAGTGGTGGCCGCATCTCAGCACGGATCCGGCGGCCCGGCCAAGGGGGCGGGTGAAGGATTTCACAAAGTCGTGGGACGGCGGACGGCCCGTCGCCGCACCGCCTTCGTCCCCGTTGACCTCAGCTCATGCGCAGGGCCAGGAAGAAGTCCAGCTTGTCCTCCAGGCGCGACAGGTCGCGTCCCGTCAACTGCTCGATCCGCCCGACCCGGTAGCGCAGCGTGTTGACGTGCAGGTGGAGGCGGGTCGCGCAGCGCGTCCAGGAGCCGTCGCAGTCGAGGAACGCCTCCAGGGTCGGGATCAGTTCCGCGCGGTGCCGGCGGTCGTAGTCGCGCAGCGGGTCCAGCAGCCGCGCGGTGAAGGCGCGGCGCACGTCGTCGGGGACGAAGGGGAGCAGCAGCACGTGCGAGGCCAGCTCCTGGTGGCCGGCCGCGCAGACCCGGCCGGGGCGGGCCGCCGCGACGCGCCGGGCGTGCCGCGCCTCCTCCAGCGCCCCGCGCAGGCCCTCCGCCGAGTGCACGGCCGCGCTGACGCCGAGGGTGAGCCGCCCGTCGCCGTCCAGCCCCGCGGCCAGCGGGTCGTGCACGGAGCGCAGCAGCGCGTCGGCGAGGATCCCGCCCTCGGGGCCGTCGTGCTCGGCGGAGACGGCCGGGAGCGGCACGAGGGCGATGGCCTCGTCGCCGCAGTGCGCGACGGCTATCCGGTCCGAGGGCTCGGTGCCGGTGCTCCGCGGGTCGGCGAGGATCTCCTCCAGGAGCGACTGGGCGACCGCGCCGCTGCCGGCCGGGCCGGCGTCCCACTCGACGCGGGCCACGACCACCTGCCAGTGCGGGGCCGAGCCGAGGCCGGGCAGCAGCACCGGCGCCGCCACCCGCAGCCGGGCGGCGATCTCGGCGGGCGGCGCGCCGCTCTGCACCAGCTCCAGCACCTCCTGCGCGAGCCGCCTGCGTACCGTGCGCGCCGCGTCCCGCCGGTCCCGCTCGACGGCGATCAGCTGGGTGACCCCGTGCAGCAGGTCGAGCCGTTCCTCGGGCCAGTCGCTCGCGTCCGCCTCGACGGCCAGCACCCAGTCCGACAGGCCCGTCTCGCGCCCGTCGCGCCCGGCCCGCGGGGAGCGGGCGCCGCTGCGGACGGGGAAGAGCGAGTACGTCGTGCCGTCCAGGGTGATCCGGTGCGGGCCGCGCCGGGCGGTCCGGCCGGCCGCCAGGTGCTCGGCGGCCAGCCGTGCGCAGGCCGGGGCGGGCAGCGCCGGGCCGCCCGCCTTGGGGCCGGCGATCAGCCGCCCGGTGGGGGAGAGCAGCCAGGCGCGCAGGTCGAGGTCGGAGCCGAGCAGGTCCAGGACCACGTCCGGGCCGCCGCCGGCCGGGCCGGCGGTCATCATGCGGCGGTGCCGGTCCACCACGGCGGCCAGGTCGCCGGCCCGCTCGCCGGACACCTGCCGTACCACGTGCTCGGTGATCGTCGCGAACGCCACCGACTCGTGCACCGCGAACAGCGGCAGCCGGTGCCGGGCGCAGGCCACCACCAGGTCCTCGGGCACCGCGCCCAGCTCGGCCTCGCCGGCGGCCAGTGCCACGACCCCCGCCTGCACGAGGATCCGCACGAAGGGCTCCGCGTCGGCGGCGTCCCGGCGCCAGGCCAGACCGGTCAGCACCAGCTCGCCGCCGGAGAGGTAGCGGCTCGGGTCGCGCAGGTCGGTGGTCATGACCCCGCGGACGGTCCGGTCCAGCTCGTCCTCCCCGCCGAGCAGCTTCAGGCCCAGCGCATCGGTGTCCAGCAGTGCGCGCAGCCGCATGTCTCGTCGCCGCCGTTCTTGTCTCGAAATCTATGATGAATCTTGTGGCGAGGGGCCCGGTCCCGTGGCCGGCCGGCGACTTCGCCGGTGGCGGGGCCCTGCCGGGCCGTGACCTCTGGTTCCCGGGGGAAGCGAAGAGGCGGGTGACGACCTTCGTTCATACGAATCTACAAGATGCATGGCGCGGCCAGCCAAACCCTTCATGGTTTCGGTGACTGACCCCGCCGGAGTACTCGGTTGTGTACTGACTCCACTCCACGTGAACAGCACATGAACGAGCCTGGCCCGCCGCACACGGATTGGCTCAATCTGTACGACCCTCCGAGACGAAGAAGAGAGCCGGTCATGGACTTCCTTCGCCCCGCCAGCTGGGAGGAGGCGCTCGCCGCGAAGGCCGAGCACCCCACCGCTGTGCCGATTGCGGGTGGCACCGATGTGATGGTCGAGATCAACTTCGACCACCGCCGGCCCGAGTACCTCCTCGACCTCAACCGCGTCGGCGACCTCTACGAGTGGGAGGTCGGCGAGGACAGCGTGCGGCTGGGCGCCTCGGTGCCGTACTCGAAGATCATGGAACATCTCCGTGCCGAGCTGCCCGGCCTGGCGCTCGCCTCGCACACGGTCGCCTCCCCGCAGATCCGCAACCGCGGCGGCGTCGGCGGCAACCTCGGCACGGCCTCTCCCGCCGGTGACGCCCACCCCGCCCTGCTCGCCGCGGGCGCCGAGGTCGAGGCGGAATCGGTGCGCGGCACCCGCCGCATCCCCATCGACGCCTTCTACACCGGCGTCAAGCGCAACGCGCTCGCCCCGGACGAGCTGATCCGCGCCGTGCACATCAAGAAGGCCGACGGCCCGCAGCAGTACTCGAAGGTCGGCACCCGCAACGCGATGGTCATCGCGGTCTGCGCCTTCGGTCTCGCGCTGCACCCCGGGACCCGCACGGTCCGCACCGGCATCGGTTCGGCCGCCCCCACCCCGGTCCGCGCCCAGGCGGCCGAGGAGTTCCTGAACGCGGCCCTGGAGGAGGGCGGCTTCTGGGACAACGGCAAGATCATCACTCCGTCGGTCGCCAAGCAGTTCGCCGAGCTGTGCTCCGCCGCCTGCAACCCGATCGACGACGTCCGGGGCACCGCGAGCTACCGCCGCCACGCGGTCGGCGTGATGGCCCGCCGGACACTCACCTGGACCTGGGAGTCGTACCGCGGCGCCCGCCGCACCACCGAGGGAGCTGCGTGATGCGCGTCAACTTCACCGTCAACGGACGCCCGCAGGAGGCCGACGACGTCTGGGAGGGCGAGTCCCTCCTGTACGTCCTGCGCGAGCGCCTGGGCCTGCCCGGCTCGAAGAACGCCTGCGAGCAGGGCGAGTGCGGCTCGTGCACGGTGCGCCTGGACGGCGTGCCGGTGTGTTCCTGCCTGGTCGCCGCCGGGCAGGCCGAGGGCCGCGAGGTCGTGACCGTCGAGGGCCTGGCCGACTTCGCCCGGCAGCGGGCCGAGGGCGGCTGCGCGAGCGGCGCCTGCGGCCCGCAGGGCGAGGAAGCCGGTACGACGCTCGACGGCGCCAAGCGCTGGAGTGCCCAGGGCACCGACTCGCAGACCGGCGAGGGCACCGGACTCTCCCCCGTCCAGCAGGCGTTCATCGACGCCGGCGCCGTCCAGTGCGGCTTCTGCACGCCCGGCCTGCTGGTCGCCGCCGACGAGATGCTGGAACGCAACCCGAACCCGACCGACGCGGACATCCGCGAGGCGCTGTCGGGCAACCTGTGCCGCTGCACGGGCTACGAGAAGATCATGGACGCGGTCCGCCTGGCGGCCGCCCGCCAGTCCGAGGGGGTCTGAGCATGACCACGGCCAACGGTGCTCCCACCAAAATCACCCAGGGCTACCGGACCAAGGGCGGCATCGGCGAGTCCACGCTCCGCCCCGACGGCACCCTCAAGGTCACCGGCGAGTTCGCGTACTCGTCCGACATGTGGCACGAGGACATGCTCTGGGGCCAGATCCTGCGCTCCACCGTCGCACACGCCGAGATCGTCTCGATCGACACCTCCGAGGCCCTCGCCATGGCCGGCGTGTACGCCGTGATGACCTACGACGACCTGCCCGCCGAGGTGAAGCACTACGGCCTGGAGATCCAGGACACGCCCGTGCTCGCCCACGGCAAGGTGCGCCACCACGGCGAACCGGTCGCCATCGTCGCCGCCGACCACCCGGAGACCGCGCGCCGCGCCGCCGCCAAGATCAAGGTGGACTACAGGGAGCTGCCCGTCATCACCGACGAGGCCTCCGCCACCGCGCCCGGCGCGATCCTCGTCCACGAGCGGCGCGACGACCACCACGCCGGGCACGTCCCGCACCCCAACATCGTCCACCGCCAGCCGATCGTCCGCGGCAACGCCGACGAGGCCGCGAAGAGGGCCGACTTCATCGTCGAGGGCGACTACTACTTCGGCATGCAGGACCAGGCCTTCCTCGGCCCCGAGTCCGGCCTGGCCGTACCCGAGGAGGACGGCGGCGTCCACCTCTACATCGCCACCCAGTGGCTCCACTCCGACCTGCGCCAGATCGCGCCCGTCCTCGGCCTGCCCGAGGACAAGGTGCGCATGACCCTGGCCGGCGTCGGCGGCGCCTTCGGCGGGCGCGAGGACCTGTCGATGCAGATCCACGCCTGCCTGCTGGCCCTGCGCACCGGCAAGCCCGTCAAGATCGTCTACAACCGGTTCGAGTCCTTCTTCGGGCACGTGCACCGCCACCCGGCGCGGCTCCACTACGAGCACGGCGCCACCAAGGACGGCAAGCTCACCCACATGAAGTGCCGGATCGTCCTGGACGGCGGCGCCTACGCCTCCGCCTCCCCGGCGGTCGTCGGCAACGCGGCCTCGCTGTCGGCGGGACCGTACGTCATCGACGACGTGGACATCGAGGCCATCGCCCTCTACTCCAACAACCCGCCCTGCGGCGCCATGCGCGGCTTCGGCGCGGTCCAGGCGTGCTTCGCCTACGAGGCGCAGATGGACAAGCTCGCCGACAAGGTGGGCATGGACCGGGTGGAGTTCCGCCGGCTCAACGCCATGGAGCAGGGCACGGTCATGCCGACCGGGCAGCCGGTCGACTCCCCGGCGCCCGTCGCCGAACTGCTGCGCCGCGTCAAGGCGATGCCGCTGCCGCCCGAGCGCCAGTGGGAGTCCAGCGAGGGCCCGGACGTACGGCAGCTGCCCGGCGGCCTGTCCAACACCACGCACGGCGAGGGCGTCGTCCGCGGTGTCGGGTACGCCGTCGGCATCAAGAACGTCGGCTTCTCCGAGGGCTTCGACGACTACTCCACGGCCAAGGTGCGCATGGAGGTCGTCGCCGGTGAGCCGGTCGCCACCGTGCACACGGCGATGGCGGAGGTCGGCCAGGGCGGCGTCACCGTGCACGCGCAGATCGCCCGCACCGAACTGGGCGTCACCCAGGTGACCATCCACCCGGCCGACACCCAGGTCGGTTCGGCGGGTTCGACCTCGGCCTCCCGGCAGACGTACGTCACCGGCGGCGCGGTCAAGAACTCCTGCGAACTCGTGCGTGAGCAGGTCCTGGAGATCGGCCGGCGCAAGTTCGGCTCCTACCACCCCGCGTGGGCCACCGCCGAACTCCTGCTGGAGGGCGGCAAGGTCGTCACCGACGGCGGCGAGGTCCTCGCCGACCTGGTGGACGTCCTGGAGGACGAGGCCGTCGAGGTCGAGGCGGAGTGGCGGCACCGGCCGACCGAGCCCTTCGACCTGCGCACCGGACAGGGCAACGGCCACGTCCAGTACTCCTTCGCCGCGCACCGCGCCGTCGTCGAGGTCGACACCGAACTCGGCCTGGTGAAGGTCGTCGAGCTGGCCTGCGCGCAGGACGTCGGCAAGGCGCTCAACCCGCTCTCCGTCATCGGGCAGATCCAGGGCGGCACCACCCAGGGCCTGGGCATCGCCATCATGGAGGAGATCATCGTCGACCCGAAGACGGCGAAGGTCAGGAACCCCTCCTTCACGGACTACCTGCTCCCCACCATCCTCGACACGCCGACCATCCCGGTCGACGTGCTCGAACTCGCCGACGACCACGCCCCCTACGGGCTGCGCGGCATCGGCGAGGCCCCCACCCTCTCGTCCACCCCGGCCGTCCTCGCGGCGATCCGGAACGCGACCGGACTGGAACTCCCCCGCACGCCGGTCCGGCCGGAGCACCTCACCGGCAAGGCGTAGCACTCCCGAACGGACCGGCCGGGCCCACGGGCCCGGCCGGCCGGACCGGAGAAACGGCAGACCCTCCGGGCGGCGCACCGGAACGTCACACCTTCCGCGCCGCCCGGAGCACTCCCCCCCACCTCTTCGAGTTCCGCTCCGCTCGCGGCCCTTGAAGTACCAGCAACGAGGTTCGTCTCGGGCCGTCCCCCGGGCCGTCCATTCCCAAATCCCGTGCCCAGGAAGGGCTTTCACGGGTGTCCCTATGAACCTTGGGAGTTGGCCCCATGACCCAGCAGTCAGTGGAGCCGAGGACCGCCGCCGAAGACGCGGGCGCGGGCAGCCGCGTCCCGGCGGGACGGTCCTGGCTCGACCGGTACTTCCACATATCCCGGCGGGGATCCACGGTCGCGCGTGAGGTGCGCGGCGGTGTCACGACCTTCATGGCGATGGCGTACATCCTGCTGCTCAATCCCGTCATCCTCTCCGGCAAGGACGTCGCCGGGGACACCCTGGGCCAGAAGGCCCTGATCACCGCGACCGCGCTCGGCGCGGCGTTCACCACCCTGCTCATGGGCTTCGTCGGCAAGGTGCCCCTCGCCCTCGCCGCCGGCCTGTCCGTGTCCGGTGTCATCTCCACGCAGGTGGCGCCCAACATGACGTGGCCGCAGGCCATGGGCATGTGTGTGGCCTACGGTGTCGTGATCATGCTGCTGGTCGTCACCGGCCTGCGCGAGATGATCATGAATGCGATCCCGTTGCCGCTCAAGCACGGCATCACCATGGGCATCGGCCTGTTCATCGCCTTCATCGGCCTGGTCAAGGCCGGGTTCGTCGGCCGCAACCCGTCGCCCGGCGGCGGCCCCGTGGTCCTCGGCCCCGGCGGTGAGCTGTCCGGCTGGCCGGTGCTCCTCTTCGCCGCCACCCTGCTGCTGATCTTCGCCCTCCAGGCCCGCAACGTGCCCGGTGCCATCCTCATCGGCATCATCGGCGGCACCGTCGTCGCCGCGGTCCTGAACGGGACCGGCGTCATCAACGCCAAGCAGTGGGTGAACGGCGCCCCCGAGCTCCACGGCAGCCCCGTCTCGATGCCCGACTTCTCGCTCTTCGGACATGTGTCGTTCAGCGGCTGGGGCGACGTCGGCGTCATGACGGTCACCGTGATCGTCTTCACGCTGGTGCTGGCCGGCTTCTTCGACGCGATGGCCACCATCATCGGCGTCGGCACCGAGGCGAACCTCGCCGACGACAAGGGCCGGATGCCCGGCCTGTCCAAGGCCCTGTTCATCGACGGCGCCGGCGGTGTGATCGGCGGTGTCGCGGGCGGCTCGGGCCAGTCCGTCTTCGTCGAGTCCGCCACCGGCGTGGGGGAGGGCGCCCGCACGGGCTTCTCCTCCGTGATCACCGGCCTGTTCTTCGCCGCCTGCCTCTTCTTCACCCCGATCACCGCGATCGTCCCCTCCGAGGTCGCCTCCGCGGCCCTGGTGGTCATCGGCGCGATGATGATGATGAACGCACGGCACGTCGACTGGGGGGACCGCGCCACCGCGATCCCGGTCTTCCTGACGGTGGTCATCATGCCGTTCACGTACTCCATCACGCCCGGTGTCGCCGCCGGCGTGGTCTCGTACACGATCATCAAGGTCGCCCAGGGCAAGGCCCGGGAGATCGGGGCCTTCATGTGGGCCCTGACGGCCGTCTTCCTCGTGTACTTCGCCCTCAACCCGATCGAGGGCTGGCTCGGCGTCCACTGACCGAGCCGCCCCCGCCCTTCACACGACCGCTGTAAGGAGACGACAGATGCTGGACATCGCCGAGGAACTGAACCGGTGGGTCGAGCAGGGCCGCACCTTCGCCGTCGCCACCGTGGTGGCCGTCGGCGGCAGCGCCCCGCGCCGGCCCGGTGCCGCCCTGGCGGTGGACACCGACGGCACGGCGATCGGCTCGGTCTCCGGCGGCTGTGTGGAGGGCGCGGTCTACGAACTGTGCCGGCAGGCCCTGGAGGACGGCGAGACCGTCCTGGAGCGCTTCGGGTACAGCGACGAGGACGCCTTCGCCGTGGGTCTGACCTGCGGCGGCGTCATCGACATCCTGGTCGCACCGGTACGGGCCGACGGTCCGGCCCGCCCGGTGTTCGCGACCGCGCTGGCCGCCGCCGCCCGTGGGGAGGCGGCGGCGGTCGCGCGGATCGTCACCGGCCCGGCCGAACTCCTCGGCCGGCCCCTGCTGGTGCGCCCGGACGGCTCCTCGGAGGGCGGTTTCGGCGCCCACCCCGAACTGGACCGCACGGTGGCCGCCGAGGCGGCCGCCTTCCTCGACGCCGGCCGCACCGGCACCCTGGAGATCGGCGAGCAGGGCTCGCGCTGCGGCGCCCCGCTCACCGTCCTCGTCGAGTCCTCCGTACCGCCGCCCCGCATGATCGTCTTCGGCGCGATCGACTTCGCCTCCGCGCTGGTGCGGATGGGCAAGTTCCTCGGCTACCGGGTGACGGTCTGCGACGCCCGCCCCGTCTTCGCCACCCGGGCCCGCTTCCCGGAGGCCGACGAGATCGTCGTCGAGTGGCCGCACCGGTACCTGGAGAACACCGACGTCGACGGCCGCACCGTCCTGTGCGTCCTCACCCACGACGCCAAGTTCGACGTGCCCCTGCTCGAACGCGCGCTGCGGCTGCCGGTGGCGTACGTCGGCGCCATGGGCTCCCGGCGCACCCACCTCGACCGCAACGCACGCCTGCGCGACGTCGGCGTCACCGACCTGGAACTGGCCCGGCTCAGGTCGCCCATCGGCCTCGACCTCGGCGCCCGCACACCGGAGGAGACGGCCCTGTCCATCGCCGCGGAGATCGTCGCCTGCCGCCGCGGCGGCAGCGGCGTCGCCCTGACCGGCGCGCACACCCCCATCCACCACGACCCGGCGCCGATGCCCGCGCAGCGGATCGGGTCGGTGGCCTGAACGGTCACTTCCGCCGGCCGGGGCCGCGCCGAACGCCGAACGCGTCCCGCGTCCGCCCCGTGCCGCGCCGGCGCCGGTCGCGTGCCGCGTCCGCGCGTGCCGCGCCGGCCGCCTCGCCGTGGTCCGGGTGTCGTCCTCGCCGTCCCGGGGCGGTGCGTCCCGGTCGGTGTTCGGGGCGGTGCGGGGCGGCGCGCCCCAGCCGATCCTCACCCTGACGGGCCGTCGGCGGCAGCGGTACCGGCCGGGCGAAGACGAGGGCGAGCACCGCGTCGCGTGCAGCGTGCGGCCCGGCTCTCCCGCGATGGCCGGTCAAAGGGAGGCCGGGCTCTCCTCCGGCCGCCATGTGGGGTGGAAGCGGAGGATCTCCGCGGTGGCGGCGCCGCTGGTGACGAACGGGTCCGCGGCGACGGCGGCCTCCACCGCCGCCTGCGGGCCCTCCGCCAGGACCACCCCGCCCGTACGGGGCTCCAGCGGCCCGGCCAGCCGGACCAGTCCCTGCCCGAACACCCCCTCGGGATGGGCGTAGTGGGCCTCCTTGAGGGAGTCGATGGTCTCCAGCGGTGCCTGGTATCGGAACACGATGACGTACATGACCCCACTCAAGGGCGCGCGGACCCGTCCGCACCAGGACCGGCCGCCGAGGCACCTATAGGCTGGCACCTATGGCTGCGCCGCTGGAGTTCCCCGACCTGGAGCTGCGCCACCTGCGCTACTTCGCCGCCGTCGCCGAGGCCGGCACGGTCACGGAGGCCGCCCGGCGGCTGCGGATCGCCCAGCCGAGCCTGAGCCAGCAGTTGCGGCTGCTCGAACGGCGCGTCGGCGCACCGCTGTTCCGGCGGCTGCCCCGGGGCATGGAACTCACCGAAGCGGGCCGGCTGCTGCTGACCGGCGTCCGCCAGGCGCAGCACGCGCTGGGTTCGGCGGTCGCCGCCGCCCGTGCCGTGCCGGTGACCGCGACGGTGGGCGTGTGCCGCGGCGTACCGCACGACGTGCTGCGCCGCGCCGAGCGGATCCTGACGGCCGCCCGCCCGCTGCGCCCGGTCTACGAACAGGTCGACTCCGGGCGCCAGGGCGAGCTGCTGCGCAGCGGAGCGCTGGCCTTCGGCGTCCTGCGGGCCCCGGTGGACGACGAGGCGGGCCTGGAACTGCGGACGGTGGGGGACGAACCCCTGGGCGTCGTGCTCGGCCGCCACCACCCCCTCGCCGTCCGTACGGAACTGACCTGGAGCGACATGGCCGGCCAGCGGCTGCTGTGGTTCCCGGAACGCAGGGCGCCCAGCTACGCTTCCGCCGTCCTCGCCCGGCTCGCGGAACACGGCTGGCACCCGGCGACCCTCGTCGAGGACACGGGCAGCCACACCCTGTTCCGCCACGCGCTCCTCGCCCACGACGACGTGGTGGCGCTGCGTCCCCGGTCCGGCTCGAGCGCGGACACGGATCTCGTCTGGCGCCCCGTCGGCCCCGAACCACCCCGCGAACGCATCCTGCTGGCCACCGCCGGACGCACGCCCTGGTCCCGCCTGTTGGCACCGCCGGACGGCCCGCCACCGAGCGAGGCCCACCCGCAGGACTGAGGCCCCCGGCCGAGCCGTTGCCGGCTCCCGGGCCGGGGCGCAGCCCGCCAGCCTGGTCCCGCCTGATGACACTTCCGGGCAGCCCGCCACCGAGCGAGGCCCGCCCCCAGGCCGAGGCCCACCGCCGAGCCCTCGCCGGCTCCCGGGCCCGGTCACCGGCCGCCGTCGCCGGTCGCGTCCCGCTGTCACGGCTGCCGCAGCAGTCCGTCCATCGCGCGGCCGAAGACCGCCCGTGCCACGAGGTGCAGGAGCGGGTCGAAGACGGCGGGCAGGAAGCGCACCCGCAGCTCCTCCCGCCACCGCACGCACGCGCGGCCACCGGGGCCCGGCCGCACCTCGATCTCGGCCCGGCCCAGGATCGTACGGCCCCGTTTCTCCAGCCGGCACAGGCCCGGTCCGCCGTCGGCGGGCGGGCGCCAGACGGTCACCTCCATGGGGTCGGCGAAGCGCAGGGGGCCCACTTCGGTGCGGGCGACGAAGCGGGTGCCCTCGCGGGTGGGCCCGGGGGTGAGCACGGTGACGCGGGTCAGCGGCACCGCGCCGCCGTGCCGGGGCCACCGGGTGAGCCGCCGCCAGGCCTCGTCGACGGGCAGCGGCGGTGTGCGTTCCAGGCGGAAGGTGACCACGGCACGATCGTAGACAGCGCGGGCCCCGCGACGACGGCTTCGCCCCCGGCCCGCACCCGGCCGGCCGTATGCTGCGCCCATGGTGATCCTGGAGCGGCTGCGGCCCGACCACGCCGAGGCGGTGCTGGCCTTCGAGCGGGAGAACCGGAGTTACTTCGCCCGCTTCATCACGGACCGCGGGGACGCGTACTTCACGCACTTCGCGGACCGCCACCGCGCCCTGCTCGCCGAACAGGACGCCGGTGTGTGCCACTTCCACCTGGTCCTCGACGAACAGGGCACGCTGCTGGGCCGGGTGAACCTCGTCGACGTCGCCGACGGGTCGGCCGAGCTGGGCTACCGGATCGGGGAGCGCGCCGCCGGCCGGGGTGTCGCGACGGCCGCGGTGCGGGAGGTGTGCCGGCTGGCCGCCGGGACGTACGGGCTGCGCGCGCTCACCGCGGCCGCCCACGTGGGCAATCCGGCCTCCCGGACGGTGCTCGCCCGCAACGGCTTCACCGAGGAGGGCGAGCTGACGATCAACGGCCGGCCGGCCCTGCGCTTCCGGCGCCGGCTCACGCCCCGCACCTGACAGCGGCGCGGCCCGCCTTCACAGCGGCCGCGTCCGGCGGTTCCTCCCGGAGGTCAGGGGCGGTACACCTTGCCCGGGACCGGCTTGCCGGGCGCCAGCAGTTGCGGCACGGTGACGAACACGTACCCCCGCTCCTTCAGCGCGTCGATGATGCCGGGCACGGCGGGCACCGTGCCGGCGTAGATGTCGTGCAGCAGGATGATCCCGTCGCGGGACGCCTGGTCCAGGACGCGCTTCTCGATCAGGTCGGAGTCGGTCGTGGTGTAGTCCTTCGCCGTCACGCTCCACAGGACCTCCGACATGCCCATCTCCTCGGAGATCTTCTGGACGGTGTCGTTGGTCCGGCCCTGCGGCGGGCGCATCAGCGTGGGCTTGCGGCCCGTCAGCCGCTCTATCGCCTCGTTGGGGCGCCGCAGCTCGTCGCGTATCTGGGCCTCGGATATCTCGGTGAGGATCTTGTGGTCCCAGGTGTGGCTGGCCACCTCGTGGCCCTCGGCCGCCATCCGCTTGACCAGCTCGGGGTACTTGTCGATGTGCCGCGCCCCGAGCAGGAAGAAGGTCGCGGGAACCTTCTTCTCCTTCAGGATGTCCAGCAGCCGCGCGGAGTTCTCGCTCGGCCCGGCGTCGAAGGTCAGTGCGATGCACTTGGCCTGCCGGCAGTCGACCGGACCGAACCGGCCCGGGGCACCCGCCGCGGCCTGGGTCCGGGCGGTGCTCGGGCTGGTCGCGTCGACCTTCGTGCAGCCGCTCAGGCCCAGCGTCAGGCCGGCCGCGGCCGCCAGCGCGGTGATCGCGCGGAATCCCGTTCCGGTTCTCCCCGTTCTCCCGCTTTTCCTGGTCTTCTTGGTCAAGGAAGGCATGCGCGGGACTTTACAGAGGGCGTATGTACGCGGTGTATAGCGGGGTCGAATAAAGAGCCGTCGCACAAGTGGTCGAGGTGGTCGGCCACCGGAAGGGGGTGATGTGTGCCGTTCTGTCACCGGGTTACTCAAGCCGACATCTGAGTGAACGCGGGGAGGGCGAGAGGGAGGAGAGTCCCGTGAGCGGACGCGAGTGGCACCGGGCCCTGGTGACCGGCGGTGCCGGCTTCGTCGGATCCCACCTGTGCGCACGGCTGCTCGACGCCGGCACCGGTGTCGTCTGCCTGGACGACCTGTCCACCGGCAGCCACGCCAACGTGGCCGAACTGGAGCGACGGCGTGGATTCCACTTCGTCCGCGCCGACGCCACGGACCCCGACGCCGTACGCGGCCTGCCCGGCCGCTTCGACCTGGTCCTGCACTTCGCCTGTCCCGCCTCGCCCGCCGACTACCTGCGGCTGCCCCTGCAGACCCTCGACGTCGGCAGCACCGGCACTCGCAACGCCCTGGAGCGCGCCCGTGCCGACGGCGCCCGCTTCCTGCTCGCCTCCACCTCCGAGGTCTACGGCGACCCGCTCGAACACCCGCAGCGCGAGACCTACTGGGGCAACGTCAACCCGGTCGGCCCGCGCAGCGTCTACGACGAGTCCAAGCGCTTCGCCGAGGCCCTGGTCACCGCGCACCGCGGCGTCCACGCCACCGACACCGCCATCGTGCGCATCTTCAACACGTACGGCCCCCGGATGCGCACCGGCGACGGCCGGGCCGTGCCCACCTTCATCGCGCAGGCCCTGGACGGCGCGCCGCTCACGGTCGCGGGCGACGGCAGCCAGACCCGGTCCCTGTGCTACGTCGACGACACCGTCGACGGCATCCTCGCCCTGGCCGCCTCGGACGAGCCGGGGCCGGTCAACATCGGCGGCGGCGACGAGATCACCGTGCTGGAGCTGGCCCGCCGGATCGTGGAACTGACGGGTTCCGCCTCCCGCATCCGCTTCGTCGACCGCCCCGTCGACGACCCCGGCCGCCGCCGCCCCGACACCCGCCTCGCCCGGGAGCGCCTGGGCTGGCAGCCGCGCGTGCCCTGGGACCAGGGGCTGGAACGGACCATCGGCTGGTTCACGCGGGCCGCGGCGGCCTGAGAACGGCCGCCGCCGGGCGCCGCAGCGGCCGGTCCCGGGCCCGGAGCCGCGGTCGCGGTCCGGAGGCGGCGGTGACGTAAGGGGCCGTCCGAGCCCGGCTACCCCCGGGCCGGGCCGGAGCCGCCCCAGCCACCTGGACTGAGCCGGCCCCGACCCCCGGGACCTGAACCGAGCCGACCCCGGCACCTGAACCGAGCCGGCCCCGACCCCGGGACCTGAACCGAGCCGACCCCGGGACCTGAACCCTGCCGCGGCCCCGCGACCAGCGGTGTTCACGCACCGTGAACGCCACCCCTGGCTCTGTCGCCCCTCGGCCCTCACCGGTGCCAGTTGGCTTCAGGTGTTTGAGACAGCTGTGGCGCGGCACCCAGAAGCCCGGAATGCCACATATGCCCCAATAGCACCGGACCGACCCCGACCCCCAGGTCCCCGCCGGAAGGCCCCCGCCGCAACGGGACGGAGCCCACCCCATGCGCATCCTTGGAATCAACGCCCTGTTCCACGACCCCGCCGCCGCCCTCGTCGTCGACGGCCGCACGGTCGCGGCCGGCGAGGAGGAGCGCTTCAGCCGCCGCAAGCACGGCAAGCGCCCGGTGCCGTTCTCCGCGTGGGAACTGCCGGAACTCTCCGCCCGCTGGTGCCTCGACCACGCGGGGCTGCGCCCCGGCGAGCTGGACGCCGTCACCTACTCCTTCGACCCCGCCCTCGCCCGGCCCGCCGCCGACCTCGGCCTGTTCGACCCGTGGGACCCGCTGCGCCTGGAGTACGCGCGCCGCGCCCCCGAGTTCCTCGCCGAGGCGCTGCCCGGCCTGGACCCGGCCAAGGTCGTGTTCGTGCCGCATCACATCGCGCACGCCGCCTCCGCCGGACCCGCCTCCCCGCACCCCGACAGCGCCGTCCTGGTCCTGGACGGCCGCGGCGAGGCCGCCTCCCACCTGGCGGGCCGCTTCCACGACGGCAAGCTCGACACCCTCGCCGCGCAGGCGCTGCCCCACTCCCTCGGCCTCCTCTACGAGGAGCTGACCGCCCACCTCGGGTTCCTGCGCAGCAGCGACGAGTACAAGGTCATGGCGCTCGCCTCCTACGGCAAACCGCGCTTCCTGCCCCAGCTGCGCCAGTACGTCCACGCCACCGGCGACGGCGGCTTCCGCGCCCACGGCGTCGACTGGGGCGCCCTCGCCCCGCCGCGCGCGAAGGACGAAGCCTGGACCCAGGACCACGCCGACCTCGCCGCCAGCTGCCAGGCCGTCCTGGAGGAGGTGCTGCTCGAACTCGTGCACTGGCTGCACCGCGAGGCGGGCGGCGACGCGCTCGCCTTGGCCGGCGGCGTCGCCCTCAACTGCGTCGCCAACTCCAAGATCGCCGCGCGGGGCCCGTACCGGCACGTGTGGGTGCAGCCCGCCGCCGGTGACGCCGGCACCGCGCTCGGCGGCGCCCTGTACCTGGCCGCGAGCGAGGGCGGCGCCCCCGCGCCGATGCCCGGCGCCGACCTGGGCCGGGGCTGGAGCGACGAGGAGCTGCGGGCCTGGCTGGAGGAGGCGGGCGTCCCCTACGAGCGGCCCGGGGACATCGCCGAGGAGGTCGCGCGGGAACTGGCCCGCGACGGCGTCGTCGCCTGGTTCCAGGGCCGCAGCGAGTACGGACCGCGCGCCCTCGGCCACCGCTCCCTGCTCGCCCACCCCGGCCGCGCCGAGAACCTGGAACGGCTCAACCGGGTCAAGGGCCGCGAGGAGTTCCGGCCGGTCGCCCCCATGGTGCTCGCCGAACGCGCCCACGAACTGTTCGAGGGCCCGCTGCCCAGCCCGTACATGCTCTTCGTGCACGACGTCCACCGCGACTGGCGGGACCGCATCCCCGCCGTGGTGCACGTCGACGGCACCGCCCGCATCCAGACCGTCGACGAGCGGCAGGAACCGCTGGTCGCCCGGATGCTGCGCGGCTTCGAACGCCGCACCGGGCTGCCCGTCGTCGTCAACACCAGCCTCAACACCGCCGGCCGGCCCATGGTCGACGACCCGCGCGACGCGCTGGAGTGCTTCGGTTCCGCACCCGTCGACCTGCTGGCCATCGGCCCGTACGCGGTGCGCAGGACGAGGGCGTACGCATGAACGGCCCCGCCGCCCACCCCGCCTACGCCGTGGTCGTCCCCACGCTCGCCCGGGACACCCTGGCCGACTGCCTGGCCGCGCTCGCCGCCGCGCACGGGCCGCGGCCCGAGGAGATCGTCCTCGTCGACGACCGGCCCGATCCCGAACCCGGCGCACTGGAGCACGCGCTGGCCGTGCTGGGCGACCTGCGGGCCCGCACCACCGTGCTCACCAGCAGTGGCCGCGGCCCGGCCGCCGCCCGCAACACCGGCCTGCGCGCGGTCACCGCCCCCTGGGTCGCCTTCCTCGACGACGACGTCCAGGTCGGCCCGCACTGGTGCGACCAGCTGGCCGAGGACCTCGCCGAGGCGAGCCCCGACACCGCGGCCGTCCAGGGCGTCATCGCCGTACCCCTGCCCGGCGAACGGCGTCCCACCGACTGGGAGCGCAGCACCGCCGGGCTGGCACGGGCCCGCTGGATCACCGCCGACATGGCCTACCGTACCGACGCCCTCAAGCAGGTCGCCGGGTTCGACGAACGTTTCCGGCGCGCCTTCCGCGAGGACGCCGACCTCGCGCTGCGCGTCCTCGACGCCGGGTGGCGCATCCGCCAGGGCCGCCGCACCACCCGCCATCCCGTGCGCCCCGCCGACCGCTGGGTGTCGCTGCGCGCCCAGCGCGGCAACGCCGACGACGCGCTGATGCTGCGCCTGCACGGGCCCGACTGGTGGCACAAGGCGGTCGCCCCGCGCGGACGCATCCGCACCCACCTCGCCGTCACCGCCGCGGGCGCCGCCGCCTGCGTCCTCGCCGCGGCCGGCCGGCCCCGGCTCGCCGCGCTGGCCGCGCTCGGCTGGGCGGCGGGCACCGCCGAGTTCGCCCGGGCGCGGATCGTCCCCGGGCCGCGCACCCGGGACGAGGTGACCACCATGGCCGTCACCAGCGTCCTCATCCCGCCCGCCGCCACCTGGCACTGGCTCAGCGGGCGGTGGCGCCACCGGGCGGCGCCCGCCTGGCCGGAGGTGGCCCCGTGAAGCCGCTCCGGGCCGTGCTCTTCGACCGCGACGGCACCCTCGTCGAGGACGTCCCCTACAACGGCGACCCCGACCGGGTCCGTCCGGTCGAGGGCGCCCGCGAGGCGGTGCGGCTGCTGCGGCAGCACGGCATCGCCACCGGTGTCGTCACCAACCAGTCGGGCGTGGCCCGCGGCCTGATCACCGCCGCCGACGTCCGCCGCGTCCACGACCGCGTCGACCAACTCCTCGGCCCGTTCGACGTGTGGGCCGTCTGCCCGCACGGCCCCGGCGACGGCTGCCGCTGCCGCAAGCCGGAACCCGGCCTGATCCTCCGGGCGGCCGGACAGCTGTGCGCCGAGCCCGCCACGGTCGTGGTCATCGGCGACATCGGCAGCGACGTGGAGGCCGCCCGCCGCGCGGGCGCCCGCGCCATCCTCGTCCCCACCCCGGTCACCCGCCCCGAGGAGACCGCCGCGGCCGGACACGTGGCCCCCGACCTCCTGACGGCCGTCCGCTCCCTGCTGGCCGGGTCCCCGGCCGGCGAGCGCCCAGCCGCCCCCGCCGGCGCGGACCCGGGGCGGTGGCCGCGATGAAGGCGATCGTCACCCGCCTCGACAGCTTCGGCGACGTGCTGCTCGCCGGGCCCGCCGTGCGGGCCGTCGCCGCCCGGGCCGAGCGGGTCGCCCTGCTGTGCGGGCCGCGCGGCGAACCCGCCGCGCGGCTGCTGCCCGGGGTCGACGAGATCCTCGTGTGGGACGCGCCCTGGGCCGGATTCGAGCCGCCGCCCGTCGACCGCGCCGAGATCGAGAAGCTGCTCGACGCCATCGACGCCGACACCGCGCTCGTCCTCACCTCCTTCCACCAGTCCCCGCTGCCCACCGCCCTGTTGCTGCGGCTGGCCGGCGTACGGCACATCGCCGCCGACAGCGTGGACTACCCCGGCTCCCTGCTCGACGTACGCCACCGCCGCCTCCCGCACGCCCACGAGGCCGAGGCCGCCCTCGACCTCGCCGCGGCCGCCGGGTTCCCGCGCCCCGACGACGGACGGCTGCGCGTCCTGCCCCCGCCCGCGACGGCCCACCTCACCGGCGGCGAGCCGTACGTCGTCCTGCACCCGGGGGCCAGCGTCCCCGCCCGCGCCTGGAGCCGGGAGCGGTGCGCGCAGGCCGTACGGGAACTCACCGCCGCCGGACACCGGGTGGTCGTCACCGGGGGCGGGGGAGAGAAGGACCTGACCGCGCACGTGGCCGGCCGCCACGGCCTCGACCTCGGCGGCCGCACCGGGGCCGCCGAACTCTCCGGCGTCCTGGCCCGGGCCCGCGCGGTCGTCACCGGCAACACGGGCCCCGCCCACCTCGCCGCCGCCGTCGGCACCCCCGTCGTCTCCCTGTTCGCCCCGGTGGTGCCCGCCGGACGCTGGCGGCCCTACGGCGTCGCGTACGTCCTGCTCGGCGACCAGGACGCCCCGTGCGCCGGCAGCCGCGCCCGCACCTGCCCGGTGCCCGGCCACCCCTGCCTGGAGTCGGTGACCGCCACCGACGTGCTCGCCGCCGTGGAGAAGGTGATGAAGCCGTGAGGATCCTCATCTGGCACGTGCACGGCTCCTGGACCACCGCGTTCGTCCAGGGCCCGCACACCTACCTCGTCCCCGTCACCCCCGACCGCGGCCCCGACGGCCTCGGCCGCGCCCGCACCTTCGACTGGCCCGACTCCGTCGTCGAACTCCCGCCCGAGCGGCTGCGGGACGCCGGCATCGACCTCGTGGTCCTCCAGCGCCCCCACGAGTACGGCCTCGTACGGCGCTGGCTCGGCCGCACCCCGCCGATGGTCTACCTGGAGCACAACGCCCCCCACGGCGACGTGCCCGACACCCGGCACCCCGTGGCCGACCTGCCCGCCGGCATCCCGCTCGTCCACGTCACCCACTTCAACCGGCTGATGTGGGACGCGGGCCGCGCCGAGACCGCCGTCGTCGAACACGGCATCGTCGACCCCGGCCCGCTGTGGACCGGCGAGGTCCCGCACGCCGCCGTCGTCGTCAACGAGCCCGTGCGGCGCGGCCGTACGACGGGCACGGATCTGCTGCCCGCCTTCGCGCGGGCGGCTGCGCTGGACGTCTTCGGCATGGGGACCGACGGCCTGGCCGAACACGTCGGACTGCCGCCCGAACGCTGCCGGGTCCACGAACTGGTGCAGAAGGAACTGCACTCGGAGATGGCCCGGCGCCGCCTCTACCTCCACCCCGTCCGCTGGACCTCCCTCGGGCTGTCCCTGCTGGAGGCGATGCACCTGGGCATGCCCGTGGTCGCCCTCGCCACCACCGAGGTCACCGAGGCGGTGCCGCCCGGCGCCGGAGTGGTCTCCAACCGGATCGACGTACTCACCGACGCCGTACGGGACTTCGTCGCCGACCCGTCGCGCGCCCGCGCGGCCGGCGAGGCGGCGCGCTCCGCCGCGCTCGCCCGCTACGGACTGACCCGCTTCCTGGACGACTGGGAGCGGCTGCTGAAGGAGGTCACCCGATGAGGATCGCCATGGTGTCCGAGCACGCGAGCCCGCTCGCCGCGCTCGGCGGGGTCGACGCCGGTGGCCAGAACGTGTATGTCGCCCGCCTCACCGAGGAACTGGCGCGCCGCGGACACGACGTCACCGTCCACACCCGGCGCGACGACCCGGACCTGCCCGACCGGGTGCCGCTGCCCGGCGGCGCCGTCGTCGAGCACGTACCGGCCGGGCCGCCCGAAGTCATCCCCAAGGACGCCCTGTTCGCGCACATGCCGTCCTTCGGCGCCCACCTGGCGCGCGTCTGGCGCCAGGAGCGGCCCGACGTGGTGCACGCGCACTTCTGGATGTCCGGCATGGCCTCCCTGCTCGGCGCGGGCCCGCACGGCGTCCCCGTCATCCAGACCTTCCACGCCCTGGGCACCGTCAAGCGCCGCCACCAGGGCCGCGAGGACACCAGCCCGCTCGAACGCATCGGCATCGAACGGCAGATCGGCCGCACCTGCGACCGGGTGCTGGCCACCTGCTCCGACGAGGTCCACGAACTCGCCGCCATGGGCATCTCCCCGAACCGCGTCTGTGTCGTCCCCTGCGGCGTCGACTCCGCCCACTTCCACCCCGGCGCGGACCCCGCCACCGCGCCCGCCCCCGCCCGCACCCACCGGCACCGGCTGCTCTCCTGCGGCCGGCTGGTCCGCCGCAAGGGCTACGACCAGGCGATCCGCGCCCTCACCCGGATCCCCGACACCGAACTCCTGCTCGCCGGCGGCCCGCCGCCCGCGCTGCTGCACACCGACCCCGAGGCCCGGCGGCTCCTGGACCTGGCCGCCCGCGAAGGCGTCGGCGACCGGGTACGGCTGCTCGGCGCCGTCGACCCGGCCCGGATGCCCGCGCTGATGCGCAGCGCCGACCTGGTGCTGTGCACCCCGGCCTACGAACCGTTCGGGATCGTCCCGCTGGAGGCGATGGCGTGCGCCGTGCCGGTCGTCGCCACCGACGTGGGCGGCCACCGCGACTCCGTCGCCGACGGACGCACCGGCCGGCTCGTCCCCCAGGGCGACACCGCGGCGGTCGCCGCCGCCGTGCGCGACCTGCTCGGCAGTGAGCGCACCCGCCGCCGCTACGGCAGCGCCGGCCGCGAACGCGTGCTCGGCCGCTTCACCTGGCGGCGCGTGGCCGACGGCGCCGAACAGGTCTACCGGCGGGTCAGCGCCGAGCACGAGGTCAAGACGGAGGTCGCGTGATGAACGTCGAGACGGAGGTCGCGTGATGAACGTCGAGACGGAGGTCGCGTGATGAACGTCGAGACGGAGGTCGCGTGTGACGGACACGGCCTTCCCCGCACCGGCTTCCCGTACCCGGAGGTGACCCCATGAGTGTCGGAACACCGTCCGTCCTCGGACACTGCGACGAACTCCTCGTCGCCCTCGGACAGTTCCGCGGCTGCGCGCACATCACCCAGCGCTGGGGCGAACGGCTCGCCGCCGTCCTCGGCGGCGGGGGACGGCTGCTCGCCGCGGGCAACGGCGGCAGCGCCGCCCAGGCCCAGCACCTGACCGCCGAACTCGTCGGCCGCTACCGCGACGACCGCCCGCCGTACTCCGCGATCGCCCTGCACGCCGACACCTCCAGCACCACCGCCATCGCCAACGACTACGGCGTCGACGAGGTGTTCGCCCGCCAGGCGCGCGCCCACGGCCGGCCCGGCGACGTCCTCGTGCTGCTCTCCACCAGCGGCGCCAGCGCCAACCTGCTCTCGGCCGCCGCCGCGGGCCGCGCCGCGGGCCTGCGGGTGTGGGCGCTCACCGGTCCGGCGCCCAACCCGCTGAGCGCGGGCAGCGACGAGGCGCTGTGCGCGGCCGGCGCCTCCACGGCCACCGTGCAGGAACTCCACCTGGTCGCCGTGCACATGATCTGCGCCGCGTTCGACGCGGCCCTCGAACGGGACGCCCCCGGACGGGGCGGGAGGTGACATGACGGGCAAGGCACCCCTGGTCGTGGTCGGTGACGCTCTGCTCGACCGCGACCTCACCGGACACGCGGACCGGCTCGCCCCCGACGCGCCGGTACCCGTCGTCGCGGACTGCGCGGAACGGGTACGGCCGGGCGGCGCCGCCCTCACCGCGTACCTCGCCGCCCGCGACGGCCGTGACGTCACCCTCGTCGCCGGCCTGGACGACGGACCGGCCGGGCGGGAACTGCGGCGCCTCCTGGAACCGTGGCTGACCCTCGTCCCGCTCCCCCTGACCGGCGAGGTGCCCGAGAAGACCCGCGTCCTCGCCCAGGGCCGCCCGGTGGTCCGCCTCGACCACGGCGGCGGCCGCACCATGGAGGCCACCGAGGAGGCCCGCGCGGTGCTCGCCGCCGCGTCCGCCGTCCTCGTCTCCGACTACGGCCGGGGCGCGGCCGACGCCCTGCGGCCCGAACTGCTCAGGCGGCCCCCGGTCGTCTGGGACCCGCACCCGCGCGGCGGTCCGCCGGTCCCGGGCACCCGTCTGGTCACCCCGGCCCGCTCGGAGGCCCGCACCTTCGCGGGCGCCCTGCGCGAGGCGACCGGGGAGACGGGCGGGCCGCAGGCCGGCGGAGCCGGTGGCGGCCCCGGCGTCGGTGAACTGCGCACCGTCGCCCACGAGGCGTCCGCGCTGGTACGGCACTGGCGGGTCGCCGCCGTCGCGGTCACCCTCGGCCCCCTCGGCGCCCTGCTGTCCTACGGCGAACACCCGCTGCTGGTGCCGGTCACCGCCGCCCATCACGGCGACGCGTGCGGTGCGGGGGACCGGTTCGCCGCCACGGCGGCCGGACTGCTCGCGGACGGCGCGCTCGTCGGAGAGGCCGTGGAGGGCGCCGTCACCGCGGCGAGCGCCTTCGTCGGCGCCGGCGGGGCGGGCGGCCTGCACGGCACCGCGCACCCCGCCGACGCCGTGCCGGCGGGCGACGACCCCGCCGGCCTGATCGCCCGGGTCCGCGGCGCCGGCGGCACCGTCGTCGCCGCGGGCGGCTGCTTCGACCTGCTGCACGCCGGCCACGTCGGGCTGCTCCAGGCCGCCCGGCGGATCGGCGACTGCCTCGTCGTCTGCGTCAACTCAGACGCCTCGGTGCGCCGCCGCAAGGGCGAGGGCCGGCCCGTCAACCCGCTCGCCGACCGGCTGCGCGTCCTGCGCGCCCTGGCCTGCGTCGACGCCGTGGCCGTGTTCGACGAGAACACCCCCGAACGGCTCCTCGCCGAACTCCGCCCCGACGTCTGGGTCAAGGGCGGCGACTACGCCGGCGCCGACCTCCCCGAGGCGGCCCTCCTCCAGGAGTGGGGCGGCCAGGCCGTCCTGCTGCCCTACCTCGACGGCCGCTCCTCGACAGCCCTGATGGCCAGGGCGGCGGAGGGCGCCCGGTGACCGGCCCCGGCGGGCCCGGGGGAGGGGACGCCCCGCGCCTCCTGGTCCTGCGTGCCCTCGGGCTCGGTGATCTGCTCGCCGGGGTGCCCGCCCTGCGGGCGCTGCGGCGGGGGTTCCGGGCGCACGAGATCGTCCTCGCCGCGCCGGAGGAACTGCGGCCCCTCGTCGAGGCGACGGGCGCCGTCGACCGGCTGCTGCCGGCCGCCGCGCCCGGCCGGGCCGTGCCGGACGCCCTCGCCTGGTCCGGGCCGCCCCCGGACGTCGCCGTCGACCTGCACGGCAACGGGCCGCCCAGCCACCGGCTGCTCGCCGCCCTGGGCCCCCGGCGCCTGCTGGCGTTCGCGCACCCCGGCACCCCCGACGTCGAGGGGCCGCCCTGGTACGCCGACGAGCACGAGCGGGACCGCTGGTGCCGGCTGCTGCGCTGGTACGGCGTGCCGGCCGACCCCGCCGACCTGCGGCTGCCCCGCCCCGCCGGCCCCTGCCCGGCCCCCGGCGCGGTCGTCGTGCACCCCGGCGCGGGATCCCCCGCACGGCGGTGGCCCGTCGACCGGTTCGCCCGCGTCGCGCGAGCGCTGCGCGCCCGCGGTCACCGGGTGGTCGTCACCGGCGGCCCGGACGAGGGCGACCTCGTCGCCACGCTCGCCAAGCGCGCCGGGCTGCCCGACACGGACGTGTTCGGCGGCGGACCGCCCCTCGGCCGGTTCTCCGCGCTGGTCGCGGGTGCCCGCGCCGTCCTCAGCGGCGACACCGGCATCGCCCACCTCGCCGTGGCCCACGCCACCCCCTCGGTGACCCTGTGCGGCCCGGTCCCGCCCAGCCGCTGGGGGCCGCCCCCGGACGACCCCCGCCACCACGCCCTGTGGCACGGCCCGCAGGGCGACCCGCACGGCCGCCGCCCCGACCCGGCGCTGCTGAGGATCACCACGCAAGAGGCACTGGACGCCCTCGACGCGCTCCCCGAGCCGTCGCACTGACGAAGGACGGCCGGCACCATGGCACACGCACACGCACACGCACACGCGTCCGAGCACGGGCCCGTCGGGGTGGTCATCGCCACCCGCAACCGCTCCGCGCGCCTCGCCGTGACCCTCCGGCACCTGCTGGCCCTGCCCGAACACCCCGAGATCGTCGTCGCCGACAACGCCTCCACCGACGGCACCCGGGACCTGCTCGCCCGCGAGTTCCCGCAGGTACGGGTCCTGGCGCTGCCCTCCAACCGGGGCGCCCCCGCCCGCACCCACGGCGTCCGCACCCTGCGCACCCCCTACGTGGCCTTCAGCGACGACGACTCCTGGTGGGAGCCGGGCGCGCTCGCCGAGGCGGCACGCCTCCTGGACCGCCACCCCCGGCTCGGCCTGCTCGCCGCCCGCACCCTGGTCGGCCCCGAGGACGAACCCGACCCGCTCGACAAGGTGCTCGCCGACTCCCCGCTGGGCCCGGCCACCGACCTGCCCGGCACCCAGGTCCTCGGCTTCCTCGCGTGCGCCGCCGTCACCCGCCGCACCGCCTACCTCGACGCCGGCGGCTTCCACCCGCTGCTGTTCTTCGGCGCCGAGGAGACCCTGCTCGCCTACGACCTCGCCGCCCGCGGCTGGGGCGTCACCCACTGCCCCGAGGTGGTCGCCCACCACCACCCGGACCCCGCCCCGCGCACCGGCCGCCCCGCCCTCGTACGCCGCAACGAACTCCTCACCGCCTGGCTGCGCCGCCCCCTCCCGTACGCCCTCGCCCGCACCCGCGCGCTGGCCGCCGACGCCCGCCACGACCCCCACGCCCGGCGCGCTCTGCGCGAGGCTCTGGCCCGGCTGCCCGGCGCCGTGCGCGCCCGGCGTCCCCTGCCGCCGTACGTCGAGCGCGCCGCACGGCTGCTGGACGCGGAACCGGTTCCCCGGCCGTCCCGCCCGGACCAGGGAGGCACCCCGTGACCGATCCCCGCACCACCGTCGTGGTCATCACCCACAACCGCCGCCCCGAACTGCTGCGCACCCTCGACCGGCTCGCCGAACTCCCCGAACGCCCCGAGGTGATCGTCACCGACAACGGCTCCACCGACGGCACCTCCGCCGCCGTGGCCCGCCACCACCCGCAGGTACGGCTGCTGAGCCCCGGCCGCAACCTCGGCGCCGTCGGCCGCAACCTGGCCGTGCGCCAGGTCCGCACCCCCTACGTGGCCTTCTGCGACGACGACTCCTGGTGGGCGCCGGGCGCGCTCGCCGGCGCCGCCGACCTGCTCGACCGGCACGCCGCGCTCGGCTCGGTCACCGCCCGCATCGTCGTCGAACCGGACGGGGCCGAGGACCCCATCGTCGAGGAACTGCGCAACTCGCCCCTGCCGGGCCCCCGCTGGCTGCCCGGCCCGGCGCTCGGCTCCTTCCTCGCCGCGGCGACGGTGCTGCGCACCGACGCGTTCCGCCGCGCGGGCGGCTTCCACCCCCGGCTGTGGCTCGGCGGCGAGGAGGAACTGCTCGCCGCCGACCTCGCGGCGGACGGCTGGTGGCTGACCTACGCCGAGGAACTGACCATCCATCACCATCCGTCGGGGGTACGGGACTCCACGCGCCGCCGCCGGGACGGCATCCGCAACACCCTGTGGTTCACCTGGCTGCGCAGGCCGCTGGGGCCCGCCCTGCGCCGCACCCTGTACCTGGCCCGCACGGTGCCGCGCGACACCACGTCCCTGCACGCCTTCGCCGAGGCGGCGGGCGCCCTGCCCTGGATCGTGCGCGAGCGCCGGGTGCTCCCGCCCGAGGTGGAGGCGCGGCTGCGGCTCCTGGAGGCCGGCCAGCGCCGCTCGAAGGCCCGTCGTTACACCGGGTGACGAGGAGGCGGCCACCCCGCGCGGCCACGCGCGTGCGCACGTTGCGGGCGCCCGAAGCCGCCCCCGCGACAGGTCGCGCGCCCGGAGCCGCCCCCGTGACAGGCGTGCCCAGAGCCGCCCCGTGGCACGTTGCGCGCGCCCGGAGCCGCCCCGCGTGCACCGCTGCTCCCCGCGCACCGGTGCGCATGCGCGACAATGGGTGCCATGACCGTGGCGTCCGACCCCCGAGCACTCGGGGCGTTCCTGAAGGCCCGCCGGGCCGAACTGGCCCCGGACGACTTCGGGCTTCCCGGGACCGGCTCGCGCCGCAAGGTCGCGGGGCTGCGCCGGGAGGAGGTCGCCCGGATCGCCGCGATCAGCGTCGACTACTACACCCGGCTCGAACAGGGCCGCGTCCCCGCCTCCGTCTCCGTGCTCGCCGCCGTGGCCCGCGCGCTGCGCCTGGACGACGACCAGCAGACCTACCTGTACCGGCTCGCGGGCAAGGCCGACGCCCGGCCGCGCGGCCCGCGCCCCGCCCAGCGGACGCGGCCCGCCATGCGGCGCCTGCTCGCCCAGCTCCCCGCCACCCCCGCCGTCGTCCTGGGCGACCGGCTGGACGTCCTGGCCTGGAACGCGGCGGCGGCGGCCCTGTTCACCGACTTCTCGCGGGTGCCGCCCGACCGGCGCAACTACGTGCGCCTGCTGTTCACCGACCCCGTGGTCCGCGCCCTGCACCGGGAGTGGCGGCACGACGCCCGCGACGCCGTCGCCGCCCTGCGCATGGGCGGCGGGCCCGACGACCCCGAACTCGCCCGGCTCGTCGCCGACCTCTCCGCCGCCGACGCCGACTTCCGCACCTGGTGGGCCGAGCACCGGGTGATCACCGCGGGCTACGGCACCAAGCACTACCGGCACCACCTGGCCGGTGACCTCACCCTCGACTGCGACACCTGGGACAGCCCGGACGGCTCGGGGCAGCGGCTCATGGTCCTCACCGCCGAGGCCGGCAGCCCCTCCCACGACGCCCTGCGCCTGCTCACCTCGGCGTCCGCCCGCCCCGCCTGACCAAAGCTGTCCGCGGCCCGCGCCGCCCAGAGGGGTCCCACGGTCCCCGCGCGAGGCTTCCGCGTCCGCGCCGCCCCACGGCTCAGACGGAGCGCGAGCGCCGCCCGCACCACAGCCGCAGCGCCGCGAACAGCGCCAGGGGCCACACCGCGGCGAACGCCCAGATCACCCCCGGCTCGGCGGTGGCGGCACCGGCCGTCAGCAGCGCGACGGCGACCGCCAGCAGCAGGACGACGGTCCACGTCCGCGGGGCGTACGCCGCCACCCGGGCGGGATCGGGGCCCCTGCGGCGCCGGGTGGAACTCAGTCGCCGGACCAGCCGGCGGTCACGGCTCAGAGCACGTTCTATCTCGTCCAGGATCCGCTGTTCGTGATCGGGAAGTCTGTTTGTCGACACTGTTGCTCCTACGGGGACCGAGCTGCCTGCCGCGTCCCGTTCCGGGTGCCCGGCCGCCCCTCGCCCTAATCGCGCCGGGCACCGGCCGAGGGCCCGTACGGCGCCTGCGACGGGCTGGTGCGGGGCGTTCCGGCCCGGCCCCGGCGCGCCGCGTCCGACGCCTCCGCCGCCGGCGAGGCGTCCGCGGCCCCCGCCGCCTCTGCCGCTCCCGCTGTCCCCGAAGCCGCTCCCGCTGTCCCGGCAGCCGCTTCAACTGTCTCCGAAGCCGCTCTGGCTGTCCCCGAAGCCGCTCCCGCCGTCCCCGCGGCCTGGGAGGCATCCGCCGCGCCCGCCGCCGGAGAGGTTCCCGCCGCCCGCGCGGCACCCAGCGCTGCCGTCAGCTCCTGGGCCGCGTCCCGCCCGGTCCCAGCGGCCCACTCGTCCCGTATGCGCCGCGCGGCCTCCCGGCCCGAGGCCAGGCACCAGCCCCACCACCGGTCCAGCTCACCGGTCCCGGACCGCTCCAGCTGCTCGGCCGGCACCAGCGCGGGCCAGCCGCAGGCGCGCGCCTGGGCGCTCACCTTCGCGCCCCCGGCGACCGGGTCCACGGCCAGCGCGGGTGTGCCGGCGCGCAGCGCGAGCACCATGCCGTGCAGCCGGTCCGTGACGACGAGGTCCAGGCGCAGGAGCACGGACTCCAGTTGGGCGGGGGTGGCGCTCAGCCGCCAGTCGTGCGCGTCGAGCCGGGTCTCCAGCTCCAGCCGGGCGCAGTCCTTGCCGTGCAGCCAGGACGTCACCGCCGCGGCGACCGCGTCGTGCCGGCGGGCGGGCCCGTACTCGTGCTGCCCGTGCGTCAGGACCACCCCGACCACGGGCCGCGCCGGCAGGGCGGGGGCACCGGCCGCGAGGTCCAGGGCGGGAGCGGCGGCGGGCGCGTCGCGTGCCAGGACGCGGTGGAAGCCGGTGACGGCCGGGCTGTCCGGGTCGAGCACAGAGGTGCCGACCGCGATCCGCGCGCAGTGCGCGAACCGCCGGTGCAGCTCCTCCACCTGGGGCCCGTGCAGCGGCCCGCACACGAACACCAGCTGCCCGTACCGGCCGGGCACCACGTCGTCCAGGTGCAGGGCGTCCGGCCGGAAGCCAGGGCTCCAGGCGACGTCGTACGCCAGTCCCGCCCGGCGCAGCACGTCCTCGGCCCGGTGCAGTGCCAGCACGTCCCCGGCGGTCGCCTCCCCGTCGGGGAAGCTGAACCAGCCGGTGAGCAGCACGCGTGACCCGTGATGTCGCTGATGCACAGTGCCCCCCGGGTGCCCAGCCGCCCCGCCCCCCATGCACCACCCGTCCGGCCGGGCGGCCCTACGCGTCCTGCTCCTCCTCCTCCGCCGTGCCGAGGCTCAGTTCGACGTCCACCACGCCGTCCTCGTGGAACAGTTCCGAGGCCAGCCGCCCGGCGTCGGCGGTGCCCTCCAGGCGCAGCAGGACCCGGGCCGCGGCGTCGGTGCGGCCCGGCAGCCGGTCGGCCTTCACCTCCAGGATGCGAAAGCCCCGGCTGGTGCACGCCTCCATCAGCCGCGGCAGCAGGGCCCGGCCCGTCAGATACGTCAGGCGCACCTCGACGGTGGCCGGCACCGGGCCCGGGGTGAGCCGGCGCGAGAGCCGGGGGTAGCCGCGTACGACGAGGAAGTGCAGCACGGTCGTGGCCAGCGCCAGGATCGGCAGCCCGCCCCCGCAGGCCATGCCGACGGCGCAGGTCAGCCAGATGGTGGCGGCGGTGGTCAGTCCGCGCACCGCGTCCCGCCGTACGAAGATCAGACCGCCGCCGATGAAGCCGATGCCGGAGACGATCTGGGCGGCCACCCGGGACGGGTCGAAGGACACGTGGTCCAGGCCCAGCACGTTGGTGAAGCCGTGCTGCGACACCTCCATCATCAGCGCGCTGGCGACGCCGACCAGGGTGTGGGTCCGCAGGCCCGCGCTCTTCTGGTGGGCCTCCCGCTCCCAGCCGATCAGGCTCGACAGCAGCAGCGCCAGTCCCAGCTCGGCGAGCTGGCGCAGGCCCTGTCCATTGGCCACGTCCCACAGCGGAACCGCGAGCCCCGGCATGCGTCTCCCTTCGTCGGTGTCCTTCCGGCCCCTGCCGCCCATTGTGGGTCCGGCACGGCGGACAGGGGGTACCCGGAGCGCGGACGCGCTCACGTGGCGGGGAAGGAGGCGCGAGGTGCCGCGGATGGACGCCGAGGAGGCCCGGCGGCGGTTCGCCGCCGCGCGCGTGGCACGGCTGGCCACGGTGGACCCGGCCGGCCGGCCGCACCTGGTGCCCGTGGTGTTCGCCGTCCCGGACGGCGGCACGATCGTGACGGCCGTCGACCGCAAACCGAAGAGCACCACCCGCCTGAAGCGGCTGCGCAACATGGCCGCCCACCCCTGGGTGTGCCTGCTGGCCGACGCCTACGACGAGGACTGGACCCGGCTGTGGTGGGCCCGCGCCGACTGCCGCGCCCGCGTCCTGCCGGCCGGCGGGACGGACGAGGCGGCGGACGCCGGCCGGCGGCGGGAGCGTGAGGAGGCGCTGGCACTGCTGCGCCGCAAGTACCCGCAGTACACCGACCAGCCCCCCGGCGGCGCGGTGGTCGCGCTGTCCGTCCGGCGCTGGACGGGCTGGTCGGCGAACCCGTAGGAGGACGCCGGTCGGCCGCGCAGGGCGCGGACCGCCCGCTTCGCCGTGCTTCGCCGCCGGCCGGCGCGCGGATCCGGCACGGGACCGCCGGGACCGCAACTGGCGGGACAACCAGGCCCACCGCACCCTCCTCGTCGACGGGTTCCTCGCGGGGGTGTGGAAGCAGGTGCGCGACACGCTTCTCGTCGAGCGCTTCGGCGACCTGCCCCGGGCCCAGCGGCAGGCGGTGACCGAGGGGGCGCGGGGGATGCCGGCCGTGCTGCACCGCGGGACGCCGTACGACGTCCGGTTCGCGGCCGTCACCCGCCCTTGAGCCCGGCAGGGTCCGCGCGGAACTCGAGCGCGGCCTGGCCGAGCGCGTCACCGACGCCTTCGTGGCCGCGTACCGCATCCCGGACGGGACCGTGCGGGTGCGGACCACGAGGTCCCGGCGGCCGGGGCGCGGCCGGGAAGCCCACCGCCGACGGGCAGCGGGCCGCGCCGGGTGGAGAGGGGGCGCTGCGGGCCGCTCGTGGTGGCCCGCAGCGCCCCCCGGCACGTGCCCCGGGGGAACCCCGGGGGATTCAGGAGCCGACCTGCGCCGTGACCAGGTCCGAGAAGGTGGTCAGCCGTGTGTACACACCCGGACGGCCCGCCTCGGCGCAGCCGTCGCCCCATGAAGTGATCCCTGCCAGGACGCCCCCGACTAGCAGGGGACCGCCGCTGTCGCCCTGGCAGGTGTCTGTGCCGCCGGATTCGTATCCGGCGCAAACCATGTCGCTCGCGACGAAGTCGGAGCCGTAGGCGCCCGCGCAGCCGCTGTCGGACACGACCGGTACGGTCGCGGTCCGCAACTGGTTGGAGGGGCCGCCGCTTTCGGTGGTGGTGCCCCAGCCCAGGACACGGGCCGTGGTCCCGGCCGCGTACGCACCGGTGTCGGCGGGGGAGACGTACTTCGCCGGGGCGTACGGCATCGCGGTCGCCAGCGTCAGGACGGCCACGTCGTCGCCGCTCGCCGCGTCCGTGTAGTCCGGGTCGACCCAGATGCCGCTGACCTCGCTGACCGTCCCGTCGGTGCCGTCGAGGTAGGTGCGGCCCCCGACGACCCGCACGCCGGCGGTGGTCTCGCCGGACACGCAGTGCGCCGCGGTGACCACCTTCCGGGCGGCCACGAGCGTGCCGCCGCAGAACTGGTTGCCGGCGGTGTCGGTGAGCTGGACGACGAAGGGGTACGCGCTCGTCGTGGTCGGCGTACCTCCGACGACGGACTCCGGTACGCCGGCGCCGGGCCGGTCGGCGGCGTGGGCGCAGGGCGCGGTGAGCAGCGCGGTCGCGGCGCCGGCCGACAGTGCGGCGGCGGTCCGTCCGCGACGGCCGGGTCTGGCGCGGGTGAGGCCGAACATGCGTCTCCTCGTGGGCTGGCCGGTGGGGGATCGCGCGGGCTGGGGGCTGAGCCGGTCGGTACGGGAACCGGTGCTCGGACTCCCACGTGCCCGGGCGAGCGGCACGTCCCTCACGCTAGGACCCGCCCCGCCCGCCCCCAATGAGGGAACCCCCTAGGGCGCCCGCACAGGGAAAACCCTCGGTGACCTACGGCACACGCCCCGTACGGCCCGTCACCTCGGGGCGCCGGGCCCGTGCCTGACGGGCTGTCGGCAGCGGACGCCCGTCCGCCCCCCGGCAGCCACGCCACGCCCACCGGGCACCACCGCCCGTCCGGAACCCCGGAGCGGGCGGGAACAGGCGGGAACGGGAGAGGGGCAGGCGACAGGCAGGTCTGGGACGCGGGCGGGGCGGCGGACGCGGCGGCCCGCGCGGCCGGGAGCCGGGCGGGCGCGAACGCGGTGGCCGGGGGCGCGGCGCGGGTGACCCGTGCGACCACGAAGACGCTCCGGGCGGTGCGAGACCGGGCGGCGGCGGCCCGTGCCGGCAGGGGCCGGGCGGGAGCGACCGGTGCGGTCGTCTCCCGTCGGTTCGCGACGACGCACCGGCCACGGCAGCCACCCGCACGGAGATCCACCCGGTCAGTCAACCCGGGCCGCGCTCACTTCGCGCGCCGGCCGGCCGCCAATCGGACGATGTCGACCCGCGAACGGATCCCCAGCTTGCGGTAGACCCGGGTCAGCGTCGCCTCCACCGTCTTGACGCTGATGAACAGCCGCGCCGCGATCTCCCGGTTGGTGGCCCCCTCCATGACGAGCGCCGCGACCTGACGCTCCATCGCGGCCAGCCCGTCCAGGACCGCGGGGACCACTTCAGGCTCCGGCTGCGCCGGACGGGCGAGCGCCGCCGCGTCCACCCGGCGCAGCCACGGCAGCGCCCGGCAGCGCCGGAAGAGCCGCGCCGCCTCGTCGAACGACGTGGGGTCCGGCCGCGGCGCGCGCAGCCGGGCCAGCGCGAAGGCGGCCCGCGCCTCCTCCAGCCCGTTGCCCAGCCCGGCCAGCCGGTCCTGTGCCGACGCCAGCCGGACGGCGGCGGCCTCGGTGTCGCCGCGGGCCGCCACCACCAGCGCCTCGGCCCGGTCCAGGACGGCCAGCACACTCTCGCGGCCCAGCCGCAGCGCGTGCTCGCGGGCCGTGTCGACGACCTGCTGCGCCTCGCCCGGCTCGCCGACGAGCACCAGCGCCTCCGCCAGATCGCCGTGCCAGCGCCCGCGCGCCGGGTCGGTGATGCCGAGCCCCGTCTCCAGCTCCCGCACCCGGCGCAGCGTCGCCACGGCCGCCTGCGCGTCCCCGGACACGAACTGCGCGTACCCGAGCGCCGCCAGGGCGCGCGAGAGGTACATCTGGTCGCCGTCCTCCTCGGCGAGCCGGACCGCCTCACCGGCCAGCGCCAGCGCCCGCCCGGTGTCCCCGCCGGAGGCCTCCGCGAAGCAGGCCAGCATGGCCGAGGCGCCCTCGCCGATCCCCGTGTCCCGGGCCAGCCGCAGGCTCTCCCGGGCCAGGTCCAGGGCGCGCCCGCAGTGCCCGGCGCGCAGTTCGGTCTCGGCGAGCAGCCGCAGGAAGTGCACCTCGCTCTCGACCATGCCGCGCCGCCGCACCTCGCGCAGCAGCGCCGTGATGGTGGCGCGTGCCTCCGTGAGCCGGTCGCTCATCAGCAGCCAGCGGTAGCGGGCCGCGCCGACGCCGTTGTGGTGGCAGGCGACATAGGGGTCCTGGGGCTCCTTCATCGCGCGCCCGATGGTCGAGGGCGCGTCGGGGTGCCCCATCAGCGTCTCGGTGGAGGCCCGGAACGCCAGCGCCATCAGCTCGGTACGCCGGTCCCCGCCGCGCGCGGCCAGTTCAGCGGCGTGCGCGGCCTCCTCACGGGCCACGCCGAAATCTCCCTCGACGACCAGCCCGCGCCAGGCCAGCTGGTAGTGGACCAGGGCGAGCAGCCCGGGGTCGTCCCCGGCGTCGGCCAGCGCCTGCGGGAAGACCGCGTCCACCTCGCCGAGGGCCTGCCCGGCGGCCTCGATCACCACCATCCACGCCCGCACCCGCTGGGCGGGCACGGTGGCCCGGGTCAGCACGTCCCGGGCGATGTCCCGGGCGAGGTCCACCTCGCCGGCCGTGATGGCGTCCTCGGCGGCGAGCAACCGCCGCTCGTCGGGCCCCGGTTCGCCGTCCGCCGGGGTGTGCCGGGCGGCGAGCAGCCCGAGCGAGGCGGCCACCGACGGCGCTCCGCGGTCGCGGGCCAGGGCGGCGGCCCCGGCGAGCCGGGCGGCCACGCCCGGATCGGTGCCGGTGGTGGACAGGGCCAGGTGACGGGCGCGTTCGATGGGGTCGGAGGCCGCGGTGGACAGCGCCGCGTGCGCGGCACGCCGCTCCCCGGCGGGCGCCTCGGCGTACAGCGCGGCCGAGATGAGGGGGTGCGCGAACCGTACGGCGGGCCCCTCGGGCTCGGTCGCCAGCAGCCCGAGCCGGGCGGCCTGCGCGCACTCGGCCTCGGCGTTCTCCCGGCCGGCGGCGTGCAGCAGCGCCGGGGTGGGGCGGGCGCCCGCGCTGGCGACGAGCAGGGTGCGGCGGGCCTCCTCGGACAGCATCTCCAGCCGGCTGAGCACCAGGGCGCGCAGCGACGTCGGCACCGGCAGCGGCTCGCCCGGCCGGGGCCGGGCCGGGCTCTCGGCCAGCGCCCGGCCCAGTTCCAGCGCGAACAGCGGGTTGCCGCCGCTGGTGCGGTGGATCTCGCGGACCGTGGAGCGCGGCAGGCCGGTGTGGCCGCGGTGGTCGAGCAGGGCCGAGACCTGGGCGCGCGAGAGCGGACCGAGGCGCACCGAGAGGGTGTCGGGCGGGCAGGGGAGTCCCCCCGCCCGGGCGCCGCCGAGAGCGGGGGAGCGCAGATGACGGCCGTAGTCCTCGTCCTCGGTGCGCACGGCGCACAGCATCCGCACCGGGGTGCCGCCCAGACGGCGGGCGGCGAAGCCGAGCAGTTCCGCGCTGGCCGGGTCCAGCCACTGCAGGTCGTCGGCGACGATCAGCACCGGGCCGCGGGCGGCGAGCGCGCGCAGCGTGGAGAGCACGGCGAGGCGCAGGGCGAGACCGTCGCGCTGGAGGGTGGACTCGCCGCGGCCGGTGAGCGCCGACTCCAGGGCGGTGCGCTGGGCGGCGGGCAGTTCGCCGGCCACCTCCGGAAGGACCAGCCCGAAGAGGTCGGCGAGGGCCAGGAACGGCAGATGGGATTCGGACTCGGTGGCGGAGCAGCGCAACACCGTGCGGGCCGCGGGGGCGTATTCCGCCGCCAATGCCCGCAGCACCGTCGACTTTCCTATTCCCGCCGGTCCGTGCAGCAGCACACTGCCGCCGCGGCCGAGCTGCTCGCGCGCCGCCGCGGACGGCTCCTCCCGGCCGATGACCAGCTCGGAGCGGCAGCCCGCAGGGCCCTTGAAGTCCCGTAGCACGGTCACCGCTCCCCTCGTGTGTCGTGTCCGGGCCAAATTCTAGGCAACCGGGCGATGAATTCCGGTCTGCCGGCGTAGTGAGGGAAACAACAGCAGCCGAAGCATGACGGAATTCAAAGCCGCGCCGATCGAATACGCACCCCGCACGCACAGCCTCCGACGGTACCCCGGCCACCCGGCCGACGGTACTCCCACCACGGACCGCCCGGCCCGGGGAGGCTCCCCGGCCCGCCGCTGCCGGCACCCGCACGCCGCCGCGGCCGGCTGCGTCCCCCGCCGTCCCGCGGAGGGCACGGCCCGCTCCTACGGCAGCACCCCCGCCCGGCGGGCAGCCGCCACCGCCTCGCCCCGGGTGTGGGCGCCGAGCCTGCGCATGGCCGAGCGGAGGTAGGCCTTGACCGTCTCCGTGCCGAGGCCGAGACGGGCGGCGGTGGCCGCGTTGGTCGCGCCCGCGGCCACACAGGCGAGGACGTCGATCTCCCGGGGGGCCAGACGCACGCCCGGCTCAGGGGCGGGCGCCGCGGCCAGCAGGCCGCACGCCTGAAGCAGTTCGGCGCGCAGGGCCGGGTCCGTGATCCGCGGGGCCAGGGCGCGCAGCGCCGCGTGGGCCTCGCGCACCTGCGCCCAGCCGGGCCCGGCGGTCCGCGCGCCCTCGGCCTCGGCCTCCGGTGCGGCGGTGGCCGCCAGCAGTTCGCGGGCCTCCTCCCGTACGACCAGCGCCTGCTCCACGTCGCGGGCCGCCGCCACCGCCGCGCTCAGCGTGCGGTCCCCGAGCGGCTGGGCGGTCCGCAGGGCGCCGTAGAGCACGCCCCGCACCCGGCGCCGTACCACCACCGGCACCGCGAGGACCGAGCGCAGTCCCTCCGCGGCCACCGCCGCGTCGTACTCGTGACTGATCTGCCGGGACAGCGAGTAGTCCGTCACCGCGCACGGGCGGGCCAGCGCCACCGCCCGGCCGCCGAGCCCGTTGCCGGCGGTCACCGCGAGCGCGCTGAGCGCGGGCGTCGCGGTGCCGGTCAGCTCGCTGATCCGCACCCGCGGCCGGCCCGGCTCGACCAGGCCGCCGAAGGCGACCGGCAGACCCGTCGCCCGCCGCAGCGCCGCCAGCGCTCCCCGGATCTCCGCCGCCCCGGACGCCTGTGCCGTCACCCGCTCGCCCCTTCGTCACGGTCCCGCGCTCACCACACCCCCGTTCGGGGGTAGTGAGACCTGCATCACGGATTACACGATGGAGCGGAGCCGCACGGCAATGGTCCGGATGCCGGACCGCACATGGAGGACAGATGACGACGGCGACGGAGACCTTCCGCGGGGCACGGGACTTCCTGCTGGAACACCGTGAGGACTACGCCACGGCCTACGCCGGCTTCCGGTGGCCCCGGCCCGGGCACTTCAACTGGGCGCTGGACTGGTTCGACGTCATCGCCGAGAACAACGACCGCACCGCCCTGCACATCGTGGAGGAGGACGGCAGCGAGGTCCGCCTCTCCTTCGCCGAGCTGTCCGAGCGCTCCGACCGCGCCGCGAACTGGCTGCGCGCGCGCGGCGTCGCGGCCGAGGACCGCATCCTGGTGATGCTCGGCAACCAGGCCGAACTGTGGGAGACCGCGCTCGCCGCGATGAAGCTGCGGGCGGTCGTCATCCCCGCGACCCCGCTGCTCGGCCCCGCCGACCTCGGCGACCGCGTGGAGCGCGGCCGGGTCAAGCACGTGATCGTGCGCGCCCAGGACACCGCCAAGTTCGCCGACGTGCCCGGCGCCTACACCCGCATCTCGGTCGGCGGGGTGCCCGAGGAGGGCTGGGAGCCCTACGAGGACGTCCACGCGGCCCCGGCGGAGTTCCTCCCCGACGGCCCCACTCTCGCCGACGACCCGCTGATGCTCTACTTCACCTCCGGCACCACCGCCCGTCCCAAGCTGGTCGAGCACACCCACACCTCGTACCCGATCGGGCACCTGGCGACCATGTACTGGATCGGCCTGAAGCCCGGCGACGTGCACCTGAACATCTCCTCGCCGGGCTGGGCCAAGCACGCCTGGTCCAACCTGTTCGCCCCGTGGAACGCGGAGGCGACCGTCTTCATCCACAACTACACCCGCTTCGACGCCGCCCGTCTGATGTCCGAGATGGACCGGGCCGGCGTCACCACCTTCTGCGCCCCGCCCACCGTGTGGCGCATGCTCATCCAGGCCGACCTGAGCCTGCTGGGCACCCCGCCCCGCGAGGCGGTGGCCGCCGGCGAGCCGCTCAACCCCGAGGTCGTCGAGCAGGTCCGGCGGGCCTGGGGCGTCACCGTCCGGGACGGGTTCGGGCAGACCGAGACGGCCGTGCAGGTCTCCAACAGCCCCGGCCAGCCGCTCAAGACCGGTTCCATGGGACGGCCCAGCCCCGGCTTCCGCGTCGAACTGCTCGACCCGGTCTCCGGCGCGCCCGGCGCCGACGAGGGCGAGGTCGCGCTCGACCTCTCCGCCCGGCCCGTCGGCCTGATGGCCGGCTACCACGGCGACGCCGACCGCACCGCCGAGGCGATGGCGGGCGGTTACTACCGCACGGGCGACGTCGCCTCCCGCGACGAGGACGGATACCTCACCTACATCGGGCGTTCCGACGACGTCTTCAAGGCCTCCGACTACAAGATCAGCCCGTTCGAGCTGGAGAGCGCCCTGCTGGAGCACGAGGCGGTGGCCGAGGCGGCCGTCGTGCCCGCCCCCGACGAACTGCGCCTGGCCGTACCGAAGGCGTACGTCGTCCTGGCCGAGGGCTGGGAGCCCGGCCCCGGCACCGCGAAGGTCCTCTTCGAGCACTCCCGCCGGGTCCTCGCCCCCTACAAGCGGCTGCGCCGCCTGGAGTTCGGCGACCTGCCCAAGACGGTCTCCGGCAAGATCCGCCGCATCGAACTGCGCGAGGCCACCGCCCAGGGTTCCGGCCACGAGTACCGCGAGGAGGACTTCCGGTGACGCACGCCCCCGCCCTCTCGTACACCCACGGCACCGGCGGCACCGCGCTGCTCGGCGACACCATCGGCGCGAACCTGGACCGGGCCGTCGCCGCCTGGCCCGGCCGCGAGGCACTCGTCGACGTCCCCTCCGGGCGCCGCTGGACCTACGCCGAGTTCGCCGCCGACGTCGACGGGCTGGCGTACGCGCTGCTGGCGAACGGTGTCGCCAAGGGCGACCGGGTCGGCATCTGGGCCGTGAACTGCGCCGAGTGGATGCTGGTCCAGTACGCCACCGCCCGCGTCGGCGCGATCATGGTCAACATCAACCCGGCCTACCGCACCCACGAGGTCGAGTACGTCCTGAAACAGGCGGGCATCTCCCTGCTCTTCGCCTCGCTGCGGCACAAGAGCAGCGACTACCGGGCGATGGTCGACCAAGTACGGGGCAACTGCCCGCAGCTGACGGAGATCGTCTACATCGGCGACCCGACATGGGACGCGTTCGCCGCCCACGGCACGCCCGACCGCGCCGACGAACTGCGGGCGCGGGAGGCGGAGCTGTCCTGCGACGACCCCATCAACATCCAGTACACCTCGGGCACCACCGGCTTCCCCAAGGGCGCCACCCTCTCCCACCACAACATCCTCAACAACGGCTATTTCGTGGGGGAGCTGGTCGCCTGCACCGAACGGGACCGCATCTGCGTGCCCGTGCCCTTCTACCACTGCTTCGGCATGGTGATGGGCAACCTCGCGGCCACCTCGCACGGCGCGTGCATCGTCGTCCCCGCCCCGTCCTTCGACCCGGAGGCCACCCTGGACGCCGTCCAGCGGGAACGCTGCACGGCGCTGTACGGCGTCCCGACCATGTTCATCGCCGAACTCAACCTCCCCGGCTTCGCCCGGTACGACCTCTCCTCCCTGCGCACCGGCATCATGGCGGGCTCCCCCTGCCCGGTGGAGGTGATGAAACGGGTGGTCACCGAGATGCACATGGCCGAGGTCTCCATCTGCTACGGCATGACCGAGACCTCCCCGGTGTCCCTGCAGACCCGCGTGGACGACGACCTCGAACACCGCACCGCCACCGTCGGCCGGGTGCTGCCGCACCTGGAGGTGAAGGTCGTCGACCCGGCCACCGGCGTCACCCTCCCGCGCGGCACCGCGGGCGAACTGTGCACCCGCGGCTACAGCGTCATGCTCGGCTACTGGGAGGAGCCCGAGCGGACCGCCGAGGCCGTCGACCCCGGCCGCTGGATGCACACCGGCGACCTCGCCGTGATGCGCGAGGACGGGTACGTGGAGATCGTCGGCCGCATCAAGGACATGATCATCCGCGGCGGCGAGAACATCTACCCGCGCGAGATCGAGGAGTTCCTGTACGGCCACCCCAAGATCCGCGACGTCCAGGTCGTCGGCGTGCCGCACGAGCGCTACGGCGAGGAGGTCCTGGCCTGCGTCATCCCGCTCGACGAGGCCGACCCGCCGACCCTCGACGAGGTGCGGTCCTACTGCCGGGACCGGCTGGCGCACTACAAGATCCCCAGCCGGCTGAGCGTCCTGGACTCCTTCCCGATGACGGTGTCCGGCAAGGTGCGCAAGGTCGAACTGCGCCGCAGCCACGGCGGGGACGGCCCCGGCCGGGCCCCCGGCACCGGCCCGGCGCCGGACACCGCCCCCGCAGTCAGCGCGGCAGCACCGCCGGGGAACTCGCGTCACGGATGAGCAGGCGCGGCGCCCCCCTCCCGTCGGCCGGGACGGACCACACGTCCCAGCCGCCGCCGTGCCGGGGCAGCGCGTACATCACGGTCCGCGCGTCGAGCCAGGCCGCCTGGTCGTCGACGCTGCGGGCCTCGGCGAGCGGTGTCTCGCGCATCGTGGCCAGGTCGAGCGCGTACAGCCGCCACGGGCGTCCGCCGCCCGCGCTGACCCGCTTCTTGAACACCAGCCGCCTCCCGTCCGGCGACAGCGAGGGGCACTCGGCGTTCTCCCGCAGCGTGCGCGCCGTCCACTTCCGGTAGTCGCCCCGCACCAGGTAGGTGCGGCCGGCGGTGCGCACCGTGGCGTAGAAGGTGCTGTCGTCCCGCGCGAACGTCACCCCCCAGTAGTTGACGTCGGCGGCCTGGTAGGGGCGGCCGTCCAGGGTCAGCGGGATCCGCTCGATGTCGCCGGTCAGCCGGCCGGTACGGGTGTCCAGCACGCCGGTACGGGTCGAGAAGTCGTCGCGCAGGTAGGAGTCGCCCCGCACGAACATCGTCCACGACAGCATCCGTCCGTCCGCCGACACCCGTGCCCGGTTGGGGAAGCCCTCGGTGCGCACCCGGCGGACCCGGCGCAGCTCGCGGTCGAGCACCGTGACGTAGGTGCCCGGGACGGGGCCGGTGCGCTGGAGGCACACACCCGTGCCGTGCGCCGCGTAGAGGCGGTCGCAGCGGGTGGCGCCGACCGTGCGGACCGCGCCCGGCCGCTCCAGCGGCACCGTCGCCACCTTGCCGAACCCGGCGCCCGGCGCGGTGTTCCGGAACAGGATCCGCCCGGCCGCGTCGAGCCGGACCGCGCCGCCCGGGGTGCCCGGGTCCGCGCCGCCGCGCACGTGCCACACGTATCCGGTGCTCGCGCCCGCCACCAGCAGCACGGCGGCGAGGACGCTCAGCAGTCTCGCCCTGGTGCTCATCCGGCGGCCTCCGCGCACTCGTCCGCCGGCACCGGGCCCCGCCGCTCGGTGCGCCAGGGCAGGATCCACACCGCGAGCACGCTCGCCACCGCCAGCGCGGCCAGCGCGGCGGCCAGCGCGGTCCGCAGCCCCCACAGCGACCAGCACGCCCCGAACAGCACCGAGGAGGCCAGCGCGGCCACCGACTGGGCCGTCTGGACCAGGGACAGGCCCCCGGCCCGCAGCCGCTCGGGCACCAGCGGCCCGACGGCGGCCATCAGCACGCCGTCCGTCGCCGCGTAGAACACCCCGTGCAGCGCCAGCACCACGACCACCGGCGCCGGTCCCGACCACGGCAGGAACAGCAGCAGACAGCCCGCCAGCAGGGCGAGGTGGCCGGCGGCGAAGACCCGCAGCCGCCCGAGGCGGTCGGCCAGCCGCCCCACCGGCACCGCGAGCAGCAGATAGCCGCCCGCCGTGCCCAGCGGCAGCAGCGGGAAGTACTGCTCGGGCACGCCCAGGCGCTCCTGGAGGAGCAGGTAGACGAACGAGTCGCCGATCACCACCGCGGACAGCAGCACCGCGGCCAGCCCCACCCGCAGATAGGCGCGGTGGCGCAGCAGCGCGAGCACGTCGCGCAGGCCGGCACGGCGCTCCGGCTCCCCGGCCGTCACCGGCGCCCGCCGCTCCTGGACCAGCAGGGCGAGCATCAGCACCCCGAGGACGGCGACGCCGAAGCTCACCACGAGCACGGTGTCGTAGCGGCCCGGCGTGGCCAGCAGCAGGGCGAACGCCACCAGCGGGCCGAGGAAGGCGCCCGCCGTGTCGAGCGCGCGGTGCACGCCGAAGGAGCGGCCCAGCGTCGCCGGTGTGCTGCTCAGGGAGATCAGCGCGTCGCGCGGGCCGGTGCGCAGCCCCTTGCCGGTGCGGTCGGCGGCGATCACCGCGCCGAGCACCGGCACCGAGGAGCCCGCCGCCAGCAGGCCCAGCTTGCACACCGCGGAGAGCGCGTAGCCGCCGCCCGCCACCAGTTTGCGGCGCTGCCAGCGGTCGGCCGCGTGCCCGCCGGCCAGCCGGACCAGGGCGGTCACGCCGACGTACATGCCGTTGAGCGCGCCGAACTGCAAGGGGCTCAGACCCAGCGTGAAGATGACGTACATCGGCAGCACGGCGGTGATCATCTCGGAGGAGATGTCGGTGACCAGGCTGACCGAACCGAGCGCGAGCACGGTGGGGGAGACCCGGGCCGTCGCGCGCGCCCGGCGCCCGGCACCCGGGGGTGCCTGCGGGGCGGCGGGGGCTGGTGGGGCGACGGCGCGGGGATCGGTGCCGGGGGCGGGGGAGCGCGGCGTCGCCGCCCGGCTCGATGAGATGTACATGGCTGGGGGTGTCCTCTCGGGGCCTGTCCCGTGGTGGGGGGTCTCGCGCGGTCAGGGGCCCGCCGGCGCGGTGGCCGGCGGGCCCCGCGGGCGGCCGGGTCAGCCGTCGATCTCGTACGGGTCGCCGTAGACCTTCCAGCGCAGCGGCGGGTCGAGGCGCAGGTTGCCGTCCTTCAGGAAGACGCGCTGCTCGGTGTCGACCCTGCTGGTGTCGCTGTGCGCCTCCTCGGTCTTCATGGCCGCCACCCGGGCGTCCAGGAAGGCGTTGAGGTACGCCGTCTCGTCGCCGCCCCGGGACGGCGGCTTCGCGTGCCGCAGCGCGGTCGCGCGGATGCCGCCGAAGCTGGTGGCGTCGTCACCGGGGCCGTGCATCACGATCGCGTCGTAGTACGCGAACTGCCCGAGCGCCTGCAGCCCGTCGGCCTCGGCCTGCTTGACGGCCGGGTCGAAGTAGACCCGGTCTCGCTCGTCGTCCTGCGCCTTGCGGAAGATGGAGTCCTTGGCCGCGGTGTGCCAGGCGGAGACGAACGCCGAGCCGAGCCCGGAGTGCGAGTCGCCGCCGT
This sequence comes from Streptomyces sp. NPDC006743, assembly GCF_040703815.1. Taxonomy (NCBI): domain Bacteria; kingdom Bacillati; phylum Actinomycetota; class Actinomycetes; order Kitasatosporales; family Streptomycetaceae; genus Streptomyces; species Streptomyces sp. NPDC006743. The sequence goes on along the minus strand of NZ_JBEYJA010000013.1, from coordinate 64,631 downwards.
TCACCTTGCGCAGCGCGGGCAGGTACTCGGCCAGGACGTTGTCCGGCTTCAGGTCGGTGTAGTGCTCGACGAGGTCGAGCATGTCGCCGGTGCCCGAGCAGAAGCCGACGATGCCGCCCGTGTAGCCGCGGCCGTCGCCGATGTCCTCGATGTAGGTGTACTGGGCCTTCCAGTCCAGGGAGGAGTTCTCCGCGCTGGAGACCAGCTCCATCGCGATCTCCTTCTTGGCCGGGTCGGTCAGGCCGGCGCCGGAGGTCGCGGGCGGCGGGGTGGCGGTGCCCGCCTTGCCGTACACCTCGAAGCCGTACAGCGAATACCCGTACGCCGTACCGCGCTTGGTGCCGTTCACGCGCACGTACCGGCCGTGCCCGCTCACCGTGAGGTCGTCGGTGCCGCCGTCACCGGCCGACGTGGAGTACACGGTCGACCAGGTGGAACCGTCCTGGGAGGTCTGCACCGTGTACGCCTTGGCGTAGGCGTCCTCCCAGGTGAGCTTCACCCTGTCGATGTCGGTGTCGGCGCCCAGGTCGGCCTGGATCCACTGCGGGTCCGAACCCTCCTTGCTGGCCCAGCGGGTGGCCGGGTCGCCGTCCACCGCCTTGGCGCCGGAGTAGGAGGTGCTCTCGGTGGAGGAGGTCTTGACGGGCCGGTTCAGCGCGAGGTCGTCCGAGGAGCCGGGCGGGGTGGTGCCGCCGTCGTCCCAGATGCCGGTGAGAGGCCGGCGCGACGCCGCCTCGCCCAGGGCCGGCAGCCCGTGCATGTCCTCCAGGGTGCGCAGCAGCGAGTAGAGGTCGCCGCGGTCCTCGGCCTTGTACCCCTGCTTGACGTGGGCGCCGACGACCAGGGTGGGGATGTGGTTGACGTCGTCGTCGCTGTCGTCCTCGTCCCAGGTCAGCACCAGCGCGCTGTTGTGCGTCCTGGCCCACCGGACGTAGCCGTCCAGGTTCTTGCGCAGCCAGTCGTCGCCCTCGCGCACGGTGCCGTCGTGCATGTCGTCGGTGAGATTCGGCGTCACGAACGCCACGTCCGGCAGCTTGCTGTAGTCCGAGGGGAAGCGGCTCATGCGCAGGTTGGAGGAGGCCGGGACGTTCTTGAAGTCGACCCAGCCGTTGTGCTTGCGCGCGTAGCCGCTGTCGCCGTCGTCCCCGCAGTCCTTCGACCCGTCGGACGGCAGGTCCTCGGAGTAGCCCACGAACGTCCTGCCGTGGGTGAGGAGCTGGTTGCCGAGGTTGTCGGAGGAGTAGTCGTGCGGGCAGTCGTCGTCCTTGATCCCGTGCGTGGAACCGGAGAACAGCGCCACGTAGTTGCCCTGGCTGGGGTGGACGACACCGTGGAAGTCGGAGAAGGAAGCGCCCTGCTTGGCGAGGGAGTTGATGTACGGCGCCTGGGAGCTGCCGATCACGTCCTCGTAGAACTTGTTCTCCTCCATGACCACCACGACGTGGTCGAACTTCGGGACACCGCTCGCGGTGAAGGCCGCGGGCACGGCGGCGGACGGTTCCGCCTGGGCGGTGGTGGGGGCGGTGCCGGCCGCGGCGGTCAGGCCGAGCAGGGCCAGCGCGATGCTCGTGCCGGCGGCGACGGCGGACCGCCGGGTGCGGCGGCCGGGGCGCGCGGGAGGCCTCGGAGGCGGGGTAGGCGTCATGCTGATCTCCTTGAGGAAGGGCGCGAGGTGCCCTCGAACACAGAGGTGAGCAGCGCCTGGGCGACTTGCGGCAGGCCCGTCCGGCGCGGCGCGGTGTGGGGCGCGTCGCGGGACGTGCGGGTGCGGCAACAGGCGGGAAGCGGCATGGGACCGCGGACGGCCGGGGCACCCGGGCCCGTGGGGGACCAAGGGGTGAGCGCGTCGGGTTCGGAACGTCCGCGCCAGGCCGCCGACGGAATACGTACGCCCCGCCGCGCACGGCTGTCAACGGTCCCGCCCGATCCCGCCGGCATCCCGTCCCTTCTCTTGACGGGACATGGTCAGCTTCAGTATTCCTTTTCTGTTAGGAAAGTTTCCTGACACCCGGTTCCGACCGGGCCCGACGTGTTTCCCGCCGTGTGGGGCGGGAGGCGAAAGGGGCAGGCCGGGCGCGTGGCGACCGTCGCCCGGCCCGCCCCGTGCGTCGCACCCTCCGACCCTCCTGGACGCCGGCCTCTGTCCGGCCGCTCCCCCGACGACCCGCCGCGCACCGCGTCCGGCGGGCGCTCGGGCATGCCCCGGGGCGGCCTTCCCTGTCCGACTCCCTTGACGACCCCCGGGCACCCCCTTACATTGCTTCCAGATCGTAGAAACTACTTTCCGCTATACGGAAGTACGGAAGAAGCTCACCGCGGGGCGCGACGGAGTGCGAATCCGGCAGCCGAGACAGCAGAAGACAGCCGAAGCAGGAGTACTCGATGGCTCGTATGACCGCTGCCCGCGCGGCAGTTGAGATCCTCAAGCGTGAGGGCGTCACCGACGCGTTCGGTGTGCCGGGTGCGGCGATCAACCCCTTCTACGCGGCGCTCAAGGCCTCCGGAGGCATCGGCCACACGCTCGCCCGCCACGTCGAGGGCGCCTCGCACATGGCCGAGGGCTACACGCGCACACACCCGGGCAACATCGGCGTCTGCATCGGCACTTCGGGGCCGGCCGGCACCGACATGATCACCGGCCTGTACTCGGCCATCGGCGACTCCATCCCGATCCTGTGCATCACGGGCCAGGCCCCGACCGCCGTGATCCACAAGGAGGACTTCCAGGCCGTCGACATCGCCTCCATCGCCAAGCCGGTGACCAAGATGGCGGTCACCGTCCTGGAGGCCGCGCAGGTCCCCGGCGTCTTCCAGCAGGCCTTCCACCTGATGCGCTCCGGCCGCCCCGGCCCGGTCCTGATCGACCTGCCGATCGACGTCCAGATGACGGAGATCGAGTTCGACCCGGAGACCTACGAGCCGCTGCCGGTCTACAAGCCGGCCGCCACCCGCGCCCAGGTCGAGAAGGCGATCACCCTGCTGAACGCCTCCGAGCGGCCGCTGATCGTCGCGGGCGGCGGTGTCATCAACGCCGACGCCGCCGACCTCCTGGTGGAGTTCGCCGAGCTGACCGGCACTCCGGTCGTGCCGACCCTGATGGGCTGGGGCATCCTGCCCGACGACCACGAGCTGAACGCCGGCATGGTCGGCCTGCAGACCTCGCACCGCTACGGCAACGCGACCTTCCTGGAGTCCGACTTCGTCCTCGGCATCGGCAACCGCTGGGCCAACCGCCACACCGGCAAGCTCGACGTCTACACGGCCGGGCGGAAGTTCGTCCACGTCGACGTCGAGCCCACCCAGATCGGCAAGATCTTCGCCCCCGACTACGGCATCGCCTCGGACGCCAAGGCCGCGCTGGAGCTGTTCGTCCAGGTCGCCAAGGAGCTGAAGGCGGCCGGCAGGCTCCCCGACCGCTCCGCCTGGGCCGCTGCCGCGCAGGAGAAGAAGGCCACGCTCCAGCGCCGTACGCACTTCGACGACATCCCGATCAAGCCGCAGCGCGTCTACGAGGAGATGAACAAGGCCTTCGGTCCGGAGACCCGCTACGTCTCGACCATCGGCCTCTCCCAGATCGCCGGCGCCCAGATGCTGCACGTCTACCGGCCGCGGCACTGGATCAACTGCGGCCAGGCCGGCCCGCTCGGCTGGACCATCCCGGCCGCGCTCGGCGTCGCCAAGGCCGACCCGGAGTCCCCGGTCGTCGCCCTGTCCGGCGACTACGACTTCCAGTTCATGCTGGAGGAGCTGGCCGTCGGCGCGCAGCACAGGATCCCCTACGTGCACGTCCTGGTGAACAACTCCTACCTGGGCCTGATCCGTCAGGCGCAGCGCGGGTTCGACATGGACTTCCAGGTCAAGCTGGAGTTCGAGAACATCAACTCGCCCGAGCTGGGCGTCTACGGCGTCGACCACGTCAAGGTCGCCGAGGGCCTGGGCTGCAAGGCGATCCGCGTCACCGACCCGAACGAGCTGGGTGCCGCCTTCGAGGAGGCCAAGAAGCTGGCCGCCGAGTTCCAGGTCCCGGTCGTCGTCGAGGCGATCCTGGAGCGCGTCACCAACATCTCGATGTCCGGCACGAACGACATCGGCAACGTCGTCGAGTTCGAGGAACTCGCCACCGAGCCCGGCCACGCGCCGACGGCCGTCAGGACCCTGAAGGTCTGACGGTCCGGCCGGCGGCCCGCCGGCCGGAGACCGCCGTCCGCGGTACAGGGGCGGCCCGCCCGGGAGGGAGGGCCGCCCCTTCGCCGTGCCCGTGCGCGTCAGCGCGTCCTCACTCGGTGCCGCAGCCGAAGCCGCCCGCGCCGCCGTCCCAGGAGGATCCGCGCTCCCGCGGGGCGGGCCGGCCGCGACGGCCGGTGAGACCGCCCTCGTGCGCGAAGCGCGGCATGAGCCGGACCAGCGCCCGGTCGCCGTACAGGGCCACCGCGAGCAGCCGCTCCTCGGGCGCGAGCCCTCCGGGACCTTCCGGCAGCGGGTGCCGCTCCCGCAGGGATCGCAGGGCGCGCCGCCCGGCCCGGGTCCGGCCGGGCAGGCGGATCCGGGTCAGCCCGGCCACCGTGAGGTCGTAGCGCAGGTCGATCAGAGCGAGGGCGACGCCCTCGCGCACCATCAGGTCCCGCAGGCTCGCGGGCGTGCGGAGCGCCTCGTGCACGGCCAGGAGCAGTGCGGGGACGGCATCGGCGCCGCGGTCCGTTCCCGGACCACCGAGCGGTCCCGTGGCACGCAGCAGTGCGCCGCCCCAGGCCGGTCCGACCGCGCCGCGCAGGCGCAGGGCGAGGACGGCGACCGTGACGGCGGCCCGGGGCCCGCCCCGCAGGCAGGCGACCTCGTGCGGCTCCGGCCGGTGCGCTCCCGTGCTGTCCATCGACGCCTCCCCGCTGCCCCGCGCGGGGCCCGCCGCCCCCGTGCCGGCGGGCCCCGTGTCAGGCACTGTGCCCGCTCGCGGGGGTGCCCCATGCCTGCGGGGGCCGGGTTCAGAGCTGGATCTGAGCATGCCGTAGCGGCCCTACGCCTCGTGCCGCAGGCGGGCGCGGGCCGGTCACGCGGGCGGGTGCCCCGCGCGGACGCCCCCCGGGATCCCGGGTGCTCAGGCCTCCCCGTGCTCCGACAGGCCGGGCCAGTCGTCCGGGCCGCCGCCCTGCCACTCGATCAGGTCGCTCTCCTCGACCTCGACGCGGTCCAGGTCGGCCAGCCGGAGGATCTCGACGACGTCGTCCAGGTGGGAGGCGAGCCCGAGGGTCACGTCGTCCTCGGTGACCCGCCGGGAACCGTCCAGCGCGGGGGAGTGCACGACGATGTGCGGATGCCGGGTGCTGTGCTCCATGCCCCCAGACTCCTGCGGACGGGCCCGCACCGCACCCCGGGGCCTCCCGCGGAGCCCAGCCGCTCGCCGGGGCGGCGGACCCCGCGGAGCCGGCGGACCGGACGGGTGGAGGAGCGGACGGGTGGAGGGCCGGACGGGTGGAGGGGCCCGGACGGGCGGGGGCCGGAAGGGGGGGCGGGCCGCGGAGGCGGACGGCACCGCACGCGAGGGACCCGCGGAGGCAGCCCGTACCGTACCCGGGCAACGCGTGGGGCCGGACGGCGCCGGATGCGGGACCGTCCGCGTCCGGCGCCGTCCGGCCGGTGAGGGTGTTCGGTGGTGGATCCCGTCCGACGGCACGAGACTGGGCGCGACAGGACATTCGCGCCGCCGGACGGAGTTCGGGGGCCTCGCCGTCGGCGAGGCGTGTTCTTGGCTGGGACCGCGGTGGGTGCGACGGTCCGGAAGGTCTTCCCTCTGGTCGAGAAGACGGGTCCCGGGACCTTCACCACCGCACTGGCTCGCACTCCCCCGTGTCCGGGCTTCGCCCGGACACGGGGGACCCCCACCGCGGTCCTCGCCCTGACCGCACGGCCGTCGGCCGACCACCCCTCATCCGGGTCGTCCGACGCCCGCGCGGGGCGTACGCGTCCGGGTCCCGACCTCCCCGTCGGGACACCGGACGCGGCTCGTGTCAGTCCTCGCGCAGGGCGCGGACCGCCGCCTCCACCCGCTTGCCGTAGTCCGGGTCGGCGGCGTGGAAGTGGGCCAGGTTCTTCTCGATCACGTCGTTGCGGGAGACCTGCGAGAGACCGCCGGCGATGGTCGCGACCAGACGCTCCTTCTCCTGCTCCGACATGACGCGGTACAGCTCGCCCGCCTGGAAGAAGTCGTCGTCCTTGGTGTGCCGCGGCGCCTCGTGGGTGCCGGTGTGGCCGGAGACGGGCAGCGGGGCCGACAGCGGGCGGCCGGTCTCGACCGGGCCGTCGTAGGAGTTCGGCTCGTAGTTCTTGGCGTCACGGCCCTGGGCGTTGGACGCCATGAAGCCGTCGCGGCCGTAGTTGTTCGCGCCGCCCGGCACCGCCTTCGGGGCGTTCACCGCGAGCTGGGTGTGGTTGACGCCCAGGCGGTAGCGGTGGGCGTCCGCGTAGGCGAACATGCGGCCCTGGAGCATCTTGTCCGGCGAGGGGCCGATGCCCGGCACGAAGTTGTTCGGGGAGAACGCGGCCTGCTCGACCTCGGCGAACACGTTGTCCGGGTTGCGGTCCAGCACCATGCGGCCCACGCGCTGGAGCGGGTAGTCCCGGTGCGGCCACACCTTGGTCACGTCGAACGGGTTGAAGCGGTAGTTGTCCGCCTCGGCCGCCGGCATGATCTGCACGTACAGCGTCCAGGAGGGGTGCACCCCGCGCTCGATCGCCTGGAGCAGGTCGGTCTGGTGCGAGTCCGCGTCGCTGCCCGCCAGCTCGGCGGCCTGCTCGTTGGTCAGGCAGCGGATGCCCTGGTCCGTCTTGAAGTGGTACTTGACGAAGAAGCCCTCGCCCTTGGCGTTCGTCCACTGGTAGGTGTGCGAGCCGAAGCCGTCCATGTGGCGGTAGGACGCCGGGATGCCGCGGTCACCCATCACCCAGGTCACCTGGTGCGTGGCCTCGGGGGAGTTGGCCCAGAAGTCCCAGACGTTGTCCTGCTCGGTCCTGCCGGTGAACGGGTCGCGCTTCTGCGAGTGGATGAAGTCGGGGAACTTGATCGGGTCCTTGATGAAGAACACCGGGGTGTTGTTGCCGACGAGGTCGTAGTTGCCCTCCTCGGTGTAGAACTTCACCGCGAAACCGCGCGGGTCGCGCACCGCGTCCGCGGCACCGAGGTTGCCGGCCACGGTGGAGAAGCGCACGAACACCTCGGTGCGCTTGCCGACCGTGTTCAGGAAGTCGGCGTGGGTGAAGCCGGTGACGTCGTCGGTCACCTCGAAGTGGCCGTAGGCGCCCGAACCGCGGGCGTGCACCACGCGCTCCGGGATGCGCTCGCGGTTGAAGCGCGCCAGCTTCTCCAGGAGGTGCTGGTCCTGGAGGAGGAGCGGGCCGCCGACGCCGGCGGAGGCGGAGTTCTGGTTGTCGGCGACCGGGGCGCCGGACTCTGTCGTGAGCACGCGCTGCGACATCGTGGACCTTCCATGCGGGGGCAGCGGAAACTTGTTTCCGCTTCGTGGAGCCTAGGTTTGGGCGATCGGGACGTCAACAGTTTGTTGAATTCCTGATCGGGCTGCTGCCGGGTACCGGCGCCGCGGGGGCCCGGTGGACACCGGTGCCGCCGGCAGGCGCCGGTGGACAGGGCGGACCGGGTGGACGCCGCCGCCTGGGCGCGACAGGACAGGTGTCGGCGGCGGCGTCCCCCGGAGCTGTGGGACGGGGGGCCGGACGGTCAGACCTGGGCGCCGGACAGGCGCTCCACGGTCCGCAGCAGGGCCGAGTGGTCCAGGCCGCCGTCGCCCTGGGCGCGCAGCGAGGCGACCAGCTGGGCGACCACGGCGCCGACCGGCAGGGCCGCGCCGACGTTGCGGGCGGCGTCGGTGACGATGCCCATGTCCTTGTGGTGCAGGTCGATGCGGAAGCCCGGCTTGAAGTCCCGGTTCAGGAAGTTGTCCTTCTTGCGGGTCAGCACGGTGGAGCCGGCCAGGCCGCCGTTGAGGACGTCCAGGGCGGCCTGGAGGTTCACGCCGGACTTCTCCAGGAAGACCACGGCCTCGGCGCACGCCTGGATGTTCACGGCGACGATGAGCTGGTTGGCGGCCTTCACGGTCTGGCCCGAGCCGTGCGGACCGCACAGCACGATGGTCTTGCCGAGCGCGTCGAAGATCGGCTTGGCCTGGTCGAAGTCGGCCTGCTCGCCGCCGACCATGATCGACAGCACGGCCTCGACGGCGCCGGCCTCGCCGCCGGAGACCGGGGCGTCCAGGACGCGGACGCCCTTGTCCTTGGCGGCCTTGGCCAGGTCGACCGAGGTCTGCGGGGTGATCGAGGACATGTCGATCAGCAGCGCGCCCGGCTTCGCGTTCTCCAGGATGCCGTCCGGGCCGTAGGCGATGGCCTCGACCTGGGGGGAGGCGGGCACCATCGTGATGACGACGTCGGCGTCCTCGACGGCCTCGGCGATCGAGCCGGCCGCGGTGCCGCCGGCGGCGGACAGCCGGTCCAGCTTCTCCTGCTCCAGGGTGAAGCCGGTGACCTGGTAACCCGCCTTGATCAGGTTCTCGGACATGGGGGAGCCCATGATGCCGAGGCCGATCCACGCGATCTTGGGAAGAGTGCTCATGACAGGGGTGCCTCTCTGGAAAACTCTGCTACGTCTGCGGTGGGCGCTCGGCGCCCGGGGCGCTCAGCGGGCCGCGCGGGCCTCGGCCGGCAGCCAGTCGAAGGCCTCGGCGCTGGGCTTGTCGCCCGGCTTGTACTCCAGGCCTACCCAGCCGTCGTAACCGGCCTTCTTCAGCTGGTCGAGCAGCTCCTCCAGCGGGAGGGAGCCGGTGCCGGGGGCGCCGCGGCCGGGGTTGTCGGCGATCTGCACGTGGCCGGTCTTCGCGGCGTACTGCTCGATGACCGAGGGGAGGTCCTCGCCGTTCATCGACAGGTGGTACAGGTCCATCAGGAACTTGGCGTTGCCGAGTCCGGTGGCCTCGTTGACCTTGTCCACGACGCCGATCGCGGCGGGCGCGCTCACCAGCGGGCACAGCGGCGACTCGGGCTTGTTCAGCGCCTCGATCAGGACGATCGCGCCGATCCGGTCGGCGGCGCGGGCCGCGAGGACCAGGTTCTCCAGGGCGAGGGCGTCCTGCTCGGCCGCGTCCACGCCCTCGACGCGGTTGCCGTACAGGGCGTTGAGCGCCTTGCAGCCGAGCGAGTCGGCGAAGCCGACGGCCACGTCGATGTTGGCGCGGAACCGCTCGGACTCCTCACCGGGCACCGACAGGGCGCCGCGGTCGGGGCCGGGCAGCTTGCCGGCGTAGAAGTTCAGTCCGGTGAGCTGGACGCCCGCGTCCTCGATCGCCTTCTTCAGGGCGTCGAGCTCGGACTGCTCGGGGGTGGCGGTGTCGATCCAGGGCCACCACAGCTCGACCGCGGTGAAGCCGGCCGCGGCGGCGGCCGCGGGACGCTCCAGGAGCGGGAGTTCCGTGTAGAGGATCGACAGGTTGACGTTGAAGCGCTGGTCTGCGAATCCCATCGGGGTCGCGCTCCCTTCCGTGTCGCTATTCCGTATGACGGAAGTTCGTTTCTGCGTAATGGAAGAGTGCCGTCGGGTGTCGCGGCTTGTCAAGGGGGGACCGGCCGCCGGCGGCGTACCGGCCGCCGGAACCTGCCCGAAAACCGGCCTTGCGCGTTAGGTTGAGCGCGTGCGATTGAGAGTGGAGTTCACGACCGAACCCTTCGACCTCGACGAGGCACCCGCGCACGCGCTGGTCGCCCGCGAGGTCGTCGAGGCCGCCGAACTGGACGCGGTGGACGTCGGCCCGTTCGGCAACACCGCCGAAGGTGCGGCCGGTGCCGTCCTGACCGCCGTGGACACCCTGCTGCGCAGGAGCCTGCAGGCCGGTGCCACCCGGATCTCGCTCCAGGTCAACGTGATCGGGGAGGGTGATAGGTGACCGGTCACGAGCCGTTCATCGCGGCGGTGAAACCGCTGGTCGACGCGATCGGCGGCGAACTGCTCCCGCCGGACGAGGCCGGACCCGACGACGTCGTGCTCGCCTGGGACGGGGTGGACGCGGTCGGGGTGCGCCTGCCCCAGCTGGCCGACTCCCTCGACCACATCCTGGCCGCCATGGAGCGCCGCAAGGGCGTGCCGCTCGCGGACCTGGACCGCAGGGCCAAGCAGGAGGTCGTACGGATCCTGGAGGCGCGCGGCGCCTTCTCCGTGCGGCACGGTGTGGAGACCGTGGCGAGCGCGCTGGGCGTCAGCCGCTTCACCGTCTACAACTACCTCAACCGGGAGAAGGAAGGCTGAAACACCCGGAGCGGGAGCGGCGCGGACAGGGTGTTCCAGGGTTTCCCCAGAATTTTCAACAAACTGTTGACGTGATGTTTCGGAGGGCGTTAGCTATCCGCAGCCCGTTCAGCACACAGGCCGTTCAACGGCCACGGAGGCTCCCGTGACCACGACTTCCACGCCGTCGGGCCTCGCCCGTTTCAACACCCTCCCGGCTGCCGCGGCCCGCTCCGCGCTCCTGGAGGCATGCGCCTGCACCGCCTGGGCCGAGCGGCTGCTCGCCGCCCGTCCCTACGCCGGTGCCGAGGACCTCTACACCGCCAGTGACGCCGCCATGGCCGACCTGACGGCGGAGGACCTCGCACAGGCCATGGCCGGCCACCCCCCGATCGGCCGCCCCAAGCCCGGTGACCCGGCCTCCGCCCGCGAACAGAGCGGCATGGCCGGCGCCTCCGAGGACCTCAAGGCGGAGATGCTCGAACTGAACCTGGCCTACCAGGAGAAGTTCGGCCATGTGTTCCTCATCTGCGCCACCGGCAGGACCGGCGAGCAGATGCGGGACGCGGTCAAGGAGCGGATCGGCAACGCGCCGGAGCAGGAACGGGAGATCGTCCGCACCGAGCTGGGGAAGATCAACCGTATCCGGCTCGCGCGCCTGCTCGAAGACGCCTGAGCACCTGCTCGAAGACGCCCGAAGAGGAAAACATGAGCACCGAGACCACCGCCTCAGTGTCCACGCACATCCTGGACACCAGCGCCGGCCGCCCCGCCGAGGGCGTCGCCGTCCAGCTCTCCGCCCGCTCGGGCCGGGAAGCGGACTGGCGGACGCTCGGCGGCTCCGCGACCGACGCGGACGGGCGGTGCAAGGACCTCCCGGCACTGCCGGAGGGGACCACCCACGTACGCCTCGCCTTCGAGACCGAGACGTACTTCGCCAAGAAACAAGCCGCGGCCCAGCAGGACGCCCCCGCGCTCCGGGACAGCGAGAACGCCCGGCCCGTGTTCTTCCCCGAGGTCACCATCGCCTTCGCGGTGGTGCCCGGCGAGCACTACCACGTTCCGCTGCTGCTCAACCCGTTCGGCTACTCCGTTTACCGAGGGAGCTGACCGACACCATGACCCGTTTCGTCCTGGGACAGAACCAGTACGGCAAGGCCGAGAACCGAGTCGTCAAGATCACGCGTGACGGCGACACGCACCACATCAAGGACCTGAACGTCTCCGTCGCCCTCTCCGGCGACATGGAGGAGGTCCACCGCAGCGGTTCGAACGCGAACGTCCTGCCCACCGACACCACCAAGAACACGGTGTTCGCCTTCGCCAAGGAGCACGGCATCCAGAGCGCCGAGGACCTCGGCGTCAAGCTCGCCCGTCACTTCGTGGACAACAACGAGCCCATCCACCGGGCCCGCATCCGCATCGAGGAGTACTCCTGGGAGCGGATCGAGACCTCGAAGGGCGGCGCCCGCTTCGTCGGCTCGGACGAGATCGCCCACTCCTTCGTCCGCAACGGCCAGGAGACCCGCGTCGCGCAGATCACCTACGACGGCCACGGCATCCAGGTGCTCTCCGGATTCAAGGACCTCACCGTCCTGAACTCGACCAACTCCGAGTTCTTCGGCTTCCTCAAGGACAAGTACACCACCCTCCAGGAGGACCACGACCGCATCCTCGCCACCACCGTCTCCACCTGGTGGCGGCACAACTGGGACGGCATCGACTCGCACGCCCCGGACTGGGACCGTTCGTACAGCGGAGTGCGCAAGCACGCGCTCCAGGCGTTCGCCGAGACCTACTCGTACTCGCTCCAGCAGACCCTCTTCGAGATGGGTGTGCGGGTGCTGAACTCCCGCGACGAGGTCGACGAGATCCGCTTCTCGATGCCCAACAAGCACCACTTCCGCTCGGACCTGTCGCCCTTCGGGATCGACAACGAGGCCAAGGACGGCGCCGTCTACTACGCCGCCGACCGGCCCTACGGCCTGATCGAGGCCACCATCCTGCGCGACGGCGCCGAGCAACTCATCCCGGTCGACATGACCAACCTCTGACGCGGGACGCGCACCACCGGCCCACCCGCCCGGGCCGGTGGTGCGCCACACCGGAGGGAACACCATGGCACAGCCTGCAACGGAGCCGGCGAAGGGCTCCTGTTCCACCCCGCCGGTGCACACCGAGGACGCCGTCACGTCCGTGCACCCGGTGGACGAGAAGCTCCACCCCTCGCGGCTCGTCCCCGCCGCTCTCCAGCACATCGCCGCCATGTACGCGGGCGTTGTCACTCCTCCGCTCATCATCGGCCAGGCCTGCGGCCTCGACATCGCGGCCCGCACCCGGCTGATCGCCGCCTCGCTGCTCATCGCCGGCGTGGCGACCATCCTGCAGACCATCGGCGTCAAGGGTCTCGTCGGCAACCGCCTGCCGTTCGTGAACGCCGCCTCCTCCGCCGGCATCGCGCCCATCCTCGCGATCGCCGAGACCAACTCCAAGGGGCACCAACTCCCCGCCATCTACGGCGCGGTGATGGTCGCCGGAGTCTTCTGCCTGGCCGTCGGACCGTTCTTCGGACGGCTGCTCAGGTTCTTCCCGCCGCTGGTCACCGGCGTGGTGATCACACTCATCGGCGTCACGCTGATGCCCGTGCCGGTCGGCTGGGCCCAGGGCGGCGACAAGAGCGCCGCCGACTTCGGCGCCATGAAGAACCTCGGCCTCGCCGCGTTCACCCTCGTCGTCATCCTGCTGATCCAGCGCTTCGGCAAGGGCTTCGTCAAACAAGTCGCCCTGCTCTTCGGCCTGTTGGTCGGCACACTGGTCGCCATCCCGTTCGGCATGGCCGACTTCAGCGGCATCACCTCGGCGCCCGTCGCGGCCCTGCCCACCCCGTTCGCCTTCGGCGCCCCCGTCTTCCAGCCCGCGGCCATCCTGTCGCTGTGCATCGTGATGCTGGTGCTGATGACCGAGTCCAGCGCCGGCATGCTCGCCCTCGGCGAGATCTGCGACCGCCGCGCCGACGCCCGCACCATCACCCGCGGCCTGCGCACCGACGGCATCGCCACCCTGCTCGGCCCCGTCTTCGGCGGCTTCCCCACCTCCGCCTTCGCACAGAACGTCGGCGTCGTCTCGCTGACCCGGGTCCGCAGCCGCTACGTCGTCGCGGTCGCCGGCGGCGCCCTGCTCGTCCTCGGCGCCTTCCCGGTGCTCGGCGCGGTCGTCTCCCTGGTCCCCATGCCGGTCCTCGGCGGCGCGGGCATCGTCCTGTTCGGCTCCATCGCGGTCAGCGGCATCCGCACGCTCTCCGAGGCCGGACTCGACGACAGCTCCAACATCATCCTGGTGGCCGTCGCCCTCGGCGCGGGCATCATCCCGCTCGCCGCCCCCACCTTCTACGAGGAGTTCCCGGCCTGGGCACAGACCGTCCTCGGCTCCGGCATCAGCGCCGGAGCGATCGTCGCGGTCCTGCTCAACCTGTTCTTCCACCATCTCGGCACCCGGGGCCGCACGGCTCCGGCACTCAAATCCTCCTAGGGTCCTGCCGTGCCCTCCCCGTGGGCTCCCCGTCCACGGGCCGCCACTGAAAGACAAGGAAGCGCAATGGCACCATCGGCAGCCCAGCGCATCGTCATCGAGAACTGTGCGATCGCGACCGTCGACGCGGACGACACCGAGTACGCGTCCGGTCACCTCGTCATCGCCGGGAACAGGATCGAGTCGGTCGGCTCCGGCCGGGCCCCCGCGGGCCTGGAGAACGTGGCACGCCGGATCGACGCGCGCGGCCACCTGGTCACGCCCGGTCTGGTCAACACGCACCACCACTTCTACCAGTGGATCACCCGGGGCCTGGCCACCGACCACAACCTGTTCAACTGGCTCGTCGCGCTCTACCCCACCTGGGCGCGCATCGACGAGGAGATGGTGTACGCGGCGGCCCAGGGGTCGCTCGCGATGATGGCCCGCGGCGGTGTCACCACCGCCATGGACCACCACTACGTCTATCCGCAGGGCTCCGGCGACCTGTCCGGCGCGATCATCCGGGCCGCCTCCGAGATGGGCGTCCGCTTCACGCTGGCCCGCGGCTCGATGGACCGCAGCGAGAAGGACGGCGGACTGCCGCCGGACTTCGCCGTCGAGACCCTGGAGGGCGCGCTCGCCGCCACCGAGGAGACCGTCAAGAAGCACCACGACGCCTCCTTCGACGCCATGACGCAGGTGGCCGTCGCCCCCTGCTCGCCCTTCTCCGTCTCCACCGAACTGCTGCGCCAGGGCGCCGAGCTGGCCCGCCGGCTCGGCGTGCGGATGCACACCCACGGCTCGGAGACCGTGGAGGAGGAGAAGTTCTGCCACGAGCTGTTCGGCATGGGCCCCACCGACTACTTCGAGTCCACGGGCTGGCTCGGCGAGGACGTGTGGATGGCGCACTGCGTCCACATGAACGACTCCGACATCGAGGCCTTCGGCCGCACCAGGACCGGCGTCGCGCACTGCCCGTCCTCCAACGCCCGCCTCGCCGCCGGCATCGCCCGGGTCCCCGACATGCTCAAGGCGGGCGTCCCGGTCGGCCTCGGCGTCGACGGCACCGCCTCCAACGAGTCCGGCGAACTCCACACCGAACTGCGCAACGCCCTGCTCATCAACCGCCTCGGCGCGCACCGCGAGGCGGCCCTCAACGCCCGCCAGGCGCTGCGCCTGGGCACCTACGGCGGCGCCCAGGTGCTGGGCCGGGCCGGGCAGACCGGCTCGCTGGAGGCCGGCAAGCTCGCCGACCTCGTGCTGTGGAAGCTGGACACCCTCGCCCATGCCTCCATCGCCGACCCGGTGACCGCGCTGGTCTTCGGCGCGGCGGCACCGGTCACGGCGTCCTTCGTCAACGGCCGGCAGATCGTCGAGGACGGCCGTCTGCTGCACGCCGACGAGGACGCCATCGCCCACGCCACCCGCGAGGAGGCCCGGCGCCTGGCGCGGATCGCCGCCCAGGGCTGACCGGGCCGCGGCCGAGCGCCGCCGCGCTCGCCGCACCGCGCCGACCGCGGCGGGGCGCGGCGGGGGGCGACGGCGGCCCGCGGCAAGAACTCCGGCCGGGAGGGACGGCTCCCGGCCGGTAGCCGTGGACCCGAGCGGGGTCCGCGGTGGCCGCTCCGGGGCGTGCGTGGACGCGCACGCCCCGGAACGGTATCCGTCCGCCTCCCGGGCCCCGTCGAGGGCCCGTCCAGGGCTGCCCGCGTCAAAAGGCCCGCCCAGGGCTCCTTCCAGGAGCCCGCCACGGTCCCGCACGACCACCGCACCACGCACCACCTCCTTGACACCCACGTCAGAGCCGACGTGAAAACCGACCGGAGGAGCCGCCGTGACCGCACAGCCCGTCGACGAGAAACTGGTCCACCCAGTCGACGAGAAACTTCCCGCCCTGAAGATGGCGACCAGCGGCCTGCAGCACGTCGCCGCCATGTACGCGGGTGTCGTCGCCCCACCCCTGATCGTCGGCGCGGCCATCGGCCTGTCCGCCTCCGACCTCACCTTCCTCACCGGCGCCTGCCTGTTCACCGCGGGCCTCGCCACCTTCCTGCAGACCCTCGGCATCTGGAAGATCGGCGCCCGGCTGCCCTTCGTCAACGGCGTCACCTTCGCCGGTGTCGCCCCGATGACCGCGATCGTCGCCTCCACCAAGGACAAGTCCGACGCGCTGCCGGTCATCTTCGGCGCCGTGATCGTCGCAGGACTCCTCGGCTTCCTCTTCGCCCCCCTGTTCTGCAAGGCCATCCGCTTCTTCCCGCCGGTCGTCACCGGCAGCGTGATCACCCTCATCGGCGTCTCCCTGCTCCCCGTCGCCTTCGGCTGGGCCCAGGGCCCGAATCCGGCCGCCCACGACTACGGGTCCGCGACCAACCTGACCCTGGCCGGCATCACCCTGGCCCTGGTCCTGCTGCTGCGCCGCTTCACCCGCGGCTTCGTCAAACAGATCGCCGTGCTGATCGGCCTGGTGGCGGGCACCGTCATAGCGATACCGTTCGGTGCGACGGACTTCAGCCCGGTCGCCGACGCCCAGGTCGTCGGCTTCCCCACCCCCTTCCATTTCGGGGGCCCGCAGTTCCAGCTCGCCGCGATCCTGTCCATGTGCGTGGTGATGGTCGTCTGCATGACCGAGTCCACCGCGGACATGCTCGCGCTCGGCGAGATCGTCGAACGCCCGGCCGACGAGAAGACCATCGCCGCCGGCCTGCGCGCCGACACCCTCGGCTCCGCCCTCAGCCCCCTGTTCAACGGCTTCATGTGCAGCGCCTTCGCACAGAACATCGGCCTGGTCGCCATGACCCGTATCCGCAGCCGTTACGTGGTCGCGGCCGGCGGCGGCTTCCTGGTCCTGATGGGCCTGTGCCCGACGGCCGCCTCCCTCATCGCCGTCGTGCCGCGTCCGGTGCTCGGCGGCGCGGGCGTGGTGCTGTTCGGCTCGGTCGCCGCGAGCGGCATCCAGACCCTGGTGCGGGCCGGTCTCGACAAGGACAACAACGTCCTGATCGTCGCCGTGTCGCTGGCCGCCGGCATCATCCCGATCACCGCCCCGGAGTTCTACCACGCCTTCCCCGAGACGGCCCGCATCGTCCTGGACTCGGGCATCTCCACGGGCTGCGTGGTGGCCGTCCTGCTGAACCTGCTCTTCAACCACATCGGCAAGGGCCGCGACGCGGAGGACGTCACCCACCCGATGGAGGCGGGCACGGACCTCGCGGAGGCGGCCCACCCGGCCGCCGCACACTGACGGCGACGCCCCGGAGGGGCAGGGCACCGGCAGGCCTGCCCGTGCCCTGCCCCTCCAGGCGTACGTCGCCGGCCGGTCACGCCGGCCCCCCCCGGGTCACCCCCGTCATGCCGCACACGTCCCTCACGCCCGGCGCGGGGACGCCAGCAGGTACCGCACCCGCGTCCGCGGCTCGGTGCACTCCCCGGCCTGCCACCCCGCACGCTCCAGCGTGAGCGCGCAGCCCCGCAGGAACTCCGCGTCCGGCGCGTACACGGCGACCGCCTCGGGCTGCGGCGTCTCCCGCACCCGGTAGCCGTCGGCCGCGGGCCCCGCCGGACGGTGCCCGGCCGCCTCCAGGGCCAGCGCGGCGGCCCGCACCAGATGCGCCCGCTCCCAGCCGCACGGCCGATCGACCGCACCGTCCGGATTGGTCATCCGGCGCAGCTCGAGGAGGCCCTGCCAGGCGCTGTGCACCTCACGGCCGCGCGCGGCGGAGTCGTCCGCCGCGGCCTCCTCCGCACCGCCGGTTCGGGCGGAGAACACACCGGCGGGTGAGGGCCGCGCGACCGCCTCGGCACAGTCCGCGGACGCGGGCTCCGCCTGCCGTATCCGGTGCCCGGCCGGGGTCAGGAAGTGGTCGTGCGGCGGACGCGGATGGCGGAAGGCCAGCCCACGCTTCACCAGCGCCGCGAGCTGCGCGTCCGTGCCCCGCAGCCGTCCGGTCACCGGATCGGCGTCGTCGATGACGCGCCGCTGCGCGGCGGTCGGCGGTCGTGTCACGGCGCCCTCCCTCCCCGAGTCGCCCGGACGGCCTGACCGAGCGGACCGTGAAGACCGCGCTCCAGGCCCACTCGAAGACTACGGCCCGGGTCTGACAACGCCCCCGGGCGTGCTCAGGACGGCGCGGGCGGGCGGATGTTCCAGCCCGCGACCACCGGCCGGTCGTGTTCCGTGCCCAGCCGGCACACCGTGCCCGTGGCCAGCTGGAAGAGCGCGCCCGAGGACGGGGGCAGGCCGAGGCGCCGGGCGGTGAGCACCCGCAGGAAGTGTCCGTGGGCCACCAGCAGCACAACCCCCTCGGTGTTGGCGAAGGCGGCGTCCACCTTGGCCAGCATCCGGTCGGCGCGCTCCCCGACCTGCTCCACGCTCTCCCCGGGATGCTCCGGCGGCCCCGGCGCCACCCCGTCGGTGAACAGGAACCAGCCGGGCCGGGTGCGCTGGATCTCGGGGGTCGTGACGCCCTCGTAGCCGCCGTAGTCCCACTCCCGCAGGTCCGGGTCGACACGGGCGTCCGTGATCCCGATCAGTTCGGCCGTCTCCCGGGCCCGCTGGAGCGGACTGACGAACGCGGCGCCGATCCGGTGCGAGCGGATCAGCGGCACCAGCCGCCGCGCCTCCTGGCGCCCCTGCTCGGTGAGCGGCACGTCCGTCCGGCCGGTGTGCCGGCCGGACCGCGACCACTCGGTCTCCCCGTGCCGGACGAGAAAGAGATCACCCACGCCCGCCGTCCCTTCCCGCGCCGCGTGCCTCCTCAGCACCGTGTCACACGCGGGCGGCGGCCCGCAGGACGGACTGGGCCAGACGGCCGTTCTCGGGCGAGGCGCCCTGCCCCGGCGGCTGTTGCCGAAGGCGACCAGATCGGTCGGCTCGGGGGCGTGCGCGTTGAACGCGATCCCGGCGACACTGTCCGGTGCCACGGCACGCGCCGCCAGCAGCTCCACCTCCTCGGGCGTGGGCTCCAGCGGCAGCACCTCGCGCCACCTCGGCTCCAGCGCCTCGGGGAACCCGGCGTAGAAGTCGAGCCCGTACGGCGCGCGCACCCGCTCCTCGTACCACTGCCTCGTCAGTGATCGGTGGCGTACGAGATGAACGCTGCCCACCCTTGCGGCCGGAAACTGAGCTGAGGGCTCTGCCTGTCCTTCGAGTCGCGTACGTGGATGGTCTTCGGTGCAAAGGCGACCTCGACGCAGGCAGCGCCGTCGGGGTTGCTGTGGCTGCTCTTGAACCACCGCAGCTCGGTGCCGTCACCGGCCAGGGGCTTCACGCTCATGTCTCTCCCAGCAGTTTCTCGATGTAGGCCAGCGACTCTCGGGGCGTGAGGGCCTGAGCCCGGATGATCCCATAGCGCAGTTCAAGGATCTGGATCTCCCTGCGGTCCGAGATCAACCGACTGACGAGTTGGATGTCGCTGTGCCCCACGGTGGTGCCTTCCTTCAGCCGCAGCAGGTGGAAGGGGCCGTCGAGACCGGCGTTGTCCTCGCAAGCCAGGGGCAACACTTGGATCTCCACGTTTCGCTTCTGTCCGGCCTCCAACAGCCGTTCGAGCTGACGGCGCAGCACCATTCTGCCTCCGACCGGGCGCCGCAGGGCAGCCTCATCGTGCACGAAGCTGAAAGCCGGGATCATCTGCTTCCCGTCCAGTACCCTCTGCCGTGCCAGCCGTGCAGCGACCAGCCGTTCTACGTCCTCCTCCGAGAAGGCAGGGCGCCGCGACG
The DNA here is from genome assembly GCF_040703815.1 of Streptomyces sp. NPDC006743. Taxonomy (NCBI): domain Bacteria; kingdom Bacillati; phylum Actinomycetota; class Actinomycetes; order Kitasatosporales; family Streptomycetaceae; genus Streptomyces; species Streptomyces sp. NPDC006743. The sequence goes on along the minus strand of NZ_JBEYJA010000013.1, from coordinate 45,121 downwards.
CGAACACGGCCCGCAGGTACTCCTCCGTCTGCAACAGCCCATTGACCACCGAGTTGTCGTAGGCGCAGATCTCCACCGCCTCGGCCTCCAGCTTGGCCAGGTCGCGGACCTTTTTCGGGTAGCGGGCCTCCTCCACGTCCTTGCTGAGCGCGGCGATCACTCCGCCGGCGTCCAGCACCCGGTCCGCCGCTTCCAGGAACTGGGGTTTCGGTGTCCGCCGCCCCCGTTCCACCGCGGAGGCCTGCTCCTCGCTGTAGCCGATGGCCGCGCCCAACTCCGCCTGCGTGAGGCCCTGCCGTTCGCGGAACTTCTTGACCACCTTGCCGACGGTCCGCAGGACGGCCGCCGACTCCTCGTCCTCCGAGCCCGTTTCCAGCCCGTCACCGTTCTGTGGCCCCTGCCCCATCCCGCCCACGCTCCGACTCCTTGGTGTGTTGTCCGATCCCAACGCCGCCAGGGGCCCTCGCGTCACGCGTCGCCGCCCGGACAGGCCCGGACGAGGGCCGGACAGCGACGCTGAGTACGACCTCCATGACTGCACAGCGTAGTGACGACCGGCCACGCTGGGTGACATGAACGCCGATACCGCCCGCTCGACCGCTCCCGCCGCCCACTTCGCCATCCGCCTGTCGGCCACGGCCAGAGGCGCCCGCCTCGCCCGCCGCCTGACGGCGCACCAACTCGACGACTGGGGCTGGCCGTACGACACGGAGGCGAACCGGACGGCCGCTCTGCTCGTCGCCGAACTCGCCGCGAACGCGGTGCAACACGGCGGGGTGAGGGGCCGCGATTTCCGCCTGCGGCTCACGCTCCACCCCGCCGGTCCCGTCCCCGCACTGCGCATCGAGGTCACGGACCCACGCCCGGAGCGGCGCCCGCCCGGTCCCGGCACGCTCCCGCCGCCGTCCCCCGACGCGGAGTTTGGCCGCGGCCTCCTCCGCGTCGAGGCACTGGCGAGCCACTGGGGGACGGTGTGCGCGGACCCGTACACGAAGACCGTCTGGTGCGAGACCGTGCTCGCGTGAGTGCCGGCCGGCTACTGGTGGTACCCGCCCAGGAACCGTCCGATCCTGCTGATCGCCGTGTCCAGGACGTCCGCGTGCGGGAGGGTGAGGATGCGGAAGTGGTCCGGGGCGGGCCAGTTGAAGCCGGTTCCCTGGACGATCTGGATCTTTTCGCGCAGGAGGAGGTCCAGGACGAACTTCTCGTCGTCGTGGATCTCGTGGACGGCCGGGTCGAGGCGGGCGAAGGCGTACAGGGCGCCCTTGGGCTTCACGCAGGAGACGCCGGGGATCTCGTTCAGCTTGCGCCAGGCCACGTCGCGCTGCTCGTGCAGCCTTCCGCCGGGCACGGTCAGGCCGCGGATGGACTGGCGGCCGCCCAGCGCGGCCTGGATGGCGTACTGCGCCGGGGCGTTGGGGCACAGGCGCATGGAGGCCAGCATCGTCAGGCCCTCCAGGTAGTCCTTCGCGTGCCGGCGGGGGCCGGTCACGACCAGCCAGCCGGAGCGGAAGCCCGCCACGCGGTACGTCTTCGACAGGCCGCAGAAGGTCAGGACCACCAGGTCGGGCGCGAGCGCGGCCGTCGAGTGGTGCACGGCGTCGTCGTAGAGGATCTGGTCGTAGATCTCGTCGGCGAAGACCATCAGGCCGTGCCGGCGGGCGAGTTCGAGGATGCCCTCCAGGACCTCCTTCGGGTAGACGGCGCCCGTCGGGTTGTTCGGGTTGATGATCACCACCGCCTTGGTGCGGTCGGTGATCTTCGACGCCATGTCGTCCAGGTCCGGGTACCAGTCGGCCTGCTCGTCGCACAGGTAGTGGACCGCCTTGCCGCCGGCCAGCGTCGTCACGGCGGTCCACAGCGGGTAGTCCGGCGCGGGGATCAGGACCTCGTCGCCGTCCTCCAGCAGGGCCTGGACGGCCATGGACACCAGTTCCGAGACGCCGTTGCCGAGGAAGACGTCGTCGACGCCGACCTCCAGGCCCCGTTCCTGGTAGCGCTGGGCGACCGCCCGGCGGGCGGAGAGGACGCCGCGCGAGTCCGTGTAGCCGTGCGCCCGCGGGAGCATCCGGATCATGTCCTGGACGATCTCCTCCGGCGCCTCGAAGCCGAAGAGCGCCGGGTTGCCCGTGTTCAGGCGCAGCACGCTGTGGCCCGCCTCCTCCAGCGCGTTGGCGTGCTCGATCACCGGGCCGCGGATCTCGTAACAGACCTCGTTGAGCTTGCTCGACTGCCGGAACTCCATGCGTCCCTCCGGTTCTTGGTGACGCTTGGTTTTACCAAGTACGAGCTTGGAAAGTCCAACAACATGTCTAGACTGCGTCGCATGTCACCTCGCCGAAGCTACGACCAGTACTGTTCCGCCGCCCGCGCGCTCGACGCCGTCGGCGACCGCTGGACCCTGCTGATCGTGCGGGAACTGCTGGCCGGTCCCCGCCGCTACACGGATCTGCACGCCGATCTGCCGGGGGTGAGCACCGACGTCCTCGCCTCGCGGCTCAAGGACATGGAGCGGGACGGGCTGGCGAGCCGGCGCAGGCTGCCGCCGCCCGGCGCCGCCTTCGTCTACGAACTCACCCCGCGCGGCCGTGACTTGCTGCCCGTGCTCCAGGCGCTGGGGGAGTGGGGGCAGGCCGAGCTGGGCGAGCCGCGGCCCACCGACGCCGTGCGCGCGCACTGGTTCGCGCTGCCCCTGCTGCGGGCGCTGGACGGCGAGGGGCTGGTCGAGGTGGTGCTGGAGGAGGGCGTCTTCCACCTGTACGCCGGCGGCAGGGAGCGGGTCCCGTACGGCGACGGGCCCGCTCCCCGCGAACCCGACGCCCGGCTGACGCTCGACTCCCCGGCCTGCGTGGCCGTGGCGCGCGGGGAAGCGGAACTCCTGGAAGCGGTGCGCGACGGCCGGGTGACGGTGACCGGCGACGGTCCGCTGGCCAAGGCCCTGCGGGAGGCGTGAGGGCGAGGCGGCGGCACCGGTGACGCCGACGGCGCGGGGGCAACCGGTGCCTGCTGCCTGCCGCGTCCGTGACTCGGGAGGCGGCCGGCGCCGGCACCGGGGGCAGGAGCCGGGGGTGTGGGCGGCACCTGTGGCTCGGTGATGCCCGCGGCGGATGCGGCGAAGGCCCGCCTCCGAGGGGGCGGGCCTTGCCGGTACCGGGAGTTGATGTCCCGTCAGGTGGGGCGGTGTGCGGTCAGGCGCCCGGCGGTACCCGCGACGGCCGCCCGGAGCCCCGGGTCAGCGCGTACCCGCCGATGCCCGCGAGCGCGGCCAGCACCGCGCCGATCCCGGTCCACACCCACCGGTCGGACCACCAGCCCGAGGACCAGCCGTCGTCGGGCTCGATGCTGGAGAGCACGGCCGGCTTCTTCGTCGCCGAACCGTCCCCGCTGCCCGAACCGGCCTCGTCCTGCTGGGACTTGACCGCGATGCCCGGCACCAGCGGCTTCGCCAGCGAGCCGTCCACGGCCGCCGCGCCGCCGATGTGCTTGGAGTCGGCCTTCACCTCGGCGCTCACCGGCAGGCCCAGGTCCGAGGGCTGCAGGCCGACCACCGTGAGCCGGACGTAGTACGTGCCCGGCAGCGGGTCGTTGGCCCACGGCTCCGCCCAGGCGCGGACGGTACGCAGGACGCAGGCCAGCTCGACGGAGGGCGTGCCGGCCTCGGCGGTCCGCGTCTGGGCGCCGTACTGGCACGACTGGCGGCGCCGCAGACCGTCGTAGACGTCGAGCTGCCAGGTCTGGGTGGTGTGCTTGTCGGGCAGCTTCACCGTGGCGTGGACCGTGGGCCGCTGCCCGGCGTCCGCCGGGAACGACCAGTACAGGTAGTCGCCCGTGGAACCGGTCGCGGTGGCCTGCTGCCCCTGCTCGATCTCGGTCGCCGTACGGAAGGAGGTGCCCGCCTGGGTGGGGGCCTTGCCGTCGCCGGACGGGCTCGCGGACGGGGAGGAGTCGGCCGCCGCGGGGGCCGCCGCCAGTCCCAGTGCCAGCAGCGCGGCACCGAACGCACGTGTGAGACGCATCAGTTGGTCCTCCAGATCGCCACGCGCCAGCGCGACAGCCAGCCCCAGACCAGTCCGGCGAGGAAGCCGACCAGTACCAGGACGCCGAGCAGCCACCAGCCGCGGCCCAGTCCGAACGCCGCCACGTCATGCGCCTTGCCCGGGGCGCCCACGACGTCGACGGTCAGCTCCAGCGGCAGGCCCGGCGTCGTCTTGACGCCGTCCGCCGCGGCGAAGGAGTTGGTGACCTGCAGGCACACCGTCTCCGCCGGGGCGTTGTCGTCGTCGCTCTTCGCCTTCGGGTAGCGCAGGCCGGTGGAGACGACGTCGGTGCGGCCGGTGCCGGCCGCCTCGCCGCGCACGATCTCCCGGCCGTGCACGGTCACCGCCCGCAGCAGCACCCCGTAGTCGGGCCGCACGGTGCGGTCGTCGGCGACGCTGACCGCGGCCCGCAGCTCCTGGCCCGGGTTCACGTCCACCCGGTACCAGCGCTGCTGCCCGAACTCCTCGCGGTCGGTGTACAGGCCGGACTTGAGCGCCGGCGCCTTGGCGCAGTCGGCCGCGCCCTCGGTGGCGACCGGGGTCACCACGGGATCGGCGGCCCGGTCGACCAACTGGCCCACCCGGTCGGAGAGTTCCTCCTTGTGCCGGACGGAGGTGTAGGTGCCGCCGGTGGCGTCCGCGATGCAGCTGAGCTGGTCGCGGGTCTTGGCGTCCGGGACCAGGCCGAGCGTGTCGATGGTCAGTCCGATGCCCTGGGCCGCGATCTCACGCGCCACCTCGCACGGGTCCAGCGGCTGGCAGGTGTCCTCGCCGTCGCTGATCAGGACGATACGGCGGGTGCCGTCGCCGCCCTTGAGGTCGGCCGCCGCCTTCTGCAGCGCGGGGCCGATCGGAGTCCAGCCGGTCGGCGCGAGCGTGGCCACCGCCGTCTTCGCCTCGGTGCGGTTCAGCGGGCCGACCGGGTAGAGCTGCGCGGTGTCCTTGCAGCCTGTCTTGCGGTCCTCGCCACGGTAGTTGGCGCCCAGGGTCCGGATGCCGAGCTGGACCTCCTCCGGGGTGGCGTCGAGCACCTCGTTGAACGCCTGCTTGGCCGCGGCCATCCGCGACCCGCCGTCTATGTCCCGTGTGCGCATGGAACCGCTGACGTCCAGGACGAGTTCGACCTTCGGCGCGGCCGTGCCGTCCGGCTCGTCGGCGACCGCACCGGCGGGAAAGGCCATCCCGGCCGTCAGGGCGGCGAGCAGAGCACAGACTCCTGCCGCCAGCCGTTGTCTTGTGATCATCGGCGGATCCTATTGATCAGAACGGGGTGGGACCAAAACGAGCGGGTTGGGCAGACCCGTCCACAGGTCCCCGGCGTGCCCGGGGGACAGCCGCATCAGCGTCAGCGCCTTGGCGGGCAGCGGCTCCTCGGTCAGGGCCCGGGAATCGGCGGTGCGCGGCAGGCCGCGTACGGCGCTCTCCAGCGCGGCGCGCAGGGCCGGTCCCGACCCCGCCGTCCCGGCCAGCGCGCCCGCCACCAGTGAGCCGAACAGTTTGCGGCGCAGCGCCCTCGGGTCGTCGGTGAGGTTGCGGGCGGGCAGGCCGGGGACGGGGATGCCGTGCCCGGCCAGGCGGGCGGGGCTCACCCTGATGTCGGCGAGGTCGCGGTAGACCAGGCGCAGCGGGGTCCCGTCGCCGGACAGCACGACCAGCAGGTTCTGGCCGTGGGCCTCCAGGGCCACGCCCAGCTCCAGCAGACGCAGCCCCACGGTGAGCGCGAGGCGGGCGAAGCCGGCCAGCCACGTGGGCGAGTCGGCCAGGCCGGTGACGGGCAGGGCCGCCACCGGCACGACGTGCTCGCCGGAGGCCGTGTACGTCTGCGGCGGCTCGCGCCACAGGGCCGCCAGGTCCGGGGAGCGGGCGGTGGCGGCGCCGAGCGTACGGGTGATGTGGAGCAGGCCGCCGGCGCGGCCCACCAGGTCCTCCGCGAAGGCCGACAGGGCGGCCGACGCCGCCACCGAACCGACCGAGATGTCCCGCACCGAGGACGTCAGCCGGGCCGACAGCGCGGTCTTGACGTGCGGGCCGCCCGGCAGGGCCAGGGTGCGCAGCGACATCAGCGGGTGAGCGGGGAGACCGGCGCCCTCGGCGGGCCGCTCGAGCACGTGCTCCGCCTGCCACGGGTGCACCGGGATCAGCAGCCGCCCGCCGTCCCGCAGTTCCTCCGGCCACACCCCGCTCACCAGGCACTCCCGCACCGGGACGGGCACCAGCCCCAGCTCCACCACGGGCCGGTGCTCGGGCCCGTACGCGAACTGCTCGGCCACCGAGAATCCGGGCCGGGAACGGCAGTTGGGGTGGAACGGGTGCCCGTCGACCACCCCCTGCTCCCACTCCCACTCCCGGTCCGCGGCAGGCCACGAGTCAGCGGGGACCGGCGGGACGAGGGCTCCGGCACCGGCCGGCTGACCGGCCCGGGACAGGGCCAGCGAGGCGACGCTGTGCGCCAGTTCGGCCGCGAACGCGTCACCGTGCGGCACCCCCAGCGCGGCCGTCAGCCGCGCCGGGTCGTCGTACGCCGTGCCGTCCAGGCGCACCGAGGCGACGTACGCGGACGTGGCGTACGGGTCCGCAGGCGGCCCCTGCAGCACCCGGCCGTCGGACAGCCGCAGCACCAGCGCGTCCCCTTCCCGCCGCCGGCCGGTGATCCACGGCAGCGGCTCGTGGGCGAGCCCCCGCCACAGCCGGGTCAGCACGGACGCCCGGGCGCCGCTCAGCTCGCGCGCGTACCGTGGGACCAGGCCGGGCCGCACCACGGCCAGTTCCTCGCCGATCTCGGCCTCGGCGGTCGGGAAACGGTGCACGGTCGGGCTCCTCGGGTACGGATCGGGGGGCGCGGGCGTCACGGTAGCGCGCCGGACGGACATACTGATCACCCTCGCACCGTGTGGACGTACGGAACGAATGGAACGCATGGAGCCGACGCCCCCCGCCGACGACACGGCGGCACCCCCCACCGACCGCGTCGCGACACCGCGCACCCGGGCGCCGGCGGTGCCCGGCCGTGCCGCGGCACCCCCGACCGACGATGTCGCCGCGCGCGCCGACGCCTACGCTGCCGCGCCCCTGCTGAACTGCCTCGTCCGCGAGGTGGCCCGGCGGTGCCCGGATGCCGGGGGACGGCAGGTGTACCGGCTGCCGGGCGGCGGGCGGCTGCTGCGCGTGCGCGGCGGGCGGCGGCCCGCCGGGCCCGAGGTGTTCGCCGCCGGCCGCTGGCAGCGCGTCGGCCACGCCGAACTGGTCAAACTCGCCGCCGACGAACTGCGCCGCCACACCGGTGTGACCAACGACGAACTGCCCGCCGAGATGATCGACAGCCGGGAGGCGGTCGCGGCGCTGCTCGCCGCCCGCGACCGCGCGACGCCGCCCGAGGACCTGTACACCCGCTCCGAGCAGTCCCTCGTCACCGGTCACCCGTACCACCCGGCGCCCAAGGCGCGCGGGGGCGGGCCGGTCACCTCCTGGCTGCCGTACGCGCCGGAGGCGTACGCCCGCTTCCCGCTGGAGCTGCTCGCGGTGCGCGCCGACCAGGCGGTCGAGGAAGGCGACACCTCGGCGCTGGACGCCCTCGGTCAGGCCCCGCCCGGCTACCGGCTGCTGCCCGCCCACCCGTGGCAGCTCGGCCTGGTGGGCGGCGGCCTCGCCGAAGCGTTCGCGGACGGCCGGCTGCTCCGGCTCGGCACGACCGCCTGGGACGTGCGGCCCACCGCGGCGGTCCGCACCGTCCACGCCCCGGACGCCGACCTGTTCCTGAAGTTCAGCCTGGACGTGCGCATCACCAACGACGTACGCCGGCTGTGGCGGCACGACCTGCTGAGACTGCGCCGCACCGACGCGGCGGCCACGGCCGCCCTCGCGGCGGCCGGCGGCCCGGCGGCCTGGCTGAGCGACCGCGGCTACCGCACCGCCGCCTTCGCCTTCGAGGAACTGGCCGTCGTGGTCCGCGACGGGACGGGCCGGCACCTGCTGCCGGGCGCGACCCCGCTGCTCGCCGCCGCCCTGGCCGAGGGGTTCTGCGGCAACCCGCTGGACGGTCCGCTGGATCCGGCGGTGTGGTGGGGGGCGTACCTGCGCCAGGTAGTGCCACCGGCCCTCACCGCCTTCGCCCGGCACGGTGTGGTCCTGGAGGCGCACCTGCAGAACTCCCTGGTCGCCGTCGACGTCCGCGGCCTGCCCGTGCAGGCGCTGTTCCGGGACGCGGAGGGCGTGAAACTCCTGTCCGACGTGGACCGGGCGGCCGGCTGGGAACGGCTGGTGTACTGCCTGGTCGTCAACCACCTCACCGAGATCGCCGCGGCCCTGGCCGAACGCCGGCCCGGCTTCGACCCGTGGCCCGCCGTGCGCGGCGAACTGGCCCGCCACGACCTGCCGGAGATCCCCGCTCTGCTCAGCGCCCCGACACTGCCCGGCAAGACCAACCTGCTGCTGCGCTGGACGGGCGCGGACGGCGCGGACGCCCGCTACCGTCCCCTGCCGAACCCGCTGGCCGGCGGCTAGCTGCTAGCGGGTTCGGCAGGAGGCGGACCCGATGCCCGCCCCGGCCGGATGGCGGGCGGGGTCGGGAAGCAGGTCAGGCCGTTGCCGTGTCGCGGGCCGGCGGCGCACCGCACTAGGCTCTCGTGCCCATGGAGACGGGGGAGACAGACCGCGGACGGCGCGCATGGCACGACGGGCCGGTCAGGCGTCGTGCGGCCGCGGGTCTGCTGGCCGGTGCGGGGCTGGTCGCTCTGGGCACCGTGTTCGTCGTACTGCCGGGGGTGGTGGTCGACCACGATCTCGCCGGGGCGAGCGTCGCCGCGCAGGACCGGCTGAAGGCGGTCAACGATGTCCGTACGACGCTTCTGCAGGTGGCCGGCGGCCTGGTCGTGCTGTTCGGCGCGTACGCCACCTGGCGGCAACTGCGGGTGAGCCAGGACGGATTGCGCGCCACCCAGGAGGGTCACGTCACCGACCGGTTCAGCCGGGCCGTCGACCAGCTCGGCAGCGACAAGCTGGATGTGCGCATCGGCGGGCTGCACGCGCTGTGGCGGATCGCCGAGCAGTCCGCCCGCGACCGGGAGGCCGTCATCTCCATCCAGGCCGCGTATCTGCGGACCCACCTGCCCTGGCCACCCGCCGGGCCTCCCGCACCGGCCGCGGACGTGTCCATCAACGACATCGCACCCCTGGAGACCCGCGCCGCCGACGCCCAGGTGGCGCTGACCGCGCTCGGCGTGCTGTGCCGGCAGCGGGAGCAGTCGTGGGTCAATCTCAGCATCACCGACCTGCGCCGGGCCGACTGCGACGGACTGTGGTTCCCCGAGGTCAACTTCGACCGTGCCTGCCTGGAGGCGGCCGGCCTGTACCACGCCAATCTGACCCAGGCGTCCCTGGTCTCGGTCAACCTGCGGCACGCCGACCTCACGACGGCGATTCTGCGCCGGGCGCGCTGCGTGCTGGCCGACCTGCGGGCCGCGAAGCTGGTCGAGACCGACTTGCGCGACGCCGACTTCACCGAGAGCGACCTGCGCGAGGCGAACCTGCGCAAGGCCGCCGCCCACGGCGCGGTCCTGCGGCGGGCCGACCTCCGCATGGCCGACTTGCGCGGCACCGACCTGCGGACCGCCGACCTCGCCGAAGCACGCCTGACCGGCGCCCTCGCCAGTGAGCACACCCGCTGGCCGGCCGGCTTCGACCACACGGCCGCCGGAGTCGTCGACACCGAGGACCCCGGACCCGAGCCCTCGCCCCTGCTCCAGCCGCCCGGGATGACGAGGCAGGCACCGCCGCTGCGGTCCACCCCCTGATGACCAGGGCCTTCACCCGCCGCCTGTCACGCTCGGTTACTATGCTCACTTCATGCCGGAGGTCACGAGCAAGGGCCGCAGTGCCGTCGAGGGACTGCTGGGAAGACGGGGAGCGAGCGTGCCGGTCGAAACCCCGCGGACTCTCCCCAGGGCCGGTCTGCCCGTACTCCTGGAGTGCAGCGTCTTGGAGGTGGCCGTGGACTTCGAGGCCGGCGAGCGACGGGACCTTCGGACATGTTGAGAGAGGTCACCGCGACCCGCTACATCGAGCCTCTGCGCTCCGGCGGCTCCGTCCCCGGGGTCGTCGAGGCCGACGACCTCGGCACGTACGTCGTCAAGTTCACCGGCAGCGCGCAGGGGCGAAAGGCGCTGGTCGCCGAGGTGATCGTCGGGGAGCTGGCACGGGCCCTCGGCCTGCGGTTCCCGGAGCTGGTCCTGGTGCACTTCGACCCGGCGATCGCCGCGCACGAGGTCCATCAGGAGGTGCGGGACCTGCACGGCGCCAGTGCCGGGGTCAACCTCGGGATGGATCATCTGCCGGGGGCGCGGGACTTCACCCCCGAGGTCGCGCAGTCGTTCCGGGTGGATCCGCTGGAGGCCGGCCGGATCGTCTGGCTGGACGCGCTGACGGTGAACGTCGACCGTACCGTGCACAGTTCCAACCTGATGATCTGGCCGACGCTCGGCGTCGTGCCCCCGCGCCTGTGGCTCATCGACCACGGCGCGGCGCTCGTCTTCCACCACCGCTGGGACCTGACCGCGCCCGAGAAGGCGTACGACTTCCGCCACCACGCGCTCGGCCGGTACGCGCCCGACGTGCGCGCGGCCGACGCCGAGCTGGCGCCGCGGGTGACCGAGACGCTGCTGCGCGAGATCGTGGCCCGGGTGCCGGACGCCTGGCTGAGCGAGGAGCCGGGGTTCGCCACGGCCGAGGAGGTGCGCGAGGCCTACGTCGGCCATCTGCACGCCCGCGCGCGGGCCTCGGCGGCCTGGCTGCCCACCGACTTCCCCGGCGGGGAGGAACTGGCCGCCGAGGAGGCCCGGCGCGCGGCGCGGACGCGGCAGGGGCGGCCGGACTGGCTCAAGCGGGTCCCGGACCTGCACGGCAAGCCCTCGGCGGAGCAGGACTGGTCCGTCCACCTGGGCCGGGAGGGCTGACGGACTGGTCCCGGCGAGGTGACGGGCAGGTCCCGGTGGGCTGACGGGCTCCTCCGGGCGAGGTGACCGGTCCGGGCGGGGCGACGGACGGGTCGGAGCGCGAAGCGGCCCCGGGAACACCTCTCCCGGGGCCGTCCGCTCGTCCGGCCGTCAGCCCTTGAGCTGCTGGTACGCCGGCAGCGTCAGGAAGTCGGCGTAGTCCGCGTCGAGGGAGACCTGGAGCAGCAGGTCGTGGGCCTGCTTCCAGTGACCGGCGGCGAAGGCGTCGTCGCCGATCTCCTCACGGATCTTGTCCAGTTCCTCGGCGGCGACCTTGCGGGCCAGCTCCGGCGTGGCCTTCTCGCCGTTCTCGAACTCTACACCCGCGTTGATCCACTGCCAGATCTGGGAGCGGGAGATCTCGGCGGTGGCCGCGTCCTCCATGAGGTTGAAGATGGCGACCGCGCCGAGGCCGCGCAGCCACGCCTCGATGTAACGGATGCCCACCTGCACGGCGTTGACCAGACCCGCGTACGTCGGCTTGGCGTCCAGCGAGTCGATCGCGATCAGGTCGGCCGCCTTGACGTCGACGTCCTCGCGCAGCCGGTCCTTCTGGTTGGGCTTGTCGCCCAGGACCTTGTCGAAGGACTCCATCGCGATCGGCACCAGGTCGGGGTGGGCGACCCAGGAGCCGTCGAAACCGTCGCCGGCCTCGCGGTCCTTGTCGGCGCGGACCTTCTCGAAGGCCACCTTGTTGACCTCGGCGTCCCGGCGGGAGGGGATGAACGCCGCCATGCCGCCGATCGCGTGCGCGCCGCGCTTGTGGCAGGTGCGCACCAGGAGTTCGGTGTACGCCCGCATGAACGGGGCGGTCATCGTGACCGCGTTGCGGTCCGGCAGGACGAACTTCTCGCCGCCGTCACGGAAGTTCTTGACGATGGAGAACAGGTAGTCCCAGCGGCCCGCGTTCAGACCGGAGGCGTGGTCGCGCAGCTCGTAGAGGATCTCCTCCATCTCGTACGCGGCCGTGATCGTCTCGATCAGGACGGTGGCACGGACGCTGCCCTGCGGGACGCCGACGTAGTCCTGGGCGAAGACGAAGATCTCGTTCCAGAGGCGGGCCTCCAGGTGCGACTCCGTCTTGGGCAGGTAGAAGTACGGGCCCTTGCCGAGGTCCAGCAGGCGCTGGGCGTTGTGGAAGAAGTACAGGCCGAAGTCGACGAGGGCGCCGGGGACCTGCTTGCCGTCGGCGTCGGTGAGGTGGCGCTCGTCGAGGTGCCAGCCGCGCGGGCGCATGACGACGGTCGCCAGCTCCTCGGCCGGGCGCAGGGCGTAGGACTTGCCGGACCTCGGGTCGGTGAAGTCGATGCTGCGGGTGTAGGCGTCGATCAGGTTGAGCTGGCCGAGGACGACGTTCTCCCAGGTGGGGGCGGAGGCGTCCTCGAAGTCGGCGAGCCAGACCTTCGCGCCCGAGTTCAGCGCGTTGATGGTCATCTTCCGGTCGGTGGGACCGGTGATCTCGACCCGGCGGTCGTTCAGGGCCGCGGGGGCCGGGGCGACCTTCCAGGAGTCGTCCGCGCGGATCGCGGCCGTCTCCGGGAGGAAGTCGAGACGGGAGGTGCGGGCGATCTCGGCGCGGCGCTCCGCACGGCGGGCGAGGAGTTCGTCGCGGCGCGGCGTGAACCGCCGGTGCAGCTCCGCCACGAAGGCGAGCGCCGCGTCGGAGAGGACCTCCTCCTGCCGGGGCAGGGGCTCGGCGTCGACGATGGCCAGCGGGGACGGCGCTGGTGCGGACATGAGCTGTCACTTCCTTCAGCGGTGGCACCGGGTGCCAAGGCGTACGAATGGGGTGATTCGCACCCGCTGTGCGGTCGGGTGCTTCTGATCAGTGGATAGTAGTTTCCTCATCGTGGAACTTCAATGGTTTGTTGATGTCGAGATTCTCTGAGTCGAGGAAAGGTGTCGCTCGGTGCCACCCCGTTCACTCCAGGTGGCACAGATCCGCCTCCGTGTCGATGTCGTACGCCTGCGCGACGTCCGCGCACTCGACCAGGGTGATCAGCCCGGCGTGCTCCTTCAGGTAGTCGCGTGCCCCCCGGTCCCCGCCCGCACTCGCCGCGACGCCCGCCCAGTGCGCCGCACCGAACAGCACCGGGTGCCCGCGCACCCCGTCGTAGGCCGCCGAGACCAGCGACCTCTCGTCCCGGAACGCCGCCCGCACCCGGCGAGCCGCCTCGGCGCCGATGCCGGGCTGGTCGACCAGCGAGACCAGCACCGCCCGTGCCCCCGAACCCGCGAGCGAGTCCAGCCCGGCCCGCAGCGACGAGCCCATGCCCTGCTCCCACCCGGGGTTCTCCACGAGCACGCAGCCCTCCAGCCGCGCCCGCTCCCGTACGTCCCCCGCCCGCGCGCCCAGGACGACGTGCACGCGCGTGCATCCCGCCGCCCGGAGCACCCCGACCGCGTGTTCGACCAGCGGGCGGCCCCGGTGGGTGAGCAGAGCCTTGGGCCGGCCGCCGAGCCGCCGTCCGCCGCCGGCGGCCAGGACCAGGCCGGCGACCTCGTCGTCCATGTCGTCCACAGGTGTCATGTGTCCTGCATACCTGACGGCCCGTCGCCCGTGCCCGGCGCGCGGGGCTGAATTTCGGTCCGTACGGTGGCGCACCGCGCCCCGGGTGGCGTTTACTGACCCGCGTCCGGGGACGGCGCACGACGACGTGCGAGGGGGAGGGCTGTGTTGCGGAGCTTGGGACAAAGAGCGGTGACCGGCAGCGGAGAGGACCCGAGGGTGGCGGAACTGCGCACCGCCGTGTCCCGGTTACGCCGTGAACTCGCCGCCCACCCCCGGGACTTCCCGGACCGTGCCATAGCCGAGGACGAACTCGCCTCGCTCGCCGCGATGGCCGCCCACGGCACCCCCGAGGTTCCCCGGCTGCGCCGCTCCCTGCTGCTGATCGCCGGTTCCATAGGTTCGGTCAGCGCCCTCCGGTCCGGCCTCGCGGAGGTGCGCGCCGCGGTGGACATGTTCGGGCCGCCACCGCCACCGACGCCGCCGGTGCGCTGAGCCGGGACGGGCCCGACCCCGGACCGGTTCACGGGGTGCCCGCCGGCGCTCGCCCGCCGGCCCCGGCGGCTCCGTGACGGCTCGCCGCGCGGAGCCGTGCGTCAGGGCCTGCGGCGCCGGATGAGCCCCTGCTCGGTGGCGGCCGCGACCGCCGCCGTACGCGACTCCACGCCCAGCTTGGCGTACACGTGCACCAGGTGGGACTTCACCGTGGCCTGGCTCAGGAACAGACGCTTGCTGATCTCCAGGTTGGACAGACCGTCGCGCACCAGTTCCAGCACCTCCAGCTCGCGGCGGCTGAGCGCGGCGGCCGGCGCCCGCATCCGGTCCATCAGCCGGTGCGCGACCGCCGGGGCCAGCGCCGAACGGCCGGAGGCCGCGGTCCGCACCGCCGCGGCCAGCTCGTGCGGTGGCGCGTCCTTCAGCAGGTAGCCCGCCGCACCGGCCTCCACGGCCGCGAGGATGTCCGCGTCGGTGTCGTACGTGGTCAGGACCAGGACCCGCGGCGCGCCGGACCGCGCGGTGATCGCCGCCGTCGCCTCCGTGCCGTGCGCGCCGCGCGGCCCGAACTGGAGATCCATCAGCACCACGTCGAACCCGCCCGTGGCGGCCAGCTCCACGGCGCGCTCCGCCGTGGACGCCTCCCCGGCGATCTCGAAGTCGGGTTCGGCGGACAGGACGGCCTTCAGACCCGCGCGCACCACGGGATGGTCGTCGGCCAGCAGCAGCCGGATCGTCACGCGCCGCCTCCCGCGCCACGGGCGGCCGGGTAGGGCAGGGTGACCGCCACCGCCGTGCCCTGCCCGGGCGCGGACTCCACCGCGAACGTGCCGCCCAGCGCCTCTGCGCGCGAGCGCATCGCGGGCAGCCCGAAACCGCCGCCCGCCACCGCGCCGTCACTCTCCGCGGCGCCTCGGTGCGCCGCCGCGAGCCGGTCTTCAGCCGTGCCGCGGTCCGCCGCCGCACCGTGGCCTTCAGCCGCACCGCCGTCCGCCTGCGTACCGTGGTCGGCCGACCTGCCGCCCGTCGCGGGGCCTGCCCCGCCGCCCGCGGCCGCACCGCCGTCCCTCGCGAGGTCCGCCCCGCCGCCCGCGGCAGCGCCCGCCGTGCCTCCGGCCGTCACCCTCGCGCCCGCTGCCCCCGCAGTCCCCGTCACCCCCGCCGCGCCGGCCGTCCGTACCGCCCCGGCTGTCCGTACCGCCCCCGCGCCGGCCGCCGCCCCCGCGTCCGGGGCGAAGCCCACCCCGTCGTCGACCACGTCCAGTGCCACCGCCGTGTCCATGAAGCTGAGGGTGACCTCCGCGCGGGCGGCGCGGGCGTGCCGCAGGGTGTTGCCGAGCGCCGACTGCGCGATCCGCAGCAGCGCCACCTCGTACGGGGTGGGCAGCCCGGCCGGGGCGCCGCTGACCGAGAAGCGGACCACCGGCGGGGCCGCCACGCGCGAGCAGAGCCGCTCCAGCGCGCCGGTCAGCGAGCCGTGCTCCAGGTCCGGCGGCGTCAGGGCACGCACGAAACGGCGGGCCTCGGCGAGGTTGTCCTGCGCGGTGGCGCGGGCCTGCTCGATGTGGGCCGCGGCCGGCGAGTCGCCGGGGATCCCGCGCTGGGCCGCGCGCAGCAGCAGCTGGATGCTGGACAGGCCCTGGGCGAGCGTGTCGTGGATCTCCCGGGCCAGCCGCTCCCGCTCCGCGAGCGTGCCGGCCGCGCGCTCCGCGTCGGCCAGCTCGGCCCGGGTGGCCACCAGTTCCTCGATCAGCTCACGGCGCCGTTCGCTCTCCCGGTACAGGGCCTCGTAGCCGAGGACCGTGGCCACGGCCACCGCCGCGCCGAGCAGCGGACCGATGAACACGCCCGCGCTGACGTGTTCCCCGTGACCGGTGAATCCGGCGATCGCCGCCGCCGCGGTCGCCGCGACGGCGGGCAGTCCCCAGCGGGCCGGGAGCAGGTGCAGGTGCAGGAAGTACAGCGGGAAGGCCGCCCAGACGGCCTCGGGGGAGAACGCGAGGAGCACCAGCCAGGCCGCGCTCAGGACCGCCAGCCACACCGCCGAGCGGCGCCGGGAGCGGCGCACCGCCGGGCTCAGCGCGCCGAGGGCGAACACCGCGCCCGTGCCGAGCGCCGCCGCCACCGTCGCGGGGCCGCCGGCGCGGAGGGCGGCGAGCGCGAGGAGCCCGGCGAACAGCGCGTACAGGCACAGCCGCAGGGTGACGACGACGGGGGAGTGCGGGCGGACGTCCATGACGGACCCAGCGTAAGCGGGCGGTGCGCGGGACCGGTCAACCGAAAGGTGGAAAGGCGGCCGCACCCTTCGATCCGGCAGGAGCGTGCCCCGGCGCGATGCGCGGCGGGGGGTGCGCCGCCGAGGCTGGGGGACATGTTCGTCGCATGGAGAGACCTCCGGTTCGCCAAGGGGCGGTTCGCCCTGATGGGAGCCGTGGTCGTACTGATCACCCTGCTCGTGGGGCTGCTGTCCGGGCTGACCGCCGGGCTCGCCGAGGAGAACACCTCGGCGGTGCGGGGCCTGCCCGCCGACCACCTCGCCTTCGCCGCGCCGCCGGACGGGCAGGCGGTGTCGTTCACCGGCTCGTCGCTGCCGCCGGCCGCCGTCGCCCGGTGGGCGCAGCGGGTGCCGTACGCCGAACCGGTGGCGATCCGCACGGTGGACGCCACCGCCGGCGGCCGCAGGGCGGCCCTGTCGGTGTTCGCGGTGCGGCCCGGCTCCGGCCTCGCGCCGCACGAGGTCGCCCCCGGACAGGCGGTGCTCTCCGAGAAGGCGGCCTCGGACCTGGGGGTCGCGGCCGGGGACCGGGTGCGGCTCGGGGCGTCCTCGTGGACGGTGACGGCCGTGACGGGCGGTGCCTCCTACAGCCACACGCCCGTGGTGTGGACGGCGTGGGACGGGGGCCGGGCGACGGTGATCGCGCTGCGCACGCACGGCGCCGACGTCACCGCCGGGGACGAGGCCGCCGGCACCAGGACCCTCCCCAAGGGGGAGGCCGTGACGGCGATCGGCTCCTACCGGGCCGAGAACGGATCGCTGCAACTGATGCGCGGGTTCCTGTTCGTCATCTCCGCGCTGGTCGTCGGGGCCTTCTTCACGGTCTGGACGATCCAGCGGGCGCCCGACATCGCCGTGCTCAAGGCCCTGGGGGCCGCCACCGGGTACCTGCTGCGCGACGCGCTGGGGCAGGCCGTGGTCCTGCTGGCCGCCGGCACGCTCGCGGGCACCGCCCTGGCGGGCCTGGCCGGTGCCCTGGTGCGGGGCGGCGGCACGGTGCCCTTCGTGCTCGATCCGGCCACGGTCCTGGTGCCCGCCGCGGTGATGACCGTCCTCGGCGTGCTGGGCGCCGCCCTGTCCGTGCGGCGGATCACCGCCGTCGACCCGCTGACTGCGCTGGGAGGCGTGCGATGAGCCTGCTGCTGGACGACGTCACCCTGACCTACCCTGACGGGGACGGCAGGCTGACCGCGCTGGACCGGGTGTCCCTGGAGGTCCCCGCGGGCACCGTCACGGCGGTGGTGGGGCCCTCCGGCTCGGGCAAGTCGAGCCTGCTGGCGGTCGCGGCCACGCTGATCACACCGGACAGCGGGCGGGTGCGGGTGGCCGGGACGCCGACCGGGCGGCTGAGCGCCGCGGAGCGGGCCGCGCTGCGCCGGCGGGACATCGGGATCGTCTTCCAGCAGCCGAACCTGCTGCCCTCGCTGACCGCGGCGGAGCAGCTGGAGGTGATGGCCCGCCTCGACGGCCGTCGCGCGGCGGCGGGCCGCGCGCGGGAGCTGCTGGCCGCCGTCGGTCTCGCCGGCCAGGCGCACCGCCGTCCGCACCAGCTCTCCGGCGGCCAGCGGCAGCGGGTGAACATCGCCCGGGCGCTGATGAACGAACCGTCGGTGCTGCTGGTGGACGAGCCCACCAGCGCCCTGGACCACGAGCGCGGCGCGGCCGTCCTCACGCTCCTGACCCGCCTCACCCGCGACCGGGGCACCGCAACGGTCCTGGTCACCCACGACCGGACCCATCTGGAGACGGTGGACTCGGTGGCGCAGATGCGCGACGGACGGCTCGGTGCGCCCCCGCCGCCGTCCGTCCTGCGGCCCGGCGCCCCGGCGGACGCACGGCTCACCGCGCCGGGGGACTGACACCACGGGGGCCGGCCGCCCGGCCGGTCCCCGTTCGCTCCCGGCCGGTCCCCGTTCGCTCAGGCCGGCGCGCCCGCGCTGGTCAGCGCCTGGGACAGCTCCGCCGCCACCTGCTGCAGGACCGGGACGATGCGCTCGGTCGCGGACTCGGTGACCCGCCCGGCCGGCCCGGAGATGGAGATCGCGGCGGCGGTGGGGGAGTCGGGCACGGTGACCGCGAGGCAGCGGACCCCTATCTCCTGCTCGTTGTCGTCCATGGCGTACCCGAGCTTGCGCACGTCCTCCAGGGCTGCGAGGAATCCCTCCGGAGTCGTGATCGTCTTCTCGGTGGCCGCGGGCATGCCGGTCCGGGCGAGCAGGGCGCGCACCTCGTGGTCCGGGGTGTGGGCCAGCAGCGCCTTGCCCACCCCCGTGGAGTGCGGCAGCACCCGCCGGCCGACCTCGGTGAACATCCGCATCGAGTGCCGGGACGGCACCTGCGCCACGTACACGATCTCGTCGCCGTCGAGCAGCGCCATGTTCGCCGTCTCACCGGTCTCGTCGACCAGCCGGGCGAGGTAGGGGCGGGCCCAGGTGCCCAGCAGGCGGGAGGCGGACTCGCCCAGACGGATCAGCCGGGGGCCGAGCGCGTAGCGCCGGTTGGGCTGCTGGCGGACGTATCCGCAGGCCACGAGCGTGCGCATCAGGCGGTGGATGGTCGGCAGGGGCAGTCCGCTGGCGGCGGACAGCTCGCTCAGGCCCACCTCGCCGCCCGCGTCCGCCATCCGCTCGAGCAGGTCGAAGGCGCGCTCGAGGGACTGGACGCCACCGCTGGCGGAGGACTTGGCGGAGTCGGTGGTGCTGGCGCTGGACGTCGGCACGGCGCGTTCCTTTCGGGGCGGGCAGGAAGGGCCAAAGCCTACCGGGGGGACGGTTGACTCCCTGCCTGTACGGAACTACGTTCTGTCTATTGGAATTCTAATTCCGCTTTGTGGAAACGTCCAGAGTGTGTACGCCGACCGGCTGTCCAGCAGTGTGCCCCTTGACGGGGTGAGGGTGGGAGTGAAGACTCCTTCAACAGAACGTTGAAGTCCGTTACATGGGTGTAAATGGGCCTAAGTCCCTGCACATCTCGTGTCCTGGAAGCACGGCGGCGACGAAGAGAGGGGTCCCGGTGTCCGAGGCTGAACTGGTGCTGCGCTCGACACGAGTCATCACGCCCGAGGGGACGCGCGCCGCGTCCGTCGCGGTCGCCGACGGCACGATCACGGCCGTACTGCCCCATGACGCGCCGGTGCCGGCCGGTGCCCGCCTGGAGGACCTCGGCGACGACGTCCTGCTGCCCGGTCTGGTCGACACCCACGTCCACGTGAACGACCCGGGCCGCACCGAGTGGGAGGGCTTCTGGACCGCCACGCGCGCCGCGGCGGCCGGCGGCATCACCACCCTGATCGACATGCCGCTCAACTCCCTGCCGCCCACCACCACCGTGGACAACCTGCGCGTCAAGCAGGACGTGGCCCGCGACAAGGCGCACATCGACGTCGGCTTCTGGGGCGGCGCCCTGCCCGGCAACGTCAAGGACCTGCGCCCGCTGCACGACGCCGGTGTCTTCGGCTTCAAGGCGTTTCTGTCGCCGTCGGGCGTGGAGGAGTTCCCGCACCTCGACCAGGACCAGCTGGCCACCTCGCTGGCGGAGATATCCGGCTTCGACGGCCTGCTGATCGTGCACGCCGAGGACCCGCACCACCTCGACGCCGCCCCGCAGCACGGCGGCCCCCGGTACACCGACTTCCTCGCCTCCCGGCCGCGCGACGCCGAGGACACGGCCATCGCCGCACTCATCGCCCAGGCCAAGCGGCTGAACGCGCGCGTGCACGTGCTGCACCTGTCCTCCAGCGACGCGCTGCCCCTGATCGCCCAGGCGCGGGCCGAGGGCGTGCGGATCACCGTCGAGACCTGCCCGCACTACCTGACCCTGACCGCCGAGGAGGTCCCGGACGGCGCCAGCGAGTTCAAGTGCTGCCCGCCCATCCGCGAGGCCGCCAACCAGGACCTGCTGTGGCAGGCGCTGGCCGACGGCACCATCGACTGCGTGGTCACCGACCACTCGCCCTCCACCGCCGACCTGAAGACGGACGACTTCGCCACCGCCTGGGGCGGCATCTCCTCGCTCCAGCTGAGCCTCTCCGCCGTCTGGACCGAGGCCCGCGAGCGCGGACACGGCCTGGAGGACGTCGTACGCTGGATGTCCGCGCGCACCGCCGCCCTCGCCGGCCTGGACCGCAAGGGCGCCATCGAGGCCGGGCGTGACGCCGACTTCGCCGTCCTCGCCCCCGACGAGACCTTCACCGTCGACCCGGCCCGCCTCCAGCACCGCAACCGCGTCACCGCGTACGCGGGCCGGACGCTGCGGGGCGTGGTGAAGTCCACCTGGCTGCGCGGCGAGCGCATCGTGTCCGGCGGCGAGTTCACCGCCCCCCGGGGCCGGCTGCTGAACCGGTCCCACTGAGCCACCACTCCCGCGCGCGCGTGGGACCGCGTCAGGTACGGAACCCGTACCGCACCGCGTGCGCACGCGCGCCCCAACCGCACCGGCCGACTCCCGAAAGGAAGAACTGATCACCGTGACGGCGACTTCCCGTTTCACCGGCGACGCGAACCCCTACGGAGGCGGTGACCCGTACGCGGACTACCGCACCGCCGACTTCCCCTTCACCCAGCACGCCAACCTCGCCGACCGCCGCCTGGGTGCCGGGGTCATCGCCGCCAACGACGAGTTCTTCGCCCAGCGCGAGAACCTGCTGGTCCCCGAGCGCGCCGAGTTCGACCCCGAGCACTTCGGCCACAAGGGCAAGGTCATGGACGGCTGGGAGACCCGCCGCCGCCGCGGCGTCTGTGCCGAGCACCCCTGGCCCACCGAGGACGACCACGACTGGGCGCTGATACGGCTCGGCGCGCCCGGCGTCGTACGCGGTCTCGTCATCGACACGGCGCACTTCCGCGGCAACTACCCGCAGGCGGTGTCGGTGGAAGGCACCTGCGTACCGGGCTCGCCCTCCCCGGAGGAGCTGCTCGCCGGCGACGTCAAGTGGACGACCCTCCTGCCGCGCACCCCGATCGGCGGCCACGCGGCCAACGGATTCGAGGTCGGCGTCGAGCAGCGCTTCACGCACCTGCGCGTCAACCAGCACCCGGACGGCGGCATCGCGCGGCTGCGCGTGTACGGCGAGGTCGTGCCCGACCCGGAGTGGCTGCGCACGCTCGGCACCTTCGACGTGGTCGCCCTGGAGAACGGCGGCCGGGTCGAGGACGCGTCCAACCTCTTCTACTCGCCGGCCACCAACACCATCCAGCCGGGCCGCTCGCGCAAGATGGACGACGGCTGGGAGACCCGCCGCCGGCGCGACCAGGGCAACGACTGGATCCGCTACGAGCTGGTCGCCCGCTCCGAGATCCGCGCCGTCGAGATCGACACCGCCTACCTCAAGGGCAACAGCGCCGGCTGGGCGTCCGTGTCGGTCAAGGACGGTGAGGACGGCGAGTGGCGCGAGGTCCTGCCGCGCACCCGCTGCCAGCCCGACACCAACCACCGCTTCGTGCTGCCCGTGCCCGCCGTCGGCACGCACGCGCGCGTGGACATCTTCCCGGACGGCGGCATCTCCCGCCTGCGCCTGTTCGGCTCCCTGACGGAGGACGGCGCGCGGCGCCTGGGCGCCCGCCACCAGGAACTGGGCGGCTGACCCGTCCCACGGCCCGCGGGGCGCGCCCGGCCCGACAGCACCGGCGCGCCCCGCGATCCCGCGTCCCCCGACTCCGCGATGCGGCGTCCCGCGATCCCGCGATGCGGGCGCGCGTCCAGCGATGGCCGCGGCTCGGCGTCCAGCATCCCCTGATTCGGCGTGCGTCCGATGACGGCCGCGGTTCGGCCTCCCGCCGTCCCGCGTCCCGTGATCGCCGGCCCTTGCGGGCCGCAGCGCGCGGTGGCCTGCCCGCGGCCCGCCGCGCGCAGGCCGCGCGCGCCCTACGCCGCGTGCCCGCCGTCCACGGCGAACTCCGCGCCGGTGACGTAGGCCGCGTCGGCCCCCGCCAGATAGGCCACCATCGACGCCACCTCGTCGGGGGTACCGAAGCGGCCGAGCGCCGTCAGCGCCGCCTGCCCGGGCGCGTACGGCCCGTCGGCGGGGTTCATGTCGGTGTCGATCGGGCCGGGGTGCACGATGTTCGCGGTGATCCCGCGCGGTCCCAGTTCCCTGGCGAGCGCCTTGGTCAGACCGATCAGGGCGGACTTGCCGGTCGCGTAGAGGGTCCCGCCGGGCCCCGGCACGCGCTGGGTCATGCAGGTGCCGATGGTGACGATCCGGCCCCCCTCCCGCATCCGCACGGCGGCGGCCCGGCAGGCCAGGAAGACGGCGCGCACGTTCACGGCGAGCACCCGGTCGGCATCGGCGAGGGTCAGACTCTCCACCGGCCCCAGCAGGCCCACGCCCGCGTTGTTCACCAGTACATCGAGCGCGCCCAGTTCGCCGGCCGCCCGTCCGACGACGTCCGCCGCCTCCTGCGGGTCCGCCGCGTCCGCGCGCAGCGCCACCGCCCGCCGGCCCAGCCGCCGGATCTCCCGCGCCACGTCCTCGGCCGCCTCCTTCCCGTTCACGTAGGTGAGGGCCACGTCGGCCCCCTCGCGGGCGAGCCGCAGGGCCGTCGCCGCGCCGATGCCACGGCTGCCGCCGGTCACGAGAGCCGTCTTGCCTTCGAGGTTCTGCTGAGATGTCATGCCTCCATCCCAGCGGCCGGCCCGTACCGGCGCTGGCGGCCATCGGACCGCGAGGTCCGGCGGCGGGCGCGGCGGACAGCGCGCACCGCTGCCAGGGGAGAGCGGGCCGCCGTCCGCGCGGCGCGGGTCAGCGAAGGCAGGCGTGGGAGCCCCCGGCCCAGGGACCGCCGACGCCGTCGCCGGACACTCCGGCGTCGGTGCGAGGGCGGCCGGGCGTTCGTTGCCGACCCGGTTCGCATGAACGTCCGGGGAACAGATGAACAGTCGAGGTCAACCACCGGTGAATTCACCGGACTTGCCGGGAAACTCCACGGCATTGTCATTGACATGCCACTGTCTACGCGCGTCATCATGAGGTCCATGAGATTCCCCCCACGCATGACCCGCATCGGCGCCGCGGGCGCCCTCCTGTCCGCCCTCCTCGTCGGCGGCACCGTCTCCGCCGGCCAGGCCGGCGCCGCCACGGCCTCGGTCGGCAGCATCTGCTACGGCGCCCTGCCCTCCCAGGCCCACGACACGCTCGACCTGATCGACCAGGGCGGCCCCTTCCCGTACTCGCAGGACGGCAGCGTCTTCCAGAACCGCGAAGGCGTCCTGCCCAGCCGGGCCGGCGGCTACTACCACGAGTACACGGTGATCACCCCCGGTTCCCCCACCCGGGGCGCCCGCCGGATCGTCACCGGCGAGCGGACCCAGGAGGACTACTACACCTCCGACCACTACGCCACGTTCGACCTCGTCGACTTCGGCTGCTGAGGCGGCTGCCGGGCGGCCTCCCCACCGGCCGCCCGGTACGCGCCCGCCGGCCCGCCGCTCACCGCCCGCGGCTGTCGGCGGCGGCGAACAGGGCGCACGCCAGCACGATCAGGACGAAGCTCACGAACACCTCGTAGCCGTGCAGGAACGGCACCCGCCGCACCATCCCCACGTGCCAGTCGGTGAACTCCTGCACGAACCCCAGCACGCCCTGCACCAGGGCGATGAAGCCGACGACCTCCAGAACCTTCTTCATGCGTCCGAGACTCGCCCCGCGGTCCCCCCGCGCGCATCGGCCGCGGGGAGGGAGACGGCCGACCAAGGTCCACGGCCCGTGCGGGACGGAGAGCCGAAGGTCGTCCGCGCCGCGACTTCGGTCGCGGATGCGTTCCGGGCGCGGTGGAGGCCACTCCCCGTTGCGTAGATTTGTCGACCGTGACAGCAGACGGGACGACGCAGGAACCGATGGTGCGCGACGGACGGCGGTGGTGGCTGCCCTCCGCCGTGGCCGACGGACTCGACCCCGAGGAGGGGCGCGCCGGCCGGACCCGGCGCACCGCCCGTGACTGGTTCGTCGACTTCTCCTGTTTCCTCCTCGCCGTCCTCATCGGCCTCACCGCCGTCGACTCGCTGCCCCACGAGCAGGACCTGCCGCGGGTCGTGGCCGTCACCGACCAGGTCGTCGGGGCGCTGGCCTGCGCCGCGCTCTGGCTGCGCCGCCGCCGGCCGCTCGGGCTGGCCGTCGCCATGATCCCCGTCAGCGTGATCTCGAACACCGCGGGCGGAGCCGTCGTCGTCGCCCTCTTCACCCTCACCGTGCACCGCCCCTTCCGGTACGTGATGTGGGTGGGCGGCGCCCAGCTCGCGCTGATCCCGCTCTTCTACTGGCTGCGCCCGGACCCCGACCTGGCGTATCCGGCCATCGTCGTCTTCGCCGTACTGCTCAGCCTGTCGGTCGTCGGCTGGGGCATGTTCGTCCGGTCCAAACGGCAGCTCATGCTGAGCCTGCGGGACCGGGCGCGGCGGGCCGAGACGGAGGCACGGCTGCGCGCCGAGCAGGCGCAGCGGCTCGCCCGGGAGGCCATCGCCCGGGAGATGCACGACGTCCTCGCGCACCGGCTGACCCTGCTGAGCGTGCACGCCGGCGCGCTGGAGTTCCGGCCCGACGCGCCCCGCGAGGAGATCGTGCGGGCCGCCGGGGTCATCCGGGAGAGCGCGCACGAGGCCCTGCAGGACCTGCGGGAGATCATCGGCGTCCTGCGCGCCGGGGACTCCGACGACGCGGGGCGCCCGCAGCCCACCCTGGCCGCGCTGGACGCCCTGGTCGCCGAGTCCCGCGAGGCCGGCATGAGGGTGACGCTGACCGGTCAGGTCGTCGACCCGGCTGCCGTGCCCGCCTCCGTCGGCCGCACCGCGTACCGCATCGCCCAGGAGGCCCTGACCAACGCCCGCAAGCACGCCCCCGGCGCGGAGGTGACCGTGACCGTCACCGGCGGTGCCGGGCAGGACCTCGCCGTCCACGTACGCAACCCGCCGCCCGAGGGTGAGGTACCGCACGTCCCCGGCTCCGGCCAGGGCCTCATCGGCCTCACCGAACGCGCCGCCCTGGCCGGCGGCACCCTGCGCCACGGGCCGACCCCGGACGGCGGCTTCGAGGTGCGGGCCCACCTGCCGTGGCCGGCCTGACGGGGGCGCGTCCGGTGGTGGGCCGGAAGCACGTCCGGCGGGGGCGGGGAGCACATCCGGCGGCGCGCCTGAGCGTGCGCCGGGCGCGCGCCGGAGTACGAGTTGGCGTGCGCGCCGGGCGTACGCGCATGCGTGCGCGCCGACGTACGCCGCTCACCGCTCCGGGACGGGCCGCGTTCCCTCCGAGGGGGCTGGTCGCCGGCCCCCGGCCGAGTCCTTCCGGGCCGCCCCCCGGGGCGTTCGGGACCCCGCCGGCCCCCATACCCCAGGCCTTCCGCCCGGTCCGTCAGGGCAGCAGGACCACGCGCCGTCCGTGCAGTTCGCCGCGCTCCACGCGCCGGTGCGCGTGGGCCGTCTCGCTCAGCGGGGCGTACTCCACCGCCCGGGGCCGCAGGCCGCCCCGGGCCAGCCGTTCGTTGACCGCCTCCGCCGCCGCGGCCAGCTCGGCGACCGTCGCGTGGGAGATGACGAAGCCGCGCAGGGAACCGTCCTTCATGTAGAGCGGACCGACCGGCAGGGCGGCCTCGTCCCGGGCACCGGCCAGGAGGACGACGCGGCCCCGGCGGGCGAGGAGGGCGACCGCGGCCCGCAGGTCGTTGCGGCCCGAGGTGTCGACATGGACGTCCACCCCGTCCGGCGCCAGGGCGGCGAGCCGCTCCACGAGGTCCCCGGCGCGGTAGTCCACGACCTCCGTTGCGCCCAGGGAGCGCACGTGGTCGTGGTCGCGGGGCGCGGCCGTGGCCAGGACACGCGCCCCCGCGCACGCCGCCAGCTCCACCAGCGCGCTGCCCACGTTGCCGCCCGCCCCGCCGACCAGGACGGTCTGTCCGTCCCGCAGCCCGCCGTGGGTGAACAGCGCCAGGTACGCGGTGGCAGCGGGATGGAACACGGCCACCGCCTCCTGGGGCCGCACCCCGGCGGGCAACCGGTACAGGCGGTCGGCCGGCACGGCGGCCCGCTCCGCCGCCGCTCCCTGCCGCCCGTCATGGCCGAGGCTGTTGCACCACACGGTCTCGCCGGCCGCGAACCCCGAGCCGGGCGACGCCACCGTGCCCACGAGGTCGCGCCCGACCACGAACGGGAACGGCAGCGGCGTACGGAAGACCCCCGAGCGCACGAACGTGTCCACCGGGTCCACCGCCGTGGCCAGCACGTCCACCAGCACCTCACCGGCTTCCGGCACGGGCGGCGGCAGCTCACCCCAGCGGATGACCTCGGGCGGACCCAGCTCTTCGATGTAGGCAGCACGCATGAACGACCATGCTGCCACCGCCGGTCACCCGCCGCGTCCCGGGGCGGCGAGCCGGTGTGGCCGCGGCCAGGGCCGTTTGGTTGGCTGGGCCCATGACCGTGATCCGAGTGCTCCTCGTCGACGACGACCCCCTGGTGAGGGCGGGGCTGTCCTTCATGATGGGAGGCGCCGCCGACATCGAGATCGTCGGTGAGGCGGCCGACGGCGGCGAGGCGGAGACGCTGGCCGAACGCACCCGGCCGGACGTCGTCCTCATGGACGTGCGCATGCCGGGCGTGGACGGCCTGACGGCCACGGAACGGCTGCGGGCCCGCCCGAAGGCACCGCAGGTCGTGGTCCTGACCACCTTCCACGCCGACGAGCAGGTGCTGAGGGCGCTGCGCGCCGGCGCCGCCGGCTTCGTCCTCAAGGACACCCCGCCCGCCGAGATCGTCGAGGCCGTGCGCCGGGTCGCGGCCGGCGACCCCGTGCTCTCGCCCGCCGTCACGCGCCAGTTGATGCGGCAGGCGGCCGGGGCCGCGGGCGACGACCGGCGCTCGCGCGCGCGTGAGCGGCTTGCCGCACTCAACGACCGCGAACGCGAGGTCGCCGTCCGCGTCGGACAGGGCCTGGCCAACGCCCAGATAGCCGCCGGCCTGTTCATGAGCGTCGCCACCGTCAAGACGCACGTCTCCCGCATCCTCGCCAAACTCGGCCTCAACAACCGGGTGCAGATCGCGCTGCTCGCCCATGACGCCGGACTCCTCGAGGAGGACGCGTCCTAGGGACCTGTGGTGGTCACGTTCCCGTCGTCGCCCGGCGGGCGGCCCCGCGGCGTCCGGTGCGTGCTCCCGGCGTGCCGGGCGGAAGTCCTCGTACCGGGGGCCGTACCCGGGCTTTCGGCCGGTGCGGCGAGAGGGCGTGCCAGGCATGGCGGGGCAGGCGGGAACGCGGCGCCAGGGCCCAGGGGCACTTCGCGGCGCCGCCGGTCGTTGTCCGGGCACGGGGCGCCGGTGGCGTACGCGCTCCGGAGGGGAGCCGAGATGGCAGACGTGATCGACATGGCGGAGTACGGCGAGGGGTTCAGGGACGACCCCCACCCCGTCTACGCG
Source organism: Streptomyces sp. NPDC006743 (assembly GCF_040703815.1). Taxonomy (NCBI): domain Bacteria; kingdom Bacillati; phylum Actinomycetota; class Actinomycetes; order Kitasatosporales; family Streptomycetaceae; genus Streptomyces; species Streptomyces sp. NPDC006743. The sequence goes on along the minus strand of NZ_JBEYJA010000013.1, from coordinate 17,422 downwards.
CACCTGCGGGAACTGGGCCCGGTCCACCGCGTGCGGCTGCCCCCGCCCGAGTCCTACGACACCTGGCTCGTCGTCGGGTACGAGGAGGCGCGTGCCGCCCTCGCCGACCCCCGGCTCGCCAAGGACGTCGCGGGCCTCGACGTGCGGCCCAGGGAGGAGGAGGTGATCGGCAAGCACCTGCTGACAGCCGACCCGCCGCAGCACACGCGGCTGCGCTCCCTGGTCACCCGCGCCTTCACCGCGCGCCGTGTGGAGGCACTGCGGCCCAGGATCCAGGCGATCACCGACGAACTGCTGGACGCGATGCTGCCGCTGGGGCGCGCGGACCTCGTGGAGTCCTTCTCCTACCCGCTGCCGATCACGGTCATCTGTGAGCTGCTGGGCGTGCCCGAGATGGACCGGGCCGCGTTCCGGGAGATGTCGAACGAGTTCGTCGCCCCCACCAGCGAGGACGGCTTCGTGCGGTCCGTGGACCGGCTCGCCGCCTACCTCACCGACCTGATCGAGGACAAGCGGGGCGCCGGCCCCGCCGACGACCTGCTCGGCGCGCTGATCCGCACCACCGCGGAGGACGGCGACCGGCTCTCCCCCCAGGAACTGCGCGGCATGGCCTTCCTGCTGCTCATCGCGGGCCACGAGACCACGGTCAACCTCATCACCAACAGCGTCCACACCCTGCTCAGGCACCCGGCGCAACTCGCCGAGGTGCGGGCCGACCCCGGCCTGGTGGACGCCGTCGTCGAGGAGACCCTGCGCTACGAGGGCCCGGTGGAGAACGCCACCTTCCGGTACGCGGCCGAGCCGCTGGAGATCGGCGGCACCGCCGTCGCGCGCGGCGAGCCGGTGCTGATCGGCCTCGCGGCGGCCGACCGGGACACCACCCGCTATCCGGCCGCGGACCGCTTCGACCTCCACCGCGACACCCAGGGACACCTCGCCTTCGGCCACGGCATCCACTTCTGCGTGGGCGCGCCCCTGGCCCGGATGGAGGCGCGTACGGCCCTGCGCACGCTCCTGCGGCGCGCGCCCGGCCTGGCGCTCGACGGGCCGCCGGGGGAGTGGCTGCCGGGCATGCTCATCCGGGGCACCCGGACCCTGCCGGTGCGCTGGTAGCCGGCCCGGCCGCCCTGGGGCCACTTGCCGGCGGGGCACCCGCTCCCCGCCCGCGCACCCCGCTCGCCGGCCGGGGGCGCGGGCGCCGGGACGGGACGGCGGGCGCACCGCGCGGGCCGGTCACCGGGCCCGCGCGGTACGACAGGCGGTGAGCGGCCCGCCGGTCGGTCCCGCCGGTCGGAGGGACAAGGTAGGGGGGCGGCCCCGGACGCCACCACTCATATGTCCGGACAAACTGACTACACGACTTCCCGTCAACCGGTCGCCGGGCTACGCTCGGGCCGTGCCCAGACCAGATGTGGACCCCACCCTGTCGCTCGCGCTGAGTGTCGACCGGAGTTCCCCCGTGCCGCTGTACTACCAGCTGTCGCAGCAGCTGGAGGCGGCGATCGAACAGGGCGCCCTCACCCCCGGCAGTCTGCTGGGCAACGAGATCGAGCTGGCCGCGCGGCTCGGTCTGTCCCGCCCCACCGTCCGCCAGGCCATCCAGTCGCTCGTCGACAAGGGGCTGCTGGTGCGCCGCCGCGGGGTCGGTACCCAGGTCGTGCACAGCCAGGTCAAGCGCCCGCTGGAGCTGAGCAGCTTCTACGACGACCTGGAGGCGGCCGGGCAGCGCCCCACGAGCACGGTCCTGGTGAACGCGGTCGTCCCCGCCTCCGCCGAGGTCGCCGCCGCGCTCGGGGTGACCGAGGGCGCCGACGTGCACCGGGTGGAACGGCTGCGGCTCGCGCACGGCGAGCCGATGGCGTACCTGATCAACCACCTGCCGGCCGGTCTGCTCGACCCGGACACCGCGCAACTGGAGGCGACCGGCCTGTACCGGCTGATGCGCTCCGCCGGGATCACCCTGCACAGCGCCCGTCAGTCCATCGGTGCCCGCGCCGCCACCCTCTCCGAGGCCGAGCGGCTCGGGGAGGCGGAGGGCGCCCCTCTGCTCACGATGCAGCGCACCACCTTCGACGCCACGGGACGGGCGGTCGAGTTCGGCACGCACACCTACCGTCCCTCCCGCTACTCTTTCGAGTTCCGGTTGCTCGTACGGTCCTGAGCAGGGAGTGATCCGGGGGTGGGTCAGGAGTGAGGCGGGAGCGGTCCCGAGCTGCTTCGGCGCGGGGCCGGAGCGGCCCCGAGGTGCCCGGGGCGGGGCGGGAGCGGGCCCTGGCTCAGGGTGCCGGTCGTCACAATGTCCGGACAAGGCGGCCGGTTCACGGCACCCGGCCGTTTGCCTTCCCTTGTAGATATCCGATAATGCGATGTTCGGGGCTGATGGGATGTGTCATCGGCCCCGCGCGTACGTTCGAACACGGCTAGAAGGGCACGGCCTCGTGGCACGGTTTCCAACCTGGGTAGGCATCGCCCTCGCAGGGGCACTGTCGCTGTCCCTCGCGGGATGCAGCAGCACCGGCGGCAAGCGGGCGGAGGACGCCCGCAAGACCGCGGCGGCCCAGGGCAGGGCGGCGGTGAACACGCCCCGCTGGACCTTCGCGATGATCACCCACTCCGGTGACGGCGACACCTTCTGGGACATCGTGCAGAACGGCGCCCAACAGGCCGCCGTCAAGGACAACATCAACTTCCTGTACTCGCACGACGACGAGGCCCAGCAGCAGGCGCAGCTCGTCGACGCGGCGGTGGACAAGAAGGTCGACGGCATCATCGTCACCCTCGCCAAGCCCGACGCCATGAAGGCGGCCGTGGCCCGCGCCGAGAAGGCCGGCATCCCGGTGGTGACGGTGAACTCCGGCTCCGCCGAGTCCAAGGCGTTCGGCGCGCTCACCCACATCGGCCAGGACGAGACCGTCGCCGGCGAGGCCGTCGGCGAGGAACTGGACAAGCGCGGCAGGAAGAAGGTCCTGTGCGTCCTGCACGAGCAGGGCAACGTCGGCCACGAGCAGCGCTGCGCCGGTGTCGCGAAGACCTTCTCGGGCAAGGTCGAGAACCTCTACGTCAACGGCACCAACATGCCCGACGTGCAGTCCGCGATCGGAGCCAAGCTCCAGGCGGACAAGTCCGTCGACGCGGTCGTCACCCTCGGCGCCCCCTACGCGGACACGGCCGTCAAGGCGAAGGCGGACGCGGGCAGCAGGGCCGAGGTCGACACCTTCGACCTGAACGCCAAGGTCGCCGCCGAGCTGAAGGACGGCACCCTCGGCTTCGCCGTCGACCAGCAGCCCTACCTCCAGGGCTACCAGGCCGTCGACCTGCTGTGGCTGTACAAGTACAACAGCGACGTCCTCGGCGGCGGCAAGCCGGTGCTCACCGGCCCGCAGATCGTCACCAAGGACCAGGCCGCCGCCCTGGAGGAGTACACGAAGCGGGGCACCCGATGAGCGCCACCTCGGAGCGGACCGGGTCCGGCGCCGACGAACGGCTGCTGGGCACCTCCCCGCTGCGGACCCTGCTCTCCCGGCCCGAGCTGGGCTCGGTCGTCGGCGCGATCGCCGTCTTCGTCTTCTTCGCCGTCGCCGCCGACGGGTTCGTGCGCGCCTCCAGCCTCAGCACGGTGCTGTACGCGTCCTCGACGATCGGCATCATGGCCGTCCCCGTCGCCCTGCTGATGATCGGCGGCGAGTTCGACCTGTCCGCGGGCGTGATGGTGACCTCCTCGGCGCTGGTCTCCTCGATGTTCAGCTACCAGATGACGGCGAACGTCTGGGTCGGTGTCGGCGTCTCCCTGCTGGTCACCCTCGCGATCGGCGCGTTCAACGGCTTCATGCTGACCCGCACCAAGCTGCCCAGCTTCATCATCACCCTGGGCACCTTCCTGATGCTGACCGGTATGAACCTCGGCTTCACCAAGCTGATCGACGACACCGTCTCCACCAAGACCATCGGCGACATGGAGGGCTTCCCGGCCGCGCACGCCGTCTTCGCCTCCACGTTCACCATCGGCGGCGTCGACTTCAAGGTCACCGTCCTGTGGTGGCTCGCCCTGGTCGCCGTCGCCTCCTGGATCCTGCTGCGCACCCGCACCGGCAACTGGATCTTCGCCGTCGGCGGCAACCAGGACGCCGCCCGCGCGGTCGGCGTACCGGTCACCAGGACCAAGATCGGCCTGTACATGGGCGTGGCCCTCGGCGCCTGGATCTCCGGCCAGCACCTGCTGTTCTCCTTCGACGCCGTCCAGTCCGGCGAGGGCGTCGGCAACGAGCTGATCTACATCATCGCGGCCGTCATCGGCGGCTGCCTGATCACCGGCGGCTACGGCAGCGCCGTCGGCTCGGCGGTCGGCGCACTCCTGTTCGGCATGACCAGCAAGGGCATCGTCTTCGCCGAGTGGAACCCCGACTGGTTCAAGTTCTTCCTCGGAGCGATGCTGCTCCTGGCGACCCTGCTCAACGCCTGGGTCCGCAAGCGGGCGGAGGCCACCACATGACCGGCAGCACGGCACGTACCCCGCTCGTGGAGCTGTCCGAGGTCAGCAAGCACTACGGCACCGTCCGCGCCCTCGAAGGCGTCTCCTTGGAGGTGCACGCCGGGGAGATCACCTGCGTGCTCGGCGACAACGGCGCCGGCAAGTCGACGCTGATCAAGATGATCGCCGGACTGCACCAGCACGACGGCGGCACCCTGCGCATCGCCGGCGAGGAGACACGGCTCGCCTCCCCGCGCGAGGCCCTGGACCGCGGCATCGCGACCGTCTACCAGGACCTGGCCGTCGTGGGCCTGATGCCGGTGTGGCGGAACTTCTTCCTCGGCTCCGAACCCAGGAAGGGCACCGGCCCCTTCAAACGCCTGGACGTCGACCTCATGCGCCGCACCACCCGGGAGGCACTGCTGCGCATGGGCATCGATCTCAGGGACGTCGACCAGCCCATCGGCACCCTCTCGGGCGGCGAACGCCAGTGCGTGGCCATCGCCCGCGCGGTCCACTTCGGTGCCAAGGTCCTCGTCCTCGACGAGCCGACGGCGGCGCTCGGCGTCAAGCAGTCGGGCGTGGTGCTGAAATATGTGGCCGCGGCACGCGACGAGGGCCTGGGTGTCGTGTTGATCACCCACAACCCGCACCACGCGTACCTGGTGGGGGACAGGTTCGTGCTCCTCAAGAGGGGCACGATGGTGGGACATCACACACGTGAGGAGACCACCCTGGAGGAGCTGACCCGGCAGATGGCCGGCGGCAGCGAACTCGACGACCTCCGCCACGAACTCGAAAAGGCCACCTCCGCGCTGGAGAAGGGCACTTCCTGAAGCGTGCCGGCCGCCGCGCGCGACGTCCCCACGCGCGCGTGCCGCACGCCCGGGGCGCCGGACCGCCGGTGCCGATACAGCACCCTTACCGGGCGTGCGGCAGAATCGGGGCCGATGAGCACCTACCGCGACCTCACCGCCCCCATCGGTTCCCGCCGAGCCACGGTCCTGCGCACCGTGGGCACCCGTGAGCGCCGTTCCCACCTGACGGCGCCCCGTGTCCCGACGGTCGGCATCGACATCGGCGGCACCAAGGTGATGGCGGGCGTCGTCGACGCCGACGGCAACATCCTGGAGAGGCTCCGCACGGAGACCCCGGACAAGTCCAAGAGCCCGAAGGTCGTCGAGGACACCATCGTGGAACTGGTCCTGGACCTGTCCGACCGGCACGACGTGCACGCCGTCGGCATCGGCGCGGCCGGCTGGGTCGACGCCGACCGCAACCGTGTGCTGTTCGCGCCCCACCTGTCCTGGCGCAACGAGCCGCTGCGCGACCGGCTCTCCGAACGCCTGTCGGTGCCCGTCCTGGTCGACAACGACGCCAACGCCGCCGCCTGGGCCGAGTGGCGCTTCGGCGCCGGCCGTGGCGAGGACCACCTCGTCATGATCACGCTCGGCACCGGCATCGGCGGGGCCATCCTGGAGGACGGCCAGGTCAAGCGGGGCAAGTTCGGCGTCGCCGGCGAGTTCGGGCACATGCAGGTCGTGCCCGGCGGCCACCGCTGCCCCTGCGGCAACCGCGGCTGCTGGGAGCAGTACAGCTCCGGGAACGCCCTGGTGCGCGAGGCCCGGGAGCTGGCCGCCGCGGACTCCCCGGTCGCCTACGGCATCATCGAGCACGTCAAGGGCAACATCCCCGACATCACCGGCCCGATGATCACCGAGCTGGCCCGCGAGGGCGACGCCATGTGCGTCGAACTGCTCCAGGACATCGGCCAGTGGCTCGGCGTCGGCATCGCCAACCTGGCCGCCGCCCTCGACCCGTCCTGCTTCGTCATCGGCGGCGGGGTGTCCGCGGCCGACGACCTGCTCATCGGACCCGCCCGCGACGCCTTCAAACGCCAGCTCACCGGCCGCGGCTACCGCCCCGAGGCCCGCATCGTCCGGGCTCAGCTCGGCCCCGAGGCCGGCATGGTCGGCGCCGCCGACCTCGCCCGTCTGGTCGCCCGCCGCTTCCGGCGCGCCAAGCGCCGCCGGGTCGAGCGCCACGAGCAGTACGCACAGGCCCGGCGTGCGGCCCGGGAGACGCTGTGACGATGTCCCTGCCCCGTCAGGCGGCGGCACCGGACGAACCGCCGTCCCGGCCCGCCGAGGACCGCCGCCACCGCAACCGCCGCCGGGCCCTGACCCTGCTGATCATCATGCTGCTGATCGGCGTCCCGGCCGGCTACCTGGTCATCTCCGCCGCGCAGAGCCGCGACAGCGGCAAGGACAAGGAAGCCAAGTACGCCGCGACCGGCCTGACCCCCACCTACCCGGCCAAGGTCCAGCGCCGCCTCTACCAGGTGCCGATCCCGCACCCCGCCGACCGGGTCGCCTCCTACGAGACGAACAACTGGAAGACCAGCCGCCTCTACGTCCAGTTCCGGACCACCCAGCCCGGACTCGACACCTTCCTCGAGGCGATGGGGGTCAACCGGAGCGACCTCAAGAAGGGCGACATCACCTTCAGCCGCCGCGACCGCGACGTCACCGGCTGGAACTTCAAGGGCCCCGGCCCCTGGTGGGGCCTCAGCCACAGCCAGGAGAACCCGGCCCCCAGCCAGGACGTCATCGTGAACCTGTCCGATCCGGTGCTCCCCATGGTCTACGTCGTCTCCCGGACCGTCCCCTGACCCACGCCCGGCCCCTGCCGCGGATCCTCCCGGCGCCGTGCGAGGGCCCCGGCGCCCGGGCCGGAGCCGATTGTCAGACCCCGCCCGTAGAGTCGAAGACGGCTGACTCGACCGACGAGCGGGAGGTGACAGGACGGATGAGCGACATGGCCGTGGCCGGGACGACCTCGGCGGAGGCGAGCGGGACGGGGTGGCCCGGCACCGGCACGAGCGGGAGGGTGACGTCCGTCACCGGGACGAGCGGGACGGGGACGACCGGAGCCGGGCAGGCCGTCCCGCTCCGCCTGCCCGCCGTCTTCGTACCCGCACCGCTGCCGCGCGAGGGCCGCATCGTCCTGTGGGACCCGGAGGGGGAGACGCCCGACGGCCCGGCCGCCCCCACCCCGCCCGCCCCGGGCGCCCCGCCCGTGCGCACGACCCTCACGGTGGTGCGACCGCACGGCGCCACCGCCCGCCCCCGGACCGCCCCCGCCCTGTCCCTCCCGCTCGACGTCGCCCTGCCCCACCTCGTGCGCGCCCGCCACGACCCCGCCGCCCACCCCGCCACGGCCTGCTGGGGAGCCGCCGCCCTGCACGCGCTGCGGCTCACCGCCCGCGGACGCCTGCTGCCCGGCCTGACCGCCACCGGACACGACGCCTGGCGGGCGGGCCCGCTCGACCCCGACGACCTCGCCCACCTGCGCGCCATCGCCGCCGCCCTGCCCCCCGAGGGCCATGCCGTGCCGCTGCCCGGCCCCGGCCCGCTCCGGCTGCCGCAGCCGGAGGCCCTCCTGCGCGCGTTCCTCGACGCCGTCGCCGACACCCTGCCCCGCACCCCCGCCGCACCGCACACCGCGGGCAGGCCCTTCGCGCACCGCGCCCCCCAGCACCTCCCCGCCGCCCACGACTGGGCCGCCGAGGTCGCGGCAGGGATGGACGCCGGTGTGCGGATCTCGCTGCGCCTGGACCTGTCCGCCCACGACCTCTTCGACGCGGACCCGGCGGGCGGCGCGGACGACACGGAGCCGGCCCGCCGCGCCGGCGCGGCCATCGTCCAGGTGCACAGCCTCGCCGACCCCACCCTCGTCGCCGACGCGGCGGCCCTGTGGGCGGGCGAGGCCGATATGGCCTTCGGCCCCCGCGCGCGCGTGGACGCCGCCCTGGCCGTGCGGCGCGCGGCCCGCGTCTGGCCGCCGCTGGACCGGCTCGGCGAACAGGACGTGCCCGACGTCCTGGCCCTGTCCGAGCCGGAGGTGAGCGACCTGCTCTCGGTGGCCGCGACCCGGCTCGCGGCGGCCGGCGTCGCCGTGCACTGGCCCCGCGACCTGGCGCACGACCTCACCGCGACGGCCGTGGTGCGGCCCGCGCCCGGCGCCGCCACCGACGGCACCGGCTTCTTCGAGAGCGAGGAACTGCTGCGGTTCCGCTGGCAGCTCGCGCTCGGCGGCGACCCGCTCACCGAGGCCGAGATGGACACCCTCGCCGAAGCCCACCGCCCGGTGGTCCGGCTGAGGGACCGCTGGGTCCTGGTCGATCCCGCCCTGGTCCGCAGGGCCCGCAAGCGCGACCTGGGTCTGCTCGACCCGGTCGACGCGCTCTCCGTCGCCCTCACCGGTACCGCCGAGGTCGACGGCGAGACCGTCGAGGCCGTGCCGGTCGGAGCCCTCGCCGCGCTGCGGGACCGCATCACCGCCGGCGTTCGCCCCGCCGAGCCGCCCCCGGGTCTCCGGGCCACCCTGCGCGACTACCAGCTGCGCGGCCTCGCCTGGCTCGACCTCATGACCTCCCTCGGCCTCGGCGGCTGCCTCGCCGACGACATGGGCCTCGGCAAGACCGTCACCCTCATCGCCCTGCACCTCAAGCGGGACCACCGCGCGCCCACGCTGGTGGTCTGCCCGGCATCGCTGCTGGGCAACTGGCAGCGGGAGATCACCCGGTTCGCGCCCGGTGTACCCGTCCGCCGGTTCCACGGCCCCCACCGCACCCTGGACGGCCTCGAAGGCGGCTTCGTCCTCACCACGTACGGCACCATGCGCTCGGCCGCGCCCCTGCTCGCCGGCCGGCCCTGGGGCATGGTCGTCGCCGACGAGGCACAGCACGTCAAGAATCCCCACTCCGCGACCGCCAAGGCCCTGCGCACCATCCCCGCGCCCGCCCGGGTCGCCCTGACCGGCACCCCCGTGGAGAACAACCTCTCCGAACTCTGGGCCCTCCTCGACTGGACCACCCCCGGCCTCCTCGGCCCCCTCACGTCCTTCCGCGCCCGCCACGCCCGCGCCGTGGAGAACGGCGAGGACGACCAGGCCGTGGAACGGCTCGCCCGCCTGGTGCGCCCCTTCCTGCTGCGCCGCAGGAAGTCCGACCCCGGCATCGTCCCCGAGCTGCCGCCCAAGACCGAGACGGACCACCCGGTCCCGCTCACCCGCGAGCAGGCCGCGCTGTACGAGGCGGTGGTGCGTGAGTCCCTGCTCGCCATCGAGACCGCCGACGGCATCGCCCGCCGCGGCCTGGTCCTCAAGCTGCTGACCTCGCTCAAGCAGATCTGCGATCACCCGGCCCTCTACCTGAAGGACGGCACGCACCCGGACGGCGGCGACCGCCTGGCGGCCCGCTCGGGCAAACTCGCGCTGCTCGACGAACTGCTGGACACCGTGCTCGCGGAGGACGGCTCCGCCCTGGTCTTCACCCAGTACGTCGGCATGGCCCGCCTGATCAGCGCCCACCTCACCGCCCGCGCGGTCCCCGTCGATCTCCTGCACGGCGGCACTCCGGTCCCCGAGCGCGAACGCATGGTGGACCGATTCCAGGACGGCGCCACCCCGGTCCTCGTCCTCTCCCTGAAGGCGGCCGGCACCGGCCTCAACCTCACGCGCGCGGGCCACGTCGTCCACTTCGACCGCTGGTGGAACCCCGCGGTCGAGGAACAGGCCACCGACCGCGCCTACCGCATCGGCCAGACCCAGCCCGTCCAGGTCCACCGTCTGATCACCGAGGGCACCGTCGAGGACCGTATCGCCGAGATGCTCGAAGCCAAGCGCGCCCTGGCCGAGGCGGTCCTCGGTTCCGGCGAGTCCGCCCTCACCGAACTCTCCGACCGGGAACTGTCCGACCTCGTGTCGTTGCGGAGGGGGGCCTGATGAGCGCGGCGGAGCAGACGGACGAGGTCGAGCGGACCGAGCGGCCGCAGCAGACGGGGACCGAGCAGCCCGGCCCCTCTCGGTCGGCCGGGGCCGGGCAGTCCGGTTCTTCTCGGTCGGCCGGGACCGAGGCCGGGGCCGAACACGCCGGTTCCTCTCGGCCGGCTGGCGAGCAGCCCGGTTCTTCGCAGCCGACCGATGCCGAGCGGCCCGGTTCCTCTCGGTCGGCCGGGGCCGAGCAGTCCGGTTCTCCTCATCCGCCCGAGAGGAAGGGCACCGGGACCGTGCGAGAGGACGGCGTGGACCTCCGAGGGGAGGAGCCGACGCCGGTGACCAGCGGCAGCGCCCCGGGCGCCGATGCACGGGCCGCCGCGCCGGCCCCCACCGTGCGGCCGCCCGCCGCCCGCCCCCGGTCGCCCCGCCCCGGCGACGCGGCCCGCGAGGCGCTGCGGGCGGCACGGGGACACCGGCCGCCGACGGACACACCGGCCGCCGGCGTCCCCACGCCGAAGGCGGCTGGGCGGCCGGCTGCGAGGGAGCGGACTGAGCCGGACAAGGAGAGAGGGAGGGAACAGCCACCTCGCCCGGGTGACGTGGCGCGCGCGGCCCTGCGGCGTACGGCGCCGCCGGCGGGCCCGCAGCAGCAGCCCGCCCCTGCCACCACGCAGGCGCCCACCACCCAGGCGTCCACCGCGGCGGACCCCGCCCCGGTGAGCGCCGCCGCACCCCGGCCCGCCGACGTGGCGCGTGAGGCCCTCCGTGCCGCCCGCACCCGCAGCGGCGGCGGCAGCGGCACGGAGGGGGAGGAGGACCGGTCCGCGCCGACCGGGGGAGCGGCGAACCCCCGCCCCCGTTCCGCCCGCCCAGCGCGCGGCGCGCGAGAGGCCCGCGCGTCGGAACGCTCCCCGGCGCCGCTCAGGGCGCCCCGTGGTTCCGTGCGCCGGGCCGGCGGACCGGCGGACAGCGACAGCAGGGCCGGTGACGGTCCCGGCGCCCCCGTCCGCGCCGTGGCGGAACTCCTCGGGCGGTCCTTCCGGATGCCGCCGGGAGTGCGGACGACGGACGAGACATCCCCCGCGCACACCGAAGTGGCGAGCCAGCAAGCGACCGGCCCCAGGCCGGACGCCCTGGCGACGGGCGAGGCCGAAGAGTCCCTCCCCACCACCCCGGAACGGCCCCCGGGACCCACGGCACCCACCGCCACCGGCCCCGACGCGGCGCCCGGCATCCAGCCCGAGGCCGAGACCGGGGTCGGGGCCGGAACCGGCACGGAGACTCGCGCGGAGGGCCGTCAGGGGCCCGGCACGGAAGCGCACGCGGAAACGGGCAGAAAGCCCCGTCCCGTGACCGGCACGGAGGCTCACGGGGAGGCCCGTTCCCGTACCGGCACGGAGGCTCACGGGGAGGCCCGTTCCCGTACCGGCACGGAGGCTCACGGGGAGGCCCGTTCCCGTACCGGCACGGAGGCTCACGGGGAGG
>NZ_JBEYJA010000013.1:0-5590 GCF_040703815.1 Streptomyces sp. NPDC006743 | reverse complement strand
GGCCCGTTCCCGTATCGGCACGGAGGCTCACGGGGAGGCCCGTTCCCGTATCGGCACGGAGGCTCACGGGGACGCCCGTTCCCATACCGGCACGGAGGCCCGCCCAGGCGCCGGCCCGGCAACTCGCCCAGGCGCCGGCCCGGCAACTCGCCCAGGCACCGGACCGGCGACCCGCGCGGGAAGCGGTACAGCGACCAGCCCGGCCACCGGCACGGAAACCCGCACGGAATCCCGCACCGAGACCGATGCCACCCCGCTCCCGCCCCCGGCAGCCGCCGCTGCTCCCGCCCCTGCCCCCGCCGCTCTGCGCGTCCACGGCAGCATGGCCTCGCCCCGCCGCGACGGGGAACTCCGCCGCACCTTCCCCGCGCTCCCGGCCCCCGCCCCGGGGGACTCCGGCTCCGCCGGGACCTGGTGGGGCGAGGCGTGGACCACGGCCCTGGAGGACGGCGCGCTGGACGCGGCGCGGCTGGCGCGGGGGCGCGCCTACGCGCGGACGGGACACGTCGACGCGATCACCGTGACGCCCGGCCTCGTCCTGGCGTACGTGCAGGGCAGCCGTCCGCGTCCGTACCGGGTCCAGCTGCGGCTGCGGACGCTGGACGACACGGAATGGGACCGCTTCCTGGACGCCGCAGCCGAGCAGCCCGCCCACATCGCCGCGCTCCTCGACAAGGAGATGCCGCAGTCCCTGACCGGGTGCGGGGTCCCGCTGCTCCCCGGCCCGCACGACCTGGAGGCCCGCTGCTCCTGCCCCGACCGCGGCCACCCCTGCAAGCACGGGGCGGCCCTGTGCTATCAGACGGCGCGACTGCTGGACGCCGACCCGTTCGTCCTGCTGCTGCTCCGCGGCCGGGGCGAGCGGGAGCTGCTGGACGCGCTGTCCCGGCGCAGCGCGGCCCGCGCCGCGAGGGCCGCCCAGGAGCGCGAGCCGGAACCGCTGCCGGGCGTGCGCGCCGCCGACGCCTTCGCGCGCCGCCCGCAGCCGCTCCCCACCCCGCTGCCACCCCCGGCGCACCCCGAGCAGCCCCCGGTGTATCCGGCGGCCCCCGGCGGCCCGGACCCGTTCGCGCTGGACCAGTTGGCGACCGACGCGGCCGTACGCGCCCACGCCCTGCTCACCACGGGTCGCGATCCCGTCGGCGGGCTGACCCTGTGGCAGGACGCGGTGCGCCTCGCCGCGGCCCGCCCCGGGTCGGGCCTGACCGCCGCCACCCGCTCCCTGTACGCCGCGCTCGCCTCCGCGACCGGACGCACCCCGGCGGAGCTGGCGCGCGCGGTGGCCGCCTGGCGGCAGGGCGGTGCGGAAGGGCTCGCCGTCCTGGAGGAGCCGTGGGACCCGCCGGCCGGCCGGTTCGACCGGGCCCGCCCCCTGCTCCTCGCCGCCGACCTGCCCGCTTTCCGCCCCTGGCGCAACCGTCTCACCCACCCCGCCGGTCGGCTCCAGCTCCGTCTGGGCAAGGACCACCTCTGGTACGCCTACGAGTCCGAACCCGGCCGGGACGACTGGTGGCCCCGCGGCACCCCGGACCTGGACCCGGTCGGCGCCCTGACCGGGCTGGACACGCCCGGGGACAGCTGAGCAACCGTCCGCGGCGCGCCGGGGCCCGCCCGCTGCCGGGCGCGGTGCGAGGAGTTCCACAGTGAGAGTGGTGAAGGGAAGGTGAGGGTCGCGGGCGATCCCCGGCAGTGCGGTGTGGAGAGTGGGGCTCCGGGACGAAGGTGTCCGGACCGGCGGTTGGCGTGGAGCGGTGAGCGAGACGACGACCCCTGCCCTCCAGTACCGCTTCGACGGCCCGGAAGACGCCCCGGTCGGTCGACTCCCTGGTCCTGGCAGTAGCGGCGGAAGACCTGACGGTGGGCGACGCCGTGGGCGAGCAGAGCGACCTGGCCGAACATCACGGCGAGGAACGCGGCGACCGCCAGGGTTCACCAGCCGGCGCCGATGACGACGAACGCCCCCCAGCCCCCGGCGTAGGCGACGGCCACGGCGACGGCGACGGAGCGGACGGTGGAGCAGCCGGGGCGCCGGTTCATCAGGCCGGCCTCGGCGACTTTCCTGGACAGGCGGGCGAAAATCACTGCCGCCGAGATTTTCCCCGGCGGGTGGCCGCTGTCGATGAACCTGCCGCGCTGGCGATCGGGGCGAAGCGGCATGGAAGGAATACAAGACACTAGCCTCGGGGCATGGTGACGCGTACCCGGCTGTATCACGACGGCACTCTGGTCCTGGAGGACTTTCCCGTCCGTGATGTTCCTGCACATCTCGCTGATCGGGCGTCGGTCCTGTGGCTGGACCTGCACCGGCCCGGAGCCGCGGAACTCACCATGCTCGGTCAGGAGTTCGGCATCCACGAACTGGCTCTGGAGGATGCCGCCCAGCGTGGACAGCGGCCGAAACTCGACCGCTACCGCACCCACGAGTTCCTCAGCGCCTATGCCGTGACCGTCAGCCCGGACGATGCGCAGCTGACGTACAGCGAGATCGCCGTATTCCTCACCGGCCAGGCCATGATCACCGTCCGCAAGGACGACGGCCTGGACATCGAGGACGTCGTCGCCCGCTGGGACGAGAGCCCGGACCTGGCCGGCCACGGCGTCGGATTCCTGCTGCACGGCCTGCTCGACCATCTCGTGGACGGCCACTTCGCCGCCGTCCAGCAACTGGACGACAGCATCGAGGAGTTGGAAGGCCTGCTCTTCGCGGCCGGGCGCCGTGAGATCGAAGCCGTGCAGCGCCGGGTTTTCGCACTGCGTAAGTCGCTCGTCCGGCTGCGCCGCGTCGTGCTTCCGATGCGCGAGGTGGTCAACGGGCTCATGCGCCCCGGCCTGCACCTGATCACCGACCCTCTCGTCCCGTACTACCAGGACGTCTACGACCACGTGCTGCGGGCGACCGAGTGGACGGAATCACTGCGGGACCTGGTGGCCTCGGTCATGGAGACGAACCTCTCGGTCCAGGCCAACAGCATGAACCTGATCATGAAGAAGGTGACGAGCTGGGCCGCGATCATCGCCGTTCCCACCGCGATCACCGGGTACTACGGCCAGAACCTCCCCTATCCCGGTTTCGGTCATGAGTCGGGATTCGTCACCTCCGCAGCCGTCATCGTGCTCCTGTCCGCATTGCTGTATCTGACGTTCAAGCGCAAGGACTGGCTCTGACCGGCACCGGCGCCGGCCACCAGGTTCCGAAGGCAGGGAATCACCTGGTCATCCCGCGCTGTTCGGGTCGGTGAGCGGAGTAGGGTGAAGGCACCGGGAGTTCTTCGCGCACCGGCTCCGCTGCGGGTGCCGTTTCCGGTGATCGACAGCGCCGGGCCGCACCTACGAGCCCGGGGACAGGTCCGCGCCGTGGCCGTGACCATTGACCGTACGACATCGAGCAGGCGCACGCCGCCGCCGACGGCCCGGCTGTCCCTGAGACCCGCGCCGGGCGGGCTGGACGGCACGTGGTGGCCTCGCTCCCGTGCCCTCACCCGTGAGCTGCCCACCCTGACGGCCGCACTGGGCGTTCTCTGGGGCCGTATCACGAGTGTCACCGTGCACCCGGCCTACTGGCCCGTCCTGCCGCACTGGGTGTCCGACGCCGGGCGCACCGTGCAGGTGGACTGGTCCACCGAGGGGCAGGATCCGCACAGACTCACTCTCTTCTCCGCTGACGGCCGCCGGGACGTGCTGGTGATTCCGCCGGAAACCGGTGCTGAGGCCGCCGCGCAGCTGATGGCCGGCGACGGCATCGATGTCCCGGCCCGGGAGCAAGCGGCAGACAGGATCGATGCACGAAACAGGGAGGAAGCCTGGGAGGCCGACGGCGGAGCAGGTCGGCCGTCGTCCCTGCCCCGGCCCATCGGTCCGGCGGGGCCTTCGCCCGCCGGTCGGCGGAGGTGAGATCCAGTGCTCGTCATCGCCGTGACCGTGCTGGTCGTCCTGATCGCCGTCGGCGTCGTTCTGATCCACCAGCTCAACGGTCGGCACCACGAACCGATCGCTGCCTTCCACTACAGCGATGTTCTGCCGGGGGTCGGGCGTCGGCCCCGGAGGCGCCGTCGGCCGACGGTGGACGCGAGCGTTCCGATGCGCCCCACCGCGACGGCTGCCGCGAATGACATCGACTTCGGCCCGACGGACGGCAGAGGAAGGCGCGTCATGGCGATATTGCGAGACCGGAAGACGTACCGCGGGAGGATCATGCAGGCTCTGTACCAAGCCGCCGAGGGCAATCGCCTCCTGGGCGTCGATGGGGCGAAGCTCCGCACCGACCTCGGCATCCCTGAGCAGGACATGGCCGCTGCCTGCATGTACCTGGCGGACGAAGGCTGGGTCGTCGTGGACTGGGGGAGGGGCAACACGCCCGCGATGATCACGTTGACGCACCAGGGGATCCGGCAGATGGAGACGGAAGAGGAAGGGCGTGGCTGAGCCGGCGCGCCGCTCTCCCGGACCGAAGCGAACCTTCACAAGGATTCTGCATGTCCGGATCAGTCGCTTTGGCGTAGCGTGGGAATCGGGTCGGGGCACGCTCACGCGCAATGACCCGGAAGGGCGGCATCTCCCCGGCTCCTGCCGTACGCCGTTCACCGGTCCGTGAGACCGGGGGCGGCCCCTGCCGAGGCCGGAGACGATGCGCGCGAGGGAATCCTGGACGGCGCACGGTGGCCGCGGTCCCGGGACATGAGTGCCGAACTCCCCTCGCTGATCTCCGCGTTGACCGAGCATCTCGAGCCCGTCACCAGGGTCGGTCAGGACGGAAGTGCCTGGGACGGACTGCCGCCCCGGGTGATGGTCGACGGCCGAGTCGTCCACACCGACTCCTCCCGGTCGGTGACGACACCGTCCTCGTCACCGGGGGCGGGCGACCGGGACCACTTCTCCCTGATGCTGGTCCCTCCGGACACGTCGCCCGACGCGGCACGCGCCGCGACGGCCAGGGCCGTGAGGGCCGACGATGTCACCAAGGCCGGACAGATGCTCATCGATACGGGCGGTGTCACGCCGTCTGCGCCGGCCTGACACGTCCCTCGCGGATCGACTCCCCGTCGCCATGGACCCTGGATGCGGGCGAACTTCTCGGTCCGCTGGGCGAATTCATGCGGACCCGTCTCCGGGCCGCCTCCGCGGCGACCCGGGTTTTCATCTCTCGCCGAGAACGACCCGGTGTGGGAGCCGGTGTGCGAGATGCCCTCGGTGCTGTCGACCGTACTCCGCACAGGCCGGGGCGGTTGCGGAGGCGACGCCGCGTTCCGTGGAGCGTCTGTCGATACCGGCGGGAGAGGGCCGAGGGCGCTGGGGCACGTCGCATGCCGGCCACCGGACCGGTCTCACGCACGGCGGCCGGCGTGTCCTGGGCCAGCGCTCCTCGGCTGGGGGACGTGTTCCTCGTGTCCCGTCCAGCCCGCCGCTCCCCATCAGCCCGCCGGGCGTCGGCGAGGAGTGCCCAAGGGGCGCCGCCTGTGGTCCGAGCCGTCGCCGTCAGACCTGACCCCGGTCACCAGTACTGATTTCGGCTCGTCGGGGTGAACCTTCATGAAGTCTGTGAGGGACCCGGAGTGATGCCTGTATCCCATGGTGTGTGAGATATGCGGATGGG
>NZ_JBEYJA010000012.1:0-171716 GCF_040703815.1 Streptomyces sp. NPDC006743 | reverse complement strand
GCTTCTTACGCCCCTGCGGAATCCGGTCCGCTCGGATCTCGAAGTCCATCGCACCCCTTGAACTGGGGTGTTGCAACGACTCCTAGAACCCAAGGGTGGGAGCGGCCCCTTTCAGGCGTCGGCCGGCCGGCGAACCGGCCGGGGGGTGGGCCCGTGGACCGGCGGGCCCGTGGGTCAGCCCAGCTTCGAGACGTCGCGGACGGCGCCCTTGTCGGCGCTGGTGGCCATCGCGGCGTAGGCGCGCAGGGCCACCGAGACCTTGCGGTCGCGGCCCTTGGGGGCGTACACGCCGTTCAGGGCCTGCTCGCGGCGGGACAGCTCGGCCTCGTCCACCAGGAGTTCGATGGTGCGGGCGGGGATGTCGATGCGGATGCGGTCGCCGTCCTCGACGAGGGCGATGGTGCCGCCGGAGGCCGCCTCGGGCGACGCGTGTCCGATCGACAGGCCCGAGGTGCCGCCGGAGAAGCGGCCGTCGGTGATCAGCGCGCAGCTCTTGCCGAGGCCACGGCCCTTCAGGTACGAGGTCGGGTAGAGCATCTCCTGCATGCCGGGGCCGCCCTTGGGACCCTCGTAGCGGATGACGACGACGTCGCCCTCCTTGACCTGCTGGGTGAGGATCTTCTGGACGGCCTCCTCCTGCGACTCGCAGACGACGGCCGGGCCCTCGAAGGTCCAGATGGACTCGTCGACGCCGGCGGTCTTCACCACGCAGCCGTCCACGGCGAGGTTGCCCTTGAGGACGGCGAGGCCGCCGTCCTTGGAGTAGGCGTGCTCGAGGGAGCGGATGCAGCCGCCCTCGGCGTCGGTGTCCAGGGCCTCCCAGCGCTCGGACTGGGAGAAGGCCTCGGCGGAGCGGACGCAGCCGGGGGCCGCGTGCCACAGCTCTACGGCCTCGGGGGACGGGGAGCCGCCGCGCACGTCCCAGGTCTTGAGCCAGTCCGCCAGGGAGGGGCTGTGCACGGCGTGCACGTCCTCGTTGAGCAGGCCGGCCCGGTGCAGTTCGCCGAGCAGGGCGGGGATGCCGCCGGCGCGGTGCACGTCCTCCATGTAGTACGTGCGGTCCTTGGCGACGTTCGGGGCGACCTTGGCCAGGCAGGGGACGCGGCGGGAGACCGCGTCGATCTCCTCCAGGCCGAAGGGCACGCCGGCCTCCTGGGCGGCGGCCAGCAGGTGCAGGATCGTGTTGGTCGAGCCGCCCATGGCGATGTCCAGGGCCATGGCGTTCTCGAAGGCCGCGAAGGTGGCGACGTTGCGCGGCAGGACCGTGTCGTCGTCCTGCTCGTAGTAGCGGCGGGTGATGTCCATCACCGTGCGGGCCGCGTTCTCGTACAGGGCGCGGCGGGCGGTGTGGGTGGCGAGGACCGAGCCGTTGCCGGGCAGGGAGAGGCCGATGGCCTCGGTCAGGCAGTTCATCGAGTTGGCGGTGAACATGCCGGAACAGCTGCCGCAGGTGGGGCAGGCGTTCTCCTCGATGCGGAGGATGTCCTCGTCGGAGATCTTCTCGTTGACGGCCTCGGACATCGCGTCGACCAGGTCGAGCGTGCGCACGGTGCCGTCGACCAGGGTGGCGCGGCCGGCCTCCATGGGGCCGCCGGAGACGAAGACCGTCGGGATGTTCAGCCGCAGGGCCGCCATCAGCATGCCCGGGGTGATCTTGTCGCAGTTGGAGATGCAGACCAGGGCGTCCGCGCAGTGCGCCTCGGCCATGTACTCCACGCTGTCGGCGATCAGGTCGCGCGAGGGCAGCGAGTACAGCATGCCGCCGTGGCCCATCGCGATGCCGTCGTCGACCGCGATGGTGTTGAACTCGCGCGGGATGCCGCCCGCCTCGCGGACCGCCTCGCTGACGATCCGGCCGACCGGCGCGAGGTGCGTGTGGCCGGGCACGAACTCGGTGAAGCTGTTGGCGATCGCGATGATCGGCTTCCGGCCGATGTCCGCGCCGGGTACACCGGAGGCGCGCATAAGGGCGCGGGCGCCCGCCATGTTGCGGCCGTGGGTGACTGTGCGGGACCTCAGCTCGGGCATCGTCGCTCGCTCCTTCGGAGAGTTCTGACTGTGTCGAGCGTACGCCGGTCATCCAGGGGGCGGGACGCGGTGTCCGTCATACGGGACGGGCGTCTCGGGGCGGCGGCGGCACGCGGGTGGTGCCCGGGGGGTGCCTCTATGTCTTTCGTCAAGCGACGCGTGGGGTTCGGGGTTCGTAGAAGGTGCCGTCGCGGAGCATCGCGAACAGCACGTTGATCCGCTGGCGGGCCAGTCGGAGAAGCGCCTGGGTGTGGGTCTTCCCGCGGGCCCGGCATTTGTCGTAGTAGGTGCGGGAGGCGGGATCATGCAGGGCAGCGAACGCCGACAGGAACATCGCGCGTTTCAGCTGCCGATTGCCGCCGCGAGGTGCGTGTTCGCCGTGGATCGAGGTCCCCGACGACTTGGTCGTCGGGGCAAGGCCGGCGTAGGAGGCCAGGTGGGCGGCGGTGGGGAAGCTGGTGCCGTCGCCGACGGTGACCAGCAAGGTGGCGGCGGTCCTGACCGCGACTCCCGGGATCGAGGTCAGGACCGCGGAAAGAGGGTGAGCCTCCAGCAGCTGTCCGATCTGCGCTTCCAGTGCTCGTCGCTGTTCGTGGACGGCCGCGAGCGAATGAGCCAGGGACGGGACCACGAGGTCGAGGGTGCCGGTGCCCGGGACCACGACGGTCTGCTCGTCGAGCGCATCGAAGACCTCGTCGATCAGCCGCTGGGCCATGCGCGGAGCCTTGGGCCGGATCAGCTCGACCAGTTTGCGGCGTCCGGCTCTGCGCAGGGCGGCTGGGGACCCGTAGCGTTCCAGCAGCCAGGTCACGGCGGGGTGGTCCAGGCGCGGACCCAGCACGCGTTCCAGGCTGGGGTGGAACTGGGTGAGCAGGCCGCGTATCCGGTTCGCGGTGCGGGTCGCCTCGGCGGCGAGGTCCTGGTCGAAGCCCACCAGCACGGTCAGCTCGGCGGTGATCTCGTCGGTCAGCTGAAGCGAGCGCAGGGTGTGCGGCATGGTCCGTGCGGCGTCCGCGATCACCGCGGCGTCCTTCGCGTCGGTCTTCGCCTCGCCGGGGTAGAGATCGGCGATCCGCCGCATGGACAGGCCGGGCAGGTAGGCGACCTTGCAGCCGGCATCCAGGGCGACCGTCAGGGGCAGGGCTCCGATCGAGGCGGGCTGGTCCACGATCACCAGTACGGTGCCGAACTTCGCGGCCAGCTTGTCGAAGACGGCCCGCAGCTTCGGCTCGCTGTTGGGTAGCTGCTTGTCGAAGACTTTCTTGCCCGCCGGGGTCAGCCCGTGCCCGTGATGGGCGCTCTTGCCGACGTCCAGGCCGAGGAAGATGCCCACGTTGTTGTCGTCCAACCCATCCTCCCGAAACGGGTTCGCGTGGTGCTGGCCAGGGCGTTGGCGTCGTGTGCGCGCATCCACGTTATGCAGACCTGCCGCCCGCAAGCGGCCAGGCATTGCGCCAGGCCAGGCGGTAGTCGGACCTCTCATCAGCGTCTCCAACGGCGCCTCCCAGGCCCGGTGACACCACCCCCCAGGTCATCCCTTCGACAGGGGGGACCAGCCATGCCGGGCCCGGAGGCCAGCGGCCCTCTTGCAGGACCGCAGAAAACATAACGGGGGGCGGGCCGGTGCGCCCGGGCGGGGGCGCCGGCGAGGGGCGCCGGGGGCGCGGGGCGTCAGCGGCGGGGCAGGCCCGCCGTCGACGCCAGGTGGAGCCGGGTGAAGGCCAGGGCCTCGGCGAGGTCGGCCTCCCGCTCGGCGCCGGACATGGCACGGCGGGTGTTGACCTCGATGACGACATGGCCGTCGAAACCGGAGCCGGCCAGTCGTTCCAGCAGCTCGGCGCAGGGCTGTCCGCCGCGGCCGGGCACCAGGTGCTCGTCCTTCGCCGAGCCCTTGCCGTCGGCGAGGTGGACGTGACCGAGGCGGTCGCCCATGCGGTCGACCATCTGGAGCGCGTCGGTACGGGCCGTCGCCGCGTGGCTGAGATCGATCGTGAAGTGCCGGTAGTCGTCCCGGGTGACGTCCCAGTCGGGGGCGTAGGCGAGCATCTCGCGGTCGCGGTAGCGCCAGGGGTACATGTTCTCCACGGCGAACCGCACATCCGTCTCGTCCGCCATCCGCCAGATTCCGCTGACGAAGTCACGGGCGTACTGGCGCTGCCAGCGGAACGGCGGGTGCACGACGACCGTGCTCGCGCCGAGCCGCTCCGCCGCCGCACGGGCGCGCTGGAGCTTGGCCCAGGGATCGGTGGACCACACCCGCTGGGTGATCAGCAGGCAGGGGGCGTGCACGGCGAGGATCGGTATGCCGTGGTAGTCGCTGAGCCTGCGCAGGGCGTCGATGTCCTGGCTGACGGGGTCGGTCCAGACCATGACCTCGACGCCGTCGTAACCGAGGCGCGCGGCGATCTCGAAGGCCGTCGCCGTCGACTCCGGATACACGGAGGCCGTCGACAGGGCGACCTTCGCATCCGGGATGCGCACGACGGGTTCCACCACGAGTGACAGGTTACGGGGTGCTCAGGCGCTCACGGCGTGAGCCCGCTCACGGTGGCCGGTTCCCGGCCGTGCCCGCGCCCTGCTACGCGTCCGGACGCCAGGTCCTGTCGTCACGTTCCCGTCGTCGCCCGGAGGGCGGCCCGGCCCTGCGGCGCCCGGTGCGTGCTCCCGGCGTGCCGGGCGGAAGTCCTCGTACTGGGGCGTACTCGGGCTTTCGGCCGGTGCGGCGAGAGGGCGTGCCAGGCGCCGCGGGGCAGGCACGGATTCGACGACAGGGCCTTGGCCCTATGCCGAGCCCATGTGGTCCAGGCGCCGCAGGATCACGCCCTCGCGCAGGGCCCAGGGGCAGATCTCCAGGCGCTCCACGCCGAAGAGGTCCATCGCGCCCTCGGCGACCAGCGCACCGGCCAGCAGCTGGCCCGCGCGGCCGTCGGAGACGCCCGGCAGCTCGGCGCGCTCCCCGGCGGTCATCGCGGCGAGACGCGGCACCCACGCCTCCAGGGACTCGCGTTTCAGCTCGCGCTGCACGTACAGGCCCTCGGCGGAGCGCGCGGCCCCGGCGATGCGGGCGAGCTGCCGGAACGTCTTGGAGGTGGCGACCACGTGATCGGGGGCCCCGAAGCGGCTGAACTCGCCCACGGTCCGTGCGATCTCCGCCCGGACGTGGCGGCGCAGGGCCCTGACGTCCTGCGGGTCGGGCGGATCGCCCGGCAGCCAGGCCGCGGTGAGCCGGCCGGCGCCGAGCGGCAGCGACACGGCGGCGTCGGGCTCCTCGTCGATGCCGTAGGCGATCTCCAGCGAGCCGCCGCCGATGTCCAGGACGAGCAGTTTCCCGGCGGACCAGCCGAACCAGCGGCGGGCGGCGAGGAAGGTGAGACGGGCCTCCTCCGCCCCGCTGAGCACCTGGAGCCGGACGCCCGTCCCGGCCTGCACGCGCGCGAGGACGTCGTCGGCGTTGCCGGCCTCGCGCACGGCGGAGGTCGCGAACGGGAGCAGGTCCTCGACGCCCTTGTCCTCGGCGGCCTGGATCGCGTCCCGGACCACGGCGATCAGCCGCTCGACCCCCTCGGAACCGATCGCTCCGTCCTCGTCGAGGAGTTGGGCGAGCCGCAGTTCCACCTTGTGCGAGTGGGCGGGCAGCGGGCGGGCACCGGGGTGCGCGTCGACCACCAGCAGATGCACCGTGTTCGAACCCACGTCGAGGACACCGAGTCTCATGTACGGAACGCTACTGCCACCCGGGCGGGACCGGCACGGGCCCGGCGGCCGCTCGGCGCCGCTCCCGGCGACTTACCCTGGACGCGTGCCAAAGACGAAGAAGGCGAAGACCGGTAAGTCGGCGGGCCCCGTGCCCGAGCCGGACGAGAAGGGACTCGACTTCCCGCGCGCGTGGGTGGAGTTCCCGGACCCGGCGGACGACGAGCAGGTCTTCCGCTGCGATCTGACCTGGCTGACCTCCCGCTGGAGCTGCGTCTTCGGCAGCGGCTGCCAGGGCATCCAGGCGGGCCGCGCGGACGACGGCTGCTGCACGCTGGGCGCGCACTTCTCCGACGAGGACGACGAGCAGCGGGTGGCCGGGCACGTGGCCAGGCTCACTCCTGACATCTGGCAGAACCACGCCGAGGGCACGGAGAACGGCTGGGTGTCCGAGGACGAGGAGGGGTCGCGGCAGACCCGCCCCTTCCAGGGCTCCTGCATCTTCCAGAACCGTCCCGGGTTCGCCGGTGGCATGGGCTGCTCGCTGCACATCCTGGCGCTCAGGGAGGGCCGCGAGCCGCTGGAGACCAAGCCGGACGTGTGCTGGCAGCTGCCGATCCGGCGGACCTTCGAGTGGATCGACCGCCCCGACGACACCCGGGTGCTCCAGGTCTCGATCGGCGAGTACGACCGCCGGGGCTGGGGCCCGGGCGGCCACGACCTGCACTGGTGGTGCACGTCGGCCACGTCGGCGCACGGCGCGGGCGAGCCGGTGTACGTCTCCTACCGGGCCGAGCTGACCGAACTGATGGGCAAGGCGGGCTACGACCGGCTGGTCGAGCTGTGCGAGGAACGCCTCGCCTCGGGACTGCCGCTGCTCGCCGCGCACCCTGCCGATCCGGCGGGTCCGGTGAAGCGGGGCTGACGGATCCGGCGGGACCGGAGGTTCCGGTGGACCTGGGCCGACGGATCCGGCACCTGAGCCCGGCCGGTCCTACGCGTCGCGGCTGACGGATCCGGCACCCGAGTCGAACCGGTCCTGCGCGCCGGGGCAGGCGGATCCGGCCGACCCGGCCCCGACCCGGCCCTCCGGGAGGCGGCAGCGCCGCCCCGCCGGGCTTTCGGCCCCGGGGAGCGACCCAGGGTCTTTCGTCGGGACCGGGCCAGAAACGCCGCGAACGCGGCATGATCCGAACAACACACCTAGCTTCCCGCCGGGCTCGGTGTGCCGCTGCCGTCCGCGGGCGGGGGCGAGCCGTCCGAGCCGGACGGGGGCGGCGTGCCGGTGGGCGTCGGGGCCGGGTCGGTGGACGGCGGCGGGCCGGTCGGCGGCCCGGAGGGATCCGTGGGGCCGCCGGTGGGAGTCGGGGTGGGGCCGCGCGGATCGTCGGTCGGTGTCGGATCCGCGGGACGCGGAGGACGGGGCACGGACGGGCTGGACGCGCGGCCGAGGCCGTCGATGGAGACCACCGCTCCGGCCGGTGCGATCGCCACGCGCGCGCTCCAGGGTCCGGACGGCTCGTGCAGATGGTCGACGTACACCCTGACCGTCACCGACTCGCCGGGCTCCAGGGTTCCCGCGGAGCGGCTGAAGTAGAGCCAGGACGCCGGGGTGGACGCGGACCAGCGCACGGGTGCGGAGCCGGACGCGGTGAGGGTCACGAGAGTGGTGTCGCCGGTGCCCGTGGCGGTCACGGTCAGCCGGGCGTCCTGGCGCCCGGCCCCCGCGACGCCGACGACCGCCACCGAGACGTCCGGCCGCGCGCCCTCGCCGGTACGGCCACCGGGCCCCCGGCCCGTACCGGCGCCGGTGCCGGGGTAGCCGCCGGTGTCCTCGCCGACGAGGGCGCCGGAGTCGTGGTCCTCGCGCGCGGTGGCGGAGGGGCCGCCCCCGCCCTCGCCGGTCGGGGTGCCGCGGTAGGCGGCCCACAGGGCGAGCACCGGAGCGGCGACCACGGTGGCGACGACCGTCGTCGTGACGGCACGCGCGCGCAGCCGGTCCCTGCGGGCGGCGCGGTCCTTGGGGTCCATCGGGAATCCCCGCCGGTCCAGGCGCGGAACGGTGCCCCGCGCGCGCGAGTGGTGGGCCATGGCCAGGCCCAGTGCCGTGCGGGGGGCCGGCAGGACGGGCAGTTCCGCGGGGGTGACGCAGGCGCCGGGCCAGCGGGCGGGATGCGCGCGCTCGGCGGTGCGGCGGCAGCGCGGGCAGTCGTCGACGTGCCGGACCAGTTCGCGGCGCAGCGCCGAGCCGAGCACGAACCGGCTGTCACCGGTGAGGACGGCCACGCCCGGGCAGCCGCCCGCCTCGGCGACGGCGAGCGCCGCGCGGGTGCGCTCCACCTCGCAGGCGGCCGCGGCGAGCAGTTCCCGGGCGGTCGTGGGGTTCATGCCGAGCACGGCGGCGACCTCGTGGGCGGTGAGGTGATGGCGGACGGCGAGTTCGAGCGCCTCGCGCTGCTCCGGGGTGGTGCCGGCGGCCTCCGGCCAGGCCAGCAGGGCGAGTTCGCGGCGCCGCCGCTCCTGGACGTCCTCGGGCACGGGCGGGGCGGCGGCCCGCTCCGCGCTCCGCCGGGGTCCTCCGTGACGTCCGGCCGCGTGCGTGGCCTGACGTTTCTGCTTGGCCTCGGCCAGCGCGCGCAGACAGGCCCAGCGGGCCAGCGCGTACAGCCAGGCCCTGTGCTCCCCCGCGTTCTGCGGCACGCGCGGCGCACGCCGCTCGGCGAACGCGAGCGCGTCACCGAGGGCGGTGGTCGCCGCGTCGTGGTCGCACAGCACGGACAGGCAGTAGGTGAACAGGCCGTCGAGGTGGGGCTCGTAGGCGGCGGGCGGATGCTGCGCCAGGGTGCGCGCGGCAGCGCGGTCGCGCGCCTCGTGGTGCGGCCGGTGCTCACCGGTCGTACGCGTCGTACGGTCCGTACGGGTCGAGGTCTGCGGACTGGTGCTCATCACCTGTGCGACCGTAGGCGGCGGAGGTTCGTCCGTTCTTCCCTGTTGCGCACTTTTAATCCGTACGGGTGAAACGATCCCTCATACGGGGACGGGGGCGGCCCGTTCCCTCCTTCGAGCGGGTTCGTTCGACCCCGTTCGAACCCTGAGCGGCCCCGGGCCGGCGTCCGCTCCCGCGGTGACCGGGCCGTGCGGGCGGCGATGTCAGTGGTGGCGGTTACGGTTTCGTCATGGCTGCCCGTACGAAGACCACCAAGGACCGCCCGTCCTACCGCTGCACCGAATGCGGCTGGCAGACGGCGAAGTGGCTCGGCCGCTGCCCCGAGTGCCAGGCCTGGGGCACGGTCGAGGAGTACGGCGCGCCCGCGGTCCGCACCACGGCACCGGGCCGGGTCACCAACTCGGCCCTGCCCATCGGCCAGGTCGACGGGCGCCAGGCCACCGCCCGCTCCACCGGGGTGCCCGAGCTGGACCGGGTACTGGGCGGCGGACTGGTCCCCGGTGCCGTCGTGCTGCTCGCCGGTGAGCCCGGCGTCGGCAAGTCCACGCTGCTGCTGGACGTGGCGGCCAAGGCCGCGAGCGACGAGCACCGCACGCTGTACGTGACGGGCGAGGAGTCCGCGAGCCAGGTCCGGCTGCGCGCCGACCGCATCGGCGCCCTCGACGACCACCTCTATCTCGCCGCCGAGACCGATCTGGCCGCCGTGCTCGGCCACCTGGACGCGGTCAAGCCCTCCCTGCTGATCCTCGACTCGGTGCAGACGGTGGCCTCCCCCGAGATCGACGGCGCGCCCGGCGGCATGGCGCAGGTCCGGGAGGTGGCCGGCGCGCTGATCCGCGCCTCCAAGGAGCGCGGCATGTCCACCCTGCTGGTGGGCCATGTCACCAAGGACGGCGCCATCGCGGGCCCGCGCCTGCTGGAGCACCTGGTGGACGTGGTGCTGCACTTCGAGGGCGACCGGCACGCGCGCCTGCGCCTGGTCCGCGGCGTCAAGAACCGCTACGGCGCCACCGACGAGGTCGGCTGCTTCGAGCTGCACGACGAGGGGATCACGGGCCTGGCCGACCCCAGCGGCCTGTTCCTGACCCGCCGCGCCGAGCCGGTGCCCGGCACCTGCCTGACCGTGACCCTGGAGGGCCGCCGCCCGCTGGTCGCCGAGGTCCAGGCGCTGACCGTGGACTCCCAGATCCCCTCCCCGCGGCGGACGACGTCGGGCCTGGAGACCTCCCGGGTGTCGATGATGCTGGCCGTGCTGGAGCAGCGCGGCCGGATCAGCGCGCTGGGCAAGCGGGACATCTACTCGGCGACGGTCGGCGGGGTGAAGCTGTCCGAGCCCGCCGCCGATCTCGCCATCGCGCTCGCGCTGGCCTCGGCGGCGAGCGACACCCCCTTGCCGAAGAACCTCGTCGCGATCGGCGAGGTGGGCCTGGCCGGTGAGGTCAGACGGGTCACGGGCGTGCAGCGCCGGCTCTCGGAGGCGCACCGCCTGGGCTTCACACACGCCCTGGTGCCGGGCGACCCGGGCAAGGTGCCGCCCGGGATGAAGGTCCTGGAAGTGGCCGACATGGGGGACGCGCTGCGGGTCCTGCCGCGCTCCCGTCGCCGGGAGGCCCCACGGGAGCAGGAGGACCGCCGGTAGACTTTGCGCTGGTCCCGCCCGTCCGTACGAACCGAGTGTGCGAAACGGGAGCGCCAGAAGAACCTGCGACCGGAGGAGTGCAGTGGCAGCCAACGACCGGGCAGCAGCTCCCGGAAAGTCCGGTGGGAGTTCCGGCGCCGATGGCCTGATGCGCGCCTCCCTGAGCGCCGTGGCACCCGGCACGGCCCTGCGGGACGGGCTGGAGCGGGTGCTCCGCGGGAACACCGGCGGCCTGATCGTGCTGGGCTCCGACAAGACCGTGGAGACGATGTGCACGGGCGGCTTCGTCCTGGACGTCGAGTTCACGGCGACGCGGCTGCGGGAGCTGTGCAAGCTGGACGGCGGCATCGTGCTCTCCTCGGACCTGTCGAAGATCCTGCGGGCGGGCGTGCAGCTGGTCCCGGACCCGACGATCCCGACCGAGGAGACCGGCACCCGGCACCGCACGGCGGACCGGGTCAGCAAGCAGGTCGGCTTCCCGGTGGTCTCGGTCTCCCAGTCGATGCGCCTGATCGCCCTGTACGTCGACGGTCAGCGCCGCGTCCTGGAGGACTCCGCGGCGATCCTCTCCCGTGCCAACCAGGCCCTGGCCACGCTGGAGCGCTACAAGCTCCGCCTGGACGAGGTGGCGGGCACCCTGTCCGCGCTGGAGATCGAGGACCTGGTCACGGTCCGGGACGTCTCGGCGGTGTCGCAGCGCCTGGAGATGGTCCGCCGGATCGCCACCGAGATCGCCGAGTACGTGGTGGAACTGGGCACCGACGGGCGCCTGCTGGCACTCCAGCTGGACGAGCTGATCGCGGGCGTGGAGCCCGAGCGCGAGCTGGTCGTGCGGGACTACGTCCCCGAGCCCACGGCCAAGCGGTCCCGCACGGTCGATGAAGCCCTCGTGGAACTCGACAAGCTCTCCCACGCCGAGCTGCTGGAGATGTCCACCGTCGCGCGCGCCCTCGGTTACACCGGCTCGCCGGAGACCCTCGACTCCGCGGTCTCCCCGCGCGGCTTCCGGCTGCTGGCCAAGGTGCCGCGGCTGCCCGGCGCCATCATCGACCGCCTGGTCGAGCACTTCGGCGGCCTGCAGAAGCTGCTCGCGGCCAGCGTCGACGACCTCCAGACGGTGGACGGCGTGGGCGAGGCCCGCGCCCGCAGCGTCCGCGAGGGCCTGTCGCGGCTCGCGGAGTCGTCGATCCTGGAGCGGTACGTCTAGGAGCGGTACGTCCGCCGGGAGCGACGCCTCCGAGGAGCAGCGCCTCCCGAGGAGCAGCGCGTCCCGAGGAGCAGCGCGTCCCGAGGAGCAGCGCGTCCCGAGGAGCAGGAGCGCGGCCCCCGGAACTGGTAGCCCCAGAAACAGGGTCCCCCTGCGAGAGGTGCGCCCCGGAAGTGGCGTTCCCGCGGGAACGGCGTCCTCCCAGAAGGTCGGCGCTCGCTCAGTCCGCCGACAGCACGAACGACGTCTGCAGCTTCCCGTACCCCGGCACCGTCGCCTCCACCAGGTACGTCTTGCCCACCGCGGCGGAACCGGCGGGCGGGGTCGCGCACCGGGGGGCGCTGGGCCTGCGGTCCCAGCGCACGGTGGAGGTGATGCCGCTGCCACCCGGCACCCGGTACAGCAGGCTCCCCGCGGTCTTCGGGCAGTCGGCCGACGACCAGTAGGTGTCGCTGCTGCCGGCCTGCGTGACCGTCACCACCGCCGTCTTCGGCCCGAGGTCGACCTTGCAGTCGGTGCCGGAGGAGTTCTTCGCGATCAGTTCGAAGGTGGGCGTCTCGGTGGGAGCGTAGGTGTTGCGCACGCTGCGCAGGCTCAACCTGACCGCCGAGGACGTGCAGTTGGGCAGCGTGCTCCCGGCCGGCAGCACCGCGCCCGTGCCGCCGCCGCCCTTGGCGCCGTCGTCCGAACCGCCGGCGGACCCGCCGGAGGACGCACCGGCACCTCCCGTGCCGGGACCGCCGCTGCCGGTGCTCCCGCTGCCGCCGCCGCTCGCCGGGGAACCGGGATCACCGGATCCGCCGCTGGACTCGTCGCGCCCGCCGGGGTGTTGGCTGATCGCGGGACCTGACTCGGAGGGACCGGGTCCGATGGTGGAGGGGGTGGGGTTCTTGCCGCCCGCCGCGCCACCGGTGTCCTTGTGCCCTCCGCCGCCGCCCGAGGTGGCGATCCAGAGGCCCAGCAGGGCCAACAGGGCGACCACGGACAGCAGTACGACCCTCCGTCGCCAGTAGATGGAGGAGGGAAGCGGCCCGACCGGATTGCGCAGAGATCCCACGCCCAAACTGTACGAGAGATCGCGGCCGTCCCCGGTCCCACCCGCCGCGCCGGTCACAACTTTTCCGGATCATCATTCCGGCAACCGCCTTGTCACCGGCCCGCCTTGCCGAGCCGGTGACGGCGCGGCGACGGTCGGTGACGAAACGGCCCGCGCCGGGTCACACGCCCGTCCGCCGCCACGTGGCAGGATCGGAAACGTCATGACTGCGCCCACACTGCCCCCACACAGCAGCCCCACAGCCCCGGCAACCCCACCCGAGACCGCGGCCGGGACCGACACCGCCCCCGCCGCCCCCACCCCGACCACCAGCGCACCCACCGGCACGGCCACCGTCACCGGACCCGCGGAAGCGGCCCCCGCCACCGCACACCCCGGCACGGCCGCCTCCGCCACCACCACCGCCACGGTCACCGCACCCGCCACCACCACGACGACCGCCGACGCCCCCACCGCCCCGGTGATCACCGACGCCGGCCCCGGGTCCGCCGCGGCGCCCGCCGCCCCGCGGCTCGGCGAGACCCTGCACACCCAGGTCATCAGCTGGTTCGACGGCAACGCCCGCGACCTGCCCTGGCGGCGCGCCGACGCCGGCGCCTGGGGCGTGATGGTCAGCGAGTTCATGCTCCAGCAGACGCCGGTGAGCCGGGTGCTCCCCGTCTACGAACAGTGGCTGGAGCGCTGGCCGCGCCCCGCCGACCTCGCCAAGGAGGCGCCCGGCGAGGCGGTGCGCGCCTGGGGCCGGCTCGGCTACCCGCGCCGCGCGCTGCGGCTGCACGGCGCCGCGGTCGCCATAACGGAACGGCACGGCGGCGACGTGCCCACCGAGCACGCGCAGTTGCTGGCCCTGCCCGGTATCGGGGAGTACACGGCGGCGGCGGTCGCGTCGTTCGCGTACGGGCAGCGGCACGCCGTGCTGGACACCAACGTCCGCCGGGTCCTGGCCCGTGCGGTCACCGGCGTGCAGTACCCGCCGAACGCGACCACCGCGGCCGAACGCAGGCTGGCGCGCACCCTGCTGCCCGAGGACGAGCGGACCGCCGCCCGCTGGGCCGCCGCCTCGATGGAGCTGGGCGCGCTGGTGTGCACGGCGAAGAACGAGTCGTGCCACCGCTGCCCGATCGCCGCGCACTGCGCGTGGCGGCTGGCGGGCAAGCCGGAGCACGACGGCCCGCCGCGCCGCGGCCAGACGTACGCCGGCACGGACCGCCAGGTGCGGGGCAAGCTGCTCGCCGTGCTGCGGGAGGCGCACACGCCGGTGCCGCAGACGGTGCTCGACCGGGTGTGGCACGAGCCGGTCCAGCGGGCGCGGGCCCTGGACGGCCTCGTCGCGGACGGTCTGGTGGAGCCGCTGCCGGGCGGTCTGTACCGGCTGCCGCTGACCTGACCCACCGTCACTTCACAGCCGGATCACGGATCCAGGGGGCGTCGCGGGCCTCTGTGTCACAGACCCGCGCGCCCTCCTGATGGGCAAATCCCCCTGTATCCGGACCAATCGGAGCACCCCTTTACCCCGTTCCGCCGTCCGTTACACAACCGACGCACAGCCGAGGGCTAGCCGCAGGCTGCTTCGGACAGCGCCGTGACAACCCGTCCGTACCTTCATTTCCGTGCCCGACGGGCACCGGGCGGCTGCCGACCACAGTCCGCTCGCACACAGGCTCGGGGTCCGGCGCACACAGGCCGGAAAACGGGGAGCGGAGGCGGTTGATCATGGCGCAGGGTGAGGTGCTCGAGTTCGAGGAGTACGTGCGTACCCGGCAGGACGCGCTGCTGCGCAGTGCACGCCGGCTGGTGCCGGACCCGGTCGACGCCCAGGACCTGCTCCAGACCGCGCTGGTTCGGACGTACGGCCGCTGGGACGGTATCGCCGACAAGCGGCTCGCGGACGCCTACCTGCGCCGGGTCATGATCAACACGCGTACCGAGTGGTGGCGGGCCCGGAAGCTGGAGGAGGTCCCGACCGAGCAGCTCCCGGACGCCTGCGTCGACGACTCCACCGAACAGCACGCCGACCGCGCGCTGCTCATGGACATCATGAAAGTTCTGGCTCCGAAGCAGCGCAGCGTCGTGGTGCTGCGACACTGGGAGCAGATGTCCACCGAAGAGACCGCCGCGGCACTCGGCATGTCCGCGGGAACGGTCAAGAGCACGCTGCACCGGGCGCTCGCCCGGCTCCGCGAGGAGCTGGAGGCCCGCGATCTGGACGCACGCGCGCTGGAGCGTGAGGAGCGGGAGCGTTGCGCGGCCTGACCGGCAGGGCTGGTGACGGCCCTGAGCCCAGCGGGGCCCGAGGGACCTTCCAGGCGGTGAGTACGGCGGTGGCCGGGCTCGCCGCCCTCGCCCTTTTGGTGTCCGCCTGCGGCACGGGCGGCACCGGCGCCCGCGACGAGGGGCCCGCCGACGCCAGCTCGGTGGCGGGCACCACGGCCGCACCGTCCCCCAGCCCCAGCCCCAGCGACACGCCCCGGCCGGTGGACGCCGTCCGGCTGGTCAAGGACGACCCGAAGGTCTCGGCCACGGTCAAGCGCGGGCTCAAGCCGTGTGTCGCCGACGAGTACCCTGTGGACGTGTCGTACGGCAAGCTGACCGGCAATTCCGCGGACGACATCGTCATCAACGTGCTGACCTGCGGAGACGCGGTGGGGCTCGGCGCGTACGTGTACCGGGAGCGGGGCGACCGGTACGAGAACGTGTTCGCGGCCGAGGAGCCGCCGGTGTACGCCGAGATCGACCGCGGGGACCTCGTGGTGACCAAACAGGTGTACGAGAGGGGTGATCCGGTCTCGAACCCCTCCGGTGAGGACGTCATCACCTACCGCTGGTCCGGCAGCCGGTTCGCCAAGGCGTTCAGCACGCGCAACGAGTACAGCAAGGCCGTCGGCGGGGGAACGGCGGCGCCCTCGGAGCCGGAACCGGAACCGGCCAACTGACCGGCCGGGTCCTCCCGGCGGCGTGAACCGTTCGGGCCCGCCGGTCCGAACCCCTGGTGTACACGGCACCGACCGGGTAGGCGACGGACGGACGCACCACCCCGCCGGCGGGCACGCCACCGGCGGACCACCGGTCGGCAGGCCGCCGGCCGACGCGCCGTGGCCGACGGCGGGCCGGCGCACCGAGGAACGCGGCACGCGGCCCGCACCACCCGTCAGGCGCGTCCCCCGAGGGGCGCACCACCTGAGCACACGAGGACTGAGAGCACAGGGATGGCAGACCAGACCCACGTCCTGTTCGTCGAGGACGACGACGTCATCCGCGAGGCCACCCAGCTCGCCCTGGAGCGGGACGGCTTCGCGGTCACGGCGATGCCCGACGGGCTGTCCGGCCTGGAGGCGTTCCGGGCACGGCGGCCCGACATCGCGCTGCTGGACGTCATGGTCCCCGGCCTCGACGGCGTCAGCCTGTGCCGCCGCATCCGCGACGAGTCGACGGTCCCGGTGATCATGCTGTCGGCGCGCGCGGACTCCATCGACGTCGTCCTCGGCCTGGAGGCGGGCGCCGACGACTACGTGACCAAGCCGTTCGACGGCGCCGTCCTCGTCGCCCGGATCCGCGCGGTGCTGCGCCGCTTCGGGCACGCCGGCGGCGACCGGTCCGAGGCGGGTCCCGCCGGGGCGGACGGCGCGGTGCTGACCTTCGGTGAGCTGGAGGTCGACACCGAGGGCATGGAGGTGCGCCGGGCCGGACGGCCGGTGGGCCTCACCCCGACCGAGATGCGGCTGCTGCTGGAGTTCTCCTCGGCACCGGGCACGGTGCTGTCCCGCGACAAGCTCCTGGAACGCGTGTGGGACTACGGCTGGGGCGGTGACACCCGGGTCGTCGACGTCCATGTGCAGCGGCTGCGCGCCAAGATCGGCCAGGACCGCATCGAGACGGTCCGCGGCTTCGGTTACAAGCTGAAGGCCTGAGCGGGGCACGCATGCGGGGGAACACGCGGCGCCTGCTCCCCGGGCGCCTGGAGAACGCGGACATCCGTACGGGCCTGCGGTGGAAGCTGAGCGCGGCCATCGCCCTGGTGGGTGCGCTGATCGCCGTCGCGCTGAGCCTGGTGGTGCACAACGCCGCGCGGGTGTCGATGCTGGACAACGCGCGCGACCTCGCCGACTCGCGGCTCGTGTACGCCCAGCCGCTGTACGAGCGGCCCGGTCACCGGCCGACCTCCTCGATCATCAAGATCGACGATCCGCTGCTGCCGGCCGCGCTGCAGCAGAAGATCCGGGAGGGCCGGCGGGCCACGTACGTCACCGACCACCGGGGCGGGGTGCCGGACATCTGGGCGGCCATGCCGATCAAGGGCGGTCACGTGCTCTCCGTGCACACCCACTTCACCGACCGCAGCGCGAACATCCTCAGAGATCTCGACCAGGCCCTGGTCATCGGCTCCATCGCGGTCGTCCTCGGGGGCAGCGCGCTGGGCGTGCTCATCGGCGGCCAGCTCTCGCGCCGGCTCCGCAAGGCCGCCGCCGCCGCGAACCGGGTCGCCAACGGTGAGCCGGACGTCCGGGTCCGGGACGCCATCGGCGGTGTCGTGCGCGACGAGACCGACGATCTCGCGCGCGCGGTGGACGCGATGGCGGACACGCTCCAGCAGCGGCTGGAGGCCGAGCGGCGGGTCACCGCCGACATCGCGCACGAGCTGCGCACCCCGGTCACCGGGCTGCTGACGGCGGCCGAGCTGCTGCCGCCGGGCCGCCCCACGGAACTGGTCCAGGACCGCGCGAAGGCGATGCGCACCCTGGTGGAGGACGTTCTGGAGGTCGCCCGGCTCGACGGCGCCTCCGAGCGGGCCGAACTCCAGGACATCCTGCTCGGCGAGTTCGTCGCCCGGCGGGTGGCGGCCAAGGACCCGGACGTGGAGGTGCGGGTGGTGCACGAGTCGATGGTCACCACCGACCCGCGGCGCCTGGAGCGGGTGCTGTTCAACCTGATCACCAACGCCGCCCGGCACGGCAGGCCGCCGATCCAGGTGACCGTGGAGGGCCGGGTCATCCGGGTACGGGACCACGGTCCCGGCTTCCCGGAGGCGCTGCTCGCCGAGGGGCCGAGCCGCTTCCGCACCGGCAGCGCGGACCGCGCGGGCCGCGGTCACGGGCTCGGCCTGACCATCGCCGCCGGGCAGGCCCGTGTCCTGGGCGCCCGGCTGACCTTCCGCAACGTCCGTCCCGCGGGCGCCCCGGAGCACGTCCCGGCCGAGGGCGCGGTCGCCGTGCTGTGGCTCCCGGAACACGCGCCGACCAGCACGGGCAGCTACCCGACCCTGCCGGCCTGAGCGACTCTGCCGGCCCGGGCGTCCCCGCCGGCCTGAGCGTCACCGCCGGCCTGAGCGTCCCTGCCGACCTGGGTGTCCCCACGGGGAAGGCCCCCGGCGACAGCCGGAGGCCTTCGTGTCGCGCGTACCGCGCCTACGGGTGTGTGCCGTGCGGACGGTACGCGCGTGCCTGCCGTGCGGACGGTGCGTGCGCCGCGGCGGCGGGATCAGATCGCTTCCGCGAGGCCCTCGGCCCCCGCCCTGCCCGCTTCGTCGCCCTTGGCCGCGGCCGGACCGGCGCCCTTGAGGGGCACCTCCTTGACGAACACCGCGGCGACCAGGGCGACGATGCCCACCACCGCGCCGAGCAGGAACGCCGAGTGCGTACCGGCGGACACCGCGTGCTGGTAGGCCTCGCGGGCAGCGGCCGGGAGCTTGGCCAGGCTCGCGGCGTCCAGTTGCGCGGACTTCTCGGTCATCTTGGAGCCCGACGCGCCGGCCCGCTCGGCCATGACGTCCTGGACCCGGTTGTTGAACAGCGCACCCATGATCGCCACACCGAAGGACGAGCCGAGCGTACGGAAGAGGGTGGTGGACGAGGAGGCCACACCCATGTCCTTCATCTCCACGCTGTTCTGCGCGACCAGCATGGTGATCTGCATCAGGCAGCCCATGCCCGCGCCGAGGACGGCCATGTACAGCCCGGAGGTGAGCCGGGTGGTCCCGGTGTCCATCAGGGACAGCAGGTACAGGCCGACGACCATGAGGATGCTGCCGACCACCGGGAACACCTTGTACCGGCCGCTGCTGGTGGTGACCCGGCCCGCGATCATCGACACGACCAGCATCGCGCCGAGCATGGGCAGCAGCAGCAGACCGGAGTTGGTCGCGGAGGCGCCCTGGACCGACTGCTGGTACAGCGGCAGGAAGAGCACCGCGCCGAACATCACGAAGCCGGTGATGAAGCCGATGACCGACATCAGGGTGAAGTTGCCGCTGCGGAAGATGTGCAGCGGCACGATCGGCTCCGCGGCCCTGGTCTGCCAGAACACGAACCCGACGAGCGCGACCACGCCGATCGCGGTCAGCTCCATGATCCGCGCGGACGTCCAGGCGTACTCCGAGCCGCCCCAGGTGGTGACGAGCACGATGGAGCTGATGCCGAGGGTGAGCAGCGCGGCGCCCAGGTAGTCGACGCGCGCCTGGGAGCGCTTCTTCGGCAGGTGCAGCACGGCGCTGACCGCGACGAGCGCCACGGCGCCGAGCGGCAGGTTGATGTAGAAGGCCCAGCGCCATCCCCAGTTGTCGGTGATGGTGCCGCCGACCAGCGGGCCGCCGATCATCGCCAGCGCCATGACGCCGGCCATCATGCCCTGGTACTTGCCGCGCTCCCGGGGCGGGATCAGGTCACCGATGATGGCCATCACGCCGACCATCAGACCACCGGCGCCCAGGCCCTGCAGGGCGCGGAAGCCGATCAGCTGTCCCATGTCCTGGGCCATGCCGCTCAGCGCGGATCCGACCAGGAAGAGCACGATGGACGTCATGAAGGCGCCCTTGCGCCCGTACATGTCGCCGAGCTTGCCCCACAGCGGGGTGGCCGCGGCGGTGGCGAGCGTATACGCGGTCACCACCCAGGAGAGGTGCTGGAGGCCGCCCAGTTCACCGACGATCGTCGGCATCGCGGTGCCCACGATCATGTTGTCCAGCATCGCGAGCATCATGGCGATCATGAGGGCGAGCAGGACGACCCGCACGCTCTTCGGCTGTTTTCCGGCGTCGGCCCCCGCCGCCGCCTCGGCTATCGCAGTGTCCGCCATCGTTCCCCAGCTCCCCCAGGTGTGCCTGTCCCACTTACTTGCCGCCCGGCAAGTCATTACACTCGGGAAGGTAGAGGTTTACTAGCCGGTCGTCAAGTAAGTTTCCACTGGCCTGTCGGCAGGCAAGTTTCCCGGACAGCGCAAGGAGTACGAGGATGGGCGTCACGATGGACGGCACCAAGCAGCAGCGCCGCGGCAACACCCGCCAGCGCATCCAGGACGTGGCCCTCGAACTCTTCGCCGAGCAGGGCTACGAGAAGACATCCCTGCGCGAGATCGCCGAGCGCCTGGACGTCACGAAGGCCGCGCTCTACTACCACTTCAGAACCAAGGAAGAGATCATCGTCAGCCTCTTCGAGGACCTGACGCAGCCGATCCAGGACCTGATCGAGTGGGGCCGGGGACAGCCGCACACGCTGGAGACCAAGCAGGAGATCGTCCGCCGCTACAGCGACGCGCTGGCCGGCGCCTCGCCGCTGTTCCGCTTCATGCAGGAGAACCAGGCGACGGTCAGGGAACTGCGCATCGGCGACACCTTCAAGGACCGGATGCGCGGTCTGCGGGACATCATCATCGACCCGGAGGCGAGCCTGACCGAACAGGTGCGCTGCATCAGCGCCCTGTTCACGCTGCACGCCGGCATGTTCGTCATGCAGGACCTCGAAGGCGATCCGGAGGAACGGCGCAAGGCCGTGCTGGAGGTCTCCATCGACCTGGTGACCCAGGCCCACCGGGGCACCCGCGGAGACTGAGGGCACTGCCCCCAGCCCCGCCGCGAACGCGGCACCGCGCCGCCCCCGAGACCGCGGCACGCCGCCGGGCCGAGCGCACAGCACCGTGCCGCCCCGCTGCGGACTCAGCGGGGCGGCACGGTGGTGAATCGTTCAGCCTGGCTTCACCGGGGGTGCGACCCGGCTCCGGCGTGGGCTCAGACCTTCACGCCGTGGGCGCGCAGGAAGACGACCGGGTTGACGGCGGAGCCGTAGTTCGGGGTCGTGCGGATCTCGAAGTGCAGGTGCGGACCGGTGGTGTTGCCGGTGTTGCCGGACTTGGCTATGTGCTGCCCGGTGGCGAGGACCTGACCGACCTTCACGTCGATGCGCGAGAGGTGGGCGTACTGGGAGTAGAGCCCGTTGGCGTGCTTGATGACGATGGCGTTGCCGTAGGCGGGGCCGTCGCCGCCGCCGTTGGGACCGGCCTTGACGACCGTACCGCCGTGCGCGGCGACGACGTCGGTGCCGATCGGCACGGCGAAGTCCTGGCCGCTGTGCTTGTGCATCCAGTGGCTGCCGCCCTGGTTGAAGGTGGCGGTGAGGGTGTAGTTCTTCACCGGGTCGACCCAGGCCGCCGCCGACTTGGCGACGGTGGCGGTCGGAGCCGCCATCTCGGCGGCCGACGCGGCGCCCGCCCCCAGCGCGGCGGTGACTCCCAGGCCTGCGGCCAGGACGGCGGCGCGGGTACGGAGCTTGGTCGCACGGGAAGAACGGACGGTGGCGCGCTGGAACATCGAAACCTCTGGGGGTGGGGGACATGAGGACCACCCGGACTGGTGGTTCGCCGGGCTGGCCACACCTTGGTAACCCCGCCGGTCACCAGCCCTCAAACACCCCCACTACGACGCAAACTAGTAACAGGGGGCAGTGACTCAGATCTCTTGACACCTCGCCCATCTGGGACAAAAGCCCTGCAAAACCCCCACCTCACCCCATCCAGGTCACCGAAATGTCCGCTTTATTGACTCCTGTCCCCCACTAAGTGCCCTAGTACGGGACGAAACGCCTGTGCCCCATGTCACCGACGGACCCCCCTGACCCCCGCCTCCCTGTGACGGGGCTCATATGGCGCCCGTCTCAGCGGAGTTGCTGCCGAGTGATCGGCGACAGCGCCGGCGGCCTCTGCGGCGACGACGCCGAGAAGGCTTTCGAACTCCCGGACCGCGACGGCCGGTTGCCCTGACCCGCCGGTCACGGCATAGGCTCCGGCCGTTCGCGACAACGCGGGGGTGCGGTGGATGGAGCCGACGGTACTCGGCGGCAAACTGGCTTCCAGCCTGGTGGCGCCGCTGGTCAGAAAGCTGTTCGTGGCCGACGGTCCGGGCGCCGGACTGGTCGGCAGGCCGGTGCGGATGAAGGACCTCGTGTCCTTCCGCGGCGAGAAGCGCGCCCTGGGCGAGAAGGAGGTGCGCAGGCTCGCCGGGCGGCTGGTGCGGGAGGCGGGCACCTCACCGGGCGAGCCGCCCTTCCCGCCCGGCGAGCAGGAAGCCGTCACCGGCGCCCTCGCCGACCGCCTGCTCGCCCTGGGCGAGCTGGACATGGACGACGTACAGGCCGTACGGCTGGGTCACCGCGAGCTGGCCCGGCTGCTGGTCCGGCACGCCCCGGCCGCGCACGGGCTGTCCGACGACGCCGCGTACTTCCTGGACAGCGCCACGGAGTGGGCCTGCCTGCAGATCCTGGAGTTCTTCACCCGCCGCTCCACCTTCGTGGCCCGCACCCTGGTGGAGCAGACCCGGGCCCAGTCCGAGCTGATCGCCAGGATCGACGAACTCATCACCCGCGTCCCCCGCCCCGACGCCCGCGACACCGCCTTCGAACGCCGCTACCTGCCCCACATCGCCCAGCGGCACGACCACATCACCATCTACGGCCTCGACCTGCGCGACTCACCCGACCGCTGGCCCCTGGAAGTGGCGTACCTCAGCCTGGAGGCGACCGGCGCGCGGCAGGACGCGCCCGGCCCGGCCCCCGACGGCGACGAACCCGCGGACGACGGCCGGCTGCCCGCCGAGGAGGCGCTGCGCACCGCCTCCCGTGTCCTGCTGCGCGGCGACGCCGGATCCGGGAAGACCACGCTGGTGCAGTGGCTGGCGGTCACCGCCGCCCGGGACGGCGACCGCGTCCCCTACGTCCTGCCCCTGCGCACCCTGGTCCGCACCGGCCCGCTGCCCGCCCCCGCCGACTTCCTCACGGCGGTCGGCTGCCCGCTCACCCCGCCGGACAGCTGGGCCGAGCGCGTCCTGACGGCGGGCCGCGGCCTGGTCCTGGTGGACGGCCTGGACGAGATCCCGTCCGCCGACCGCCACCGCACCCGCGACTGGCTGTGCGCCCTGCTCGCCGCCTATCCCGGCAACCAGTGGCTCCTGACCTCCCGCCCCACGGCCGTACGGCCCGACTGGCTGGCCCAGGCGGACTTCCGGGAACTCGCGCTCGCCCCGATGCGCGCCCCCGAGGTCATGACCTTCGTACGCCGCTGGCACGAGGCCGCCCGGGCACCGGAGTACGAGGCGGCCCTCCTCGACTCCCTGCGCACCCAGCGCGACCTGGCGCGACTGGCCACCAACCCCCTGATGTGCGGCCTGATCTGCGCACTGCACCGGGAGCGCCGCGGCTACCTCCCCGCGGGCCGCAAGGAGCTGTACGACGCCGCCCTCGCGATGCTGCTGAACCGCCGGGACCGCGAGCGCGGCCTGGACACCGCCGACGGCGTGGAACTGGGCGAGGAGGCTTCGCTGGAGCTGCTGCAACGCCTGGCCTACGCCCTGGTGCTCAGCGGCCGCACGGAGATGGCCGCCGAGACCGCCGAGGGCATCGTGGAGCGCTGCCTGGCGTCCATCGCCCTGCCCGCCGATCCCCGCACCGCGGCCGCGGTCCTGCGCACCCTGCTGCTGCGCAGCGGCCTGCTGCGCCGGCCCGCCGAGGGCGTCGTGGACTTCGTGCACCGCACCTTCCAGGACTACCTGGGCGCGCGCTGCGCCGTGGAGGAGGGCCACCTCGACGTCCTCACCCGTCATGCCGACGACACCCAGTGGGAGGACGTGGTGCGGATGGCGGTGGCGCACGCCCGCCCGCGCGAACGGGCCTCGGTGCTGCGGCAGCTCCTCGCCCGGGACACCGCGCGGCTGACGCTGCTGGCGCTGGCCTGCCTGGAGCACACGGCGGCCCTGGAACCGGCGGTGCGCGCCGAGGTGGAGGCGCGGGCCGCCGCGCTGATACCGCCGCGCACCCCCGAGGACGCCAAGGAGCTGGCCAAGGCGGGGCCTCTGGTGCTGGAGCTGCTGCCGGGGCCCGAGGGGCTGACCGACGCGGAGGCGCGGGGCGTCACCGTCACGGCGTCGGTGCTCGGGACGGACGAGCCCGCGGGCGCCCTGGGGGTCCTGCGCCGCTACCGCTCCCACCCGGACCTCGACGTGCGGCGGCAGCTCGTGGGCACCTGGGGCCGCTTCCCCACCGAGGAGTACGCGGCGGAGGTCCTGGACCACCTGGACCGCGACGGCCTCCTGATCACCTGCGCATCGGACGAGCAGCGGGCGGCGCTGGCCCGGATGCGGCCCTGGCAGCGGGTGACCTTCCGGGGCGCGCACCCGGCCGGACTG
Source organism: Streptomyces sp. NPDC006743 (assembly GCF_040703815.1). Lineage (NCBI taxonomy): Bacteria > Bacillati > Actinomycetota > Actinomycetes > Kitasatosporales > Streptomycetaceae > Streptomyces > Streptomyces sp. NPDC006743. Next base: position 147,705 of record NZ_JBEYJA010000012.1, on the reverse strand, counting down.
ATGGCGGCGGCCGTCCCCGGGCGCGAGGACGTCCGCCTCCTCGACCTGTGCGACAACCCGCTGCTCGACGACCTGGGCGCCCTGCTGCCGTTCTCCGGGCTCGACGGCCTGTGGCTGAGGGGCTGCGACCACGCCCGCGGCCTGGACCGGATCACGGAGCTGCCCGTCACCGACCTGGCTCTCGCGGGGATCGCGGATCTCACCGGCCTGGCGTCGCTGCACTCCCTGCGACGGCTCTCGCTGGACCAGCGCCTGCCCCGCGACGGCGGCCTCCCGCGCGTCCTGCCGGCCGGCGCCGCACTGGAGTACCTCTTTCTGGGCCCCCACGCCCTGCGGCACCGCCGCGCCCTGCACGGCTTGAGCGGCTGGGCGACGCTGACGGCTCTCAGCCTCGGCACGCCCGCCGATCTCACCGCCGCCGACTGGGGCGAGGTGGCCGCGCTACCGGCCCTGACCAGCCTCACCCTGCGCGCTCCGTCGAACACGTACGCCTTCGAGGCGATGCCCGACCTTCCCGGGGTCCGCGACCTGAAGGTCAGCTTCCACTACAACATGGTTCTGCTCCGTGACCTGGCCCGCCGCCTGCCGAACGTGCGCCGCGTGACCTTCCGGACGCCCGGGGCCACTGCGCCGCACCCCCTGCACGCCGAGATCTTCCCGTCGGCGGAGATCACGTACACGCGTTCCTGACCGCGCGCACGCCACACCGCGCGTGCCGGAACCGCGCACACGCGCAAGGGGCCGGTGTCCGAAGGCACCGGCCCCTTGTGTCACGCCCGGCCCCGAAGGGTCAGGCGTCCTTGCTCAGGTTCGGACCGGCTCCGCCGGCCGCCTGCTCGATCGGCGGGACGTCGGGCAGCGCCGACTTCTCCTCACCCCGGAAGGTGAAGGTCTTCTCGTCGCCCTCGCCCTCGGTGTCCACGACCACGATGTGACCGGGGCGCAGCTCGCCGAAGAGGATCTTCTCCGACAGCGAGTCCTCGATCTCGCGCTGGATCGTCCGGCGCAGCGGCCGGGCGCCCAGAACGGGGTCGTAGCCCTTCTTGGACAGCAGCTCCTTGGCGGACTGGGACAGCTCGATGCCCATGTCCCGGTCCTTGAGGCGCTCGTCCACCTTGCCGATCATCAGGTCGACGATCCGCAGGATGTCCTCCTGCGTGAGCTGCGGGAAGACGACCACGTCGTCGACGCGGTTGAGGAACTCGGGCCGGAAGTGCTGCTTCAGCTCGTCCGAGACCTTGTTCTTCATGCGCTCGTAGTTGGTCTTCGTGTCACCCGAGGCCGCGAAGCCCAGGTTGAAGCCCTTGGAGATGTCCCGGGTGCCGAGGTTGGTCGTCATGATGATGACCGTGTTCTTGAAGTCCACGACCCGGCCCTGGGAGTCGGTCAGGCGACCGTCCTCCAGGATCTGCAGCAGCGAGTTGAAGATGTCCGGGTGGGCCTTCTCGACCTCGTCGAACAGGACGACCGAGAACGGCTTGCGGCGCACCTTCTCCGTCAGCTGGCCGCCCTCCTCGTAGCCCACGTAGCCGGGGGGCGAACCGAAGAGGCGGGAGACCGTGTGCTTCTCGCTGAACTCCGACATGTCGAGGGAGATCAGCGCGTCCTCGTCACCGAAGAGGAACTCCGCCAGCGCCTTGGACAGCTCGGTCTTACCGACACCGGACGGACCGGCGAAGATGAACGAGCCACCGGGACGCTTGGGGTCCTTCAGACCCGCACGCGTACGGCGGATCGCCTTGGACAGCGCCTTGACGGCGTCGACCTGGCCGATGACCCGCTTGTGCAGCTCGTCCTCCATGCGGAGCAGACGGCTGGACTCCTCCTCGGTCAGCTTGAAGACCGGGATGCCGGTGGCCGTGGCGAGGACCTCGGCGATCAGCTCGCCGTCGACCTCCGCGACGACGTCCATGTCGCCGGCCTTCCACTCCTTCTCCCGCTTGGCCTTGGCGGCCAGGAGCTGCTTCTCCTTGTCGCGCAGGGAGGCGGCCTTCTCGAAGTCCTGCGAGTCGATCGCGGACTCCTTGTCCCGGCGGACGCCGGCGATCTTCTCGTCGAACTCGCGCAGGTCCGGCGGCGCGGTCATCCGGCGGATGCGCATCCGCGAGCCCGCCTCGTCGATCAGGTCGATCGCCTTGTCCGGCAGGAAGCGGTCCGAGATGTACCGGTCGGCCAGGGTGGCGGCCTGGACCAGCGCCTCGTCGGTGATCGAGACGCGGTGGTGCGCCTCGTACCGGTCGCGCAGGCCCTTGAGGATCTCGATGGTGTGCGGCAGGGACGGCTCGGCGACCTGGATGGGCTGGAAGCGCCGCTCCAGGGCCGCGTCCTTCTCCAGGTGCTTGCGGTACTCGTCCAGGGTGGTGGCACCGATGGTCTGCAGCTCACCGCGGGCCAGCATCGGCTTCAGGATCGAAGCGGCGTCGATGGCGCCCTCGGCGGCACCCGCACCGACCAGCGTGTGCAGCTCGTCGATGAACAGGATGATGTCGCCGCGGGTGCGGATCTCCTTGAGCACCTTCTTCAGGCGCTCCTCGAAGTCACCGCGGTAGCGGGAGCCGGCGACCAGGGCGCCGAGGTCGAGGGTGTAGAGGTGCTTGTCCTTGAGGGTCTCGGGCACCTCGCCCTTGACGATGGCCTGGGCGAGGCCCTCGACGACGGCGGTCTTGCCGACGCCGGGCTCACCGATCAGCACCGGGTTGTTCTTGGTGCGGCGGGACAGCACCTGCATGACCCGCTCGATCTCCTTCTCGCGCCCGATGACCGGGTCGAGCTTGGACTCGCGGGCGGCCTGCGTGAGGTTGCGGCCGAACTGGTCGAGGACCAGGGACGTCGAGGGGGTGCCCTCGGCAGGGCCGCCGGCGGTGGCGGTCTCCTTGCCCTGGTAACCGGAGAGCAGCTGGATCACCTGCTGCCGCACCCGGTTGAGGTCTGCGCCCAGCTTGACCAGGACCTGGGCGGCGACGCCCTCGCCCTCACGGATCAGGCCGAGCAGGATGTGCTCCGTGCCGATGTAGTTGTGGCCCAGCTGAAGGGCCTCGCGGAGCGACAGCTCCAGGACCTTCTTGGCACGGGGGGTGAAGGGAATGTGACCGGACGGGGCCTGCTGGCCCTGGCCGATGATCTCCTCCACCTGCTGGCGGACCGCCTCGAGCGAAATCCCGAGGCTCTCAAGGGCCTTGGCGGCGACACCCTCACCCTCGTGGATCAGGCCCAGGAGGATGTGCTCGGTGCCGATGTAGTTGTGGTTGAGCATCCGGGCTTCTTCCTGAGCCAGGACGACAACCCGCCGCGCGCGGTCGGTGAACCTCTCGAACATCGTTAATCGCTCCTCAGAGCGGTCAGGCAGTGGGGGGAACTTCCCCTCCCTGTCCTTCCGCAGCTTAGTCCCGCAAGCGGGGACCGCTCATTCCAACTGCCGACACCGTCGATGGCCTCCTGACCCCGAACGCCGACATCTGCTCCAACCCGATGGTGCGAGACGATGTTCCCGCAGGCCAGGCAGTTACCCCAGTCGCCAGTACGCCGATGGCGAACGTGAGACTCCTCTGCCCGGGTGCGGCCTGCGTGTCGCCCCCTCCCACTAGGCAATGTCTTACCCGCAGGGACTGACACTCCATGCGGCGCGCACCGGTTCCCTCCGCTATGGGCGAACAACCTTGCGCCCTTCACCGCCTCCGCGCGCCCCCGCTTCCGGCACGGTGTGCGCACGTGCGGCGACCCAGCGTAACCTCCGGCGCTTTCCGGAGGTTGCACTGTCATGGTCGGCAGCCTTTCCACGATCCCTCTCCCGGTCCCGCTTCCCCGTCGGCCGCTCGACCCCGGCGACCGGGCACGGCACTGGTACGAGAACGAACTGGGCTGGGCGACGGTGCCCGGGGCACCGGTACGACTTGTCGTGGGCGACCGCTTCGACGTCCTGGACGTGCCTCTGGAGGCCGGACGCGCGGCGCTGCGCCATCTGGGGTCCGGCCCGGCGGCGCCGGCGTCCCCGGTGGCGGTGCAGGTGGACCGGATGCGGCTGCTGGTGGCCGCGGGCAGCGCACAGGAGCTGCCGGGGCTGCTGCGCTGGCTGGAGTGGGACGCGCTGGACCTGGACCTGGTGGGGCTCGGCGCGGGGTCGCTGATGGACGCTCCGCCGCCGCCCGGCACCGGTCCCGGGACGCGCCCTCGGGGCCGCCGTCCTGGTCCGCAGGGGGCCGCCGAGTGGCTGCGGCCCCCCGAACCGGGACGCGAGGTCGAGGCCTCGCTGCCGGCCATGCCGGCGATGGGGGGCGGCGGGGGTGCCCCCGATCTCGTGCGGCTGGTGAACACGGCGGCGACGCAGTGCCACCGGACCCGGCTGCGGCGCGCGTGCGGCCGCCCGCCGGCGCCTTCCCAGGCCCCCCTGCCGTGAGGAAACCTCGTGCGGGCCTCGGTCAGCCGTTGGCCTTCTCGTAGGCCTCGCGGATGGTCGCGGGGACACGGCCGCGGTCGTTGACCTCGTAGCCGTTCTCCTTCGCCCAGGCGCGGATCTGCGCGGTGTCCTGGCTGCCGCCCGTCGCCGCCGCGCGCGCCTTTCCACGCCCGCCCGAAGCACGGCCACCGGTACGCCGGCCGCTCTTGACGTACGGCTCGAGAAGGCCGCGGAGCTTGTCCGCATTGGCGGTGGTGAGATCGATCTCGTATGTCTTGCCGTCCAGTGCGAACGTCACGGTCTCGTCCGCCTCGCCGCCGTCGAGGTCGTCGACAAGAAGGACCTGAACCTTCTGTGCCACCGGATTTCCTTTCATCGATAACGTCAGGGCCGGGGCTGGTCGGGCATCCGCCGTTTCGCCGTCCCCTGTTATATGCAGTACTGCAGTACGTCGGAAAGCAAACCGCTTTTGCGGGAAAAACACAAACCCCTGGGAGAGACCGGACCCTCATCACCGACCGGAAACATGCGCGTTTCGGACATAGGGAACGCGGGCATGACCGGTCCGACGGAATGCGGCTTCCCCGGCCCGCCCCCGGACAGCTCTTCGCGCGCCTGTGCCGATCACAGATGCAGAAGCATCCGGCTGTTGCCCAAGGTGTTCGGTTTCACCCGTTCGAGACCGAGGAACTCCGCGACGCCCTCGTCATAGGAACGCATCAGCTCCGCGTAGACATCCGTGTCGACGGGCGTCTCCCCGATCTCCACGAAGCCGTGCTTCTGGAAGAAGTCGACTTCGAAGGTCAGACAGAAAACGCGGCGAACGCCGAGCCAGCGCGCGGTCTGCAGCAACTTCTCCAGCAGGTGGTGACCGACACCGGCACCCTTGAGCCCCGGCTTCACCGCGAGGGTGCGCACTTCCGCCAGGTCTTCCCACATCACGTGCAGTGCGCCGCAGCCGACGACCTCGGCGTTGTCGTCCCGTTCGGCGATCCAGAACTCTTGGATGTCCTCGTAAAGCGTGACCGTCGCTTTGTCGAGCAGGATGCGCTCGCGGGCGTAGTCGTCCAGCAGCCGGCGCACGGCCGGGACATCGCTGGTCCGGGCCCGCCGGACCGTGATGGCTTTTGCGGGGACTTCGGGATGTGCTGCCGGGCGCTCTACGGGATGCTCTGCGGGCATGAACGGACGCTATCGCCCGGTGCCGTCGGGTGCCGAGCCGGGGTTCCGCTCGCCGGAATCGGAGGCGGGCGCGCCGGCGCCGGGGGCGGTATCCGTCACTTCTCCGGCGGCCGTCGCCGTTGTACCGGTTCCTTCGGCGCGTTCGGGGCCTTCGGCCGCTTCCGCGGGGGAACCTTGTGCGCGCAGGACCGCCGTACCTCCCTCGGGGGTGCCTTCGACGATCCGTACGGCATCCCGCAGGGCACGACGCTGTTCCTCGCTCATCATCCCGAAGAAGGCGACGAGAGCAGCGGCGGCGTTGTCGCTCTGGGACCAGGCCTCGTTCATCAGCGCGGCGGCGTAGGCGGCCCGGGTGGAGACCGCCTCATATCGATAGGCACGGCCTTCCGCTTCCCGCCGCACCCAGCCCTTCTGATGGAGATTGTCCAAAACGGTCATCACCGTGGTGTAGGCGATGGACCGTTCCTGTTGGAGGTCTTCCAGGACTTCCCGAACGGTCACCGGGCGGTTCCACTTCCACACCCGCGTCATGACCGCGTCTTCGAGTTCTCCCAAGGGGCGAGGCACACTTCAGACCATAGTGGGAGATGAGGTCAATGGCGTGCCGAACCTGCGCCATGGCGCCATATGCGAACAAAAAGGGCGTACGGCGCGCAGCACGGCGGGGGGTCCGTGCTGGGGGCCGTACGCCCGGTCAGGCGTCCGTGGTGGCGGTGCCCGCGGAGGCGGCGGTCCGACCGGCGCGGGCGGAGGACATGGCGGCGTCGACGGCCGCGTCCTCCTTGGCCTTGGCGGCCCCGCCCTGGGTCTTCACGATCACCCTGACCAGACCGATGAAGAAAGCGGCCATCACGATCGGCGGAACGAGTGCGGAGACGTAGTCCATGGATCCAGAGTAGCCAGGACCGCGGGACAAACAGGGGCGGGGTGGCCCGGACCGCTACACCGCGGCGAGTCGCGCGGTCAGCCGCTGCTGCGGGTCCTGGGAGGGCGGGGCCGGTTTGCGCCGCGGGAAGACCTCACCCGGCGTGGGGACGGGACGGCGTACGGGCTTGCCGCCCCCGGGAGCGGGCGCCGGGCCGGGCTGGGCGGGCCGGGGCTGCGCGGGAGCGGGCCGCGCGGGGGCGGGGCGTTCGCCGGGCTTGGGCGCAGGCCGCTTCACGGGCTCCTGGCCGGATCCGCCGCCCTGGTCCGTCCGGGCGCCGGGCACCGTGGGGACGGGGGCCGGACCCAGGGCCCGGGCGGGGCCGCAGGGGCGCCGCTGCGGGGCGAGAGCGTCCAGCGGCTCGCGCGGACCGCGGGAGGCGGGCACCGACGGGACGCTCGCGGACGCGGTGGACGGGCCGTGCGGGGCCGGGGCGGACGACGCCGGGACGGGCGTCACCGCAGCGGCGGGGCGGGGCCGGCAGCGCCGCAGGAGCGCCGCGGCGGCCGGGTTGCCGCGCAGGGCGCCCAGGGCGGCGAGGTCGTCGGAGCCGGGCCGGTACCCGGCGCCGAGGGCCTCTTCGAGGAGTGCGAGGTAGCCGACGGCCGTGCCGGGCAGGGCGTCACGGTAGCGGGCCAGATCGGCCACCAGGAACGCGCGCAGCCGGGCACCCTCGCGCATCGCCTCGTCGAGCGACTCGGCGAGGCGGCGGCAGTCCTGCACGTCCTCGGCGCGGGCGGGACGGAGATGAAGGGCGACGGCGAGGGCGCGGCGGAGCACACGCAGCTCCTCCGCGCCGAACGCCATGCCGCCGCGGGTTCCGTATGGCGTGGGCATAGGGCCGACCATACGCGCTAATCAGACAAATTCGACATAAGGCGCGTGCGTGGCGTGCGGTGTGGCGTGGGGCCAGCGGCGTGTCGTGCAGGCGCGCCGGACGCACCGGGCGGGCGCAGGCGCGTTGCGCACGGATGCGGGGTGAGCCGCGGGTGCGCGTGCCGAGCACGCGCGCGTGCTGTGCGGTGCGGCACGGGCACGCGCGCGTGGGCGGCCGCGTCACATGCGGGACACGTTGCGTTCGTAGACCAGCCGCAGTCCGATCAGGGTCAGCCAGGGTTCGTGCTCGTCGATCACGGAGGACTCGCCGAGCACCATCGGGGCGAGCCCGCCGGTCGCGATCACGGTGACGTCGTCCGGGTCGTCGGACAGTTCGCGGGCCATGCGGCCCACGACGCCGTCGACCTGTCCGGCGAACCCGTAGACGATGCCCGCCTGCATGGCCTCGACCGTGTTCTTGCCGATCACGCTGCGCGGCCGGGCCACCTCGATCTTGCGCAGCTGGGCGCCCTTGACCCCGAGGGCGTCCACGGAGATCTCGATACCGGGGGCGATGACGCCGCCGATGTACTCCCCGCGCGCGGAGACCGCGTCGAACGTCGTCGCCGTGCCGAAGTCCACGACGATGGCCGGACCCCCGTACAGCTCGACGGCCGCGACCGCGTTGATGATGCGGTCCGCGCCGACCTCCTTGGGGTTGTCGGTCAGGATCGGCACCCCGGTCTTGACGCCCGGCTCGACGAGCACGGCCGGCACGTCGCCGTAGTAGCGCCGGGTCACCTCGCGCAGCTCGTGGAGCACCGACGGCACGGTCGCGCAGATCGCGATGCCGTCGATGCCGTCGCCCAGCTCGTCGCCGAGCAGGGGGTGCATGCCCATCAGGCCCTGCAGGAGCACGGCCAGCTCGTCGGCCGTGCGGCGGGCGTCCGTGGAGATGCGCCAGTGCTCGACGATGTCCTCCCCGTCGAACAGGCCGAGGACGGTGTGCGTGTTGCCCACGTCGATGGTCAGGAGCATGGCCGGTCCTACTCCGCCTCGCGCAGGTCCAGGCCGATGTCCAGGATCGGCGAGGAGTGGGTGAGGGCCCCGACGGCCAGGAAGTCGACGCCGGTCTCCGCGTAGGCGCGGGCATTGCCCAGGGTGAGCCGGCCCGAGGCCTCCAGGAGCGCGCGGCCGTCGACGATCGCCACGGCCTCCTCGCACTCACCGGGCGTGAAGTTGTCCAGCAGGATCAGGTCGGCGCCCGCGTCCACCACCTCGCGCAGCTGGTGCAGGGTGTCGACCTCGACCTCGATCGGCACGTCCGGGAAGGCCTCCCGTACGGCCTTGAAGGCCTGCCCGACACCGCCGGCGGCCACCACGTGGTTGTCCTTGACCAGAGCGGCGTCCGAGAGGGACATGCGGTGGTTGACGCCGCCGCCGGCCCGGACGGCGAACTTCTCCAGGGACCGCAGACCCGGCGTCGTCTTGCGGGTGTCGCGCACCTTGGTCCTGGTGCCCTCCAGGGCGTCCGCCCACGCGCGCGTGGCGCTGGCGATGCCCGACAGGCGGCACAGCAGGTTGAGGGCGCTGCGCTCGGCGGTCAGCAGGTCGCGCGTGCGCGTGGTGACCGACAGCAGCTTCTGCCCGGCCTCGACGCGGTCGCCGTCCTCGACGTGCCGCTCGACCTCGAACTCGTCCGTGCACACCACCGAGAGCACCGCCTCGGCGACGCGCAGGCCCGCCACCACGCCGGCCTCACGCGCGGTGAAGTCGCCGGTGGCCACGGCCTCCTCGGGGATGGTCGCGACCGTCGTCACGTCCACGCCTTGGGCCAGGTCCTCCTGGATGGCGACGCCTGCGATGTCCTCGACCTCCACGGGATCGAGTCCGGCACCGGCCAGCAGCTCGGCGAGCGCGGGGTCCAGCCCGCACTCCAGGTACTCCTCGTCGGCGTCCGCGCCGCAGGCACAGCCGTCGCCGCAGCCTCCGTTCGAGGCGAGGGGAAGGTCTTCGGTGCTCACTTGTGTCACTGCTCCTGGGGACGGCGGGGCGCGGTGGCCCCGGGACGGGTCGGGGGGAAGTCTGCGGTGTCCGTGGTGTGCACGAGGGGCGTACGCGCGGAGTTCAGCCGTACGACGATGTGGCGGCGCCAGCGGGCGTCGTCGCGGTCGGCGTGGTCCTCGCGCCAGTGGCAGCCGCGAGTCTCCTCCCGCAGCCGGGCGGCGGCGACCAGGACCCGGGCCACGCACAGGAGGTTGGTGGCCTCCCAGGTGTCGACGCCGGGCTCGGCGGTCTTGCCGTTCTCCTCCAGCGCCCCGCGGGCCTCGGCGTGCAGTTGTTCGAGCCGGTCGGCGGCCGTGGCCAGGGACGCGGCGGAGCGCAGCACACCCGCGCCCTCGGTCATGACGCGCTGGATCGCGAACCGGGTCTCGGGGGCGAGCAGCGGGTGCGCGGGCTGCCCGGCGTGCGGGACGGGCTGCGGCACGCGCGCGTGCAGGCCGTTCCCGGACCGCTCCCGCGCGATGTCGGCGGCGATCCGTTCCGCGTAGACCAGCCCCTCGAGCAGGGAGTTGGAGGCGAGCCGGTTGGCGCCGTGGACGCCGGTGCAGGCCACCTCACCGCACGCGTACAGACCGGGCACGGTGGTCCTGCCGCTGGAGTCGGTGCGCACGCCCCCGGAGGCGTAGTGGGCGGCCGGGGCGACCGGGATCGGCTCGGTGACCGGGTCGATGCCGTGGGCGCGGCAGGCGGCCAGGATCGTCGGGAAGCGGTGCTCCCACATCGCCGCCCCGAAGTGCCGGGCGTCGAGGAACATGTGCGCGGCGCCCTGCTCCTGCATGCGGCGCGTGATGCCCTTGGCGACGATGTCCCGGGGCGCCAGCTCGGCCAGTTCGTGCTGCCCCACCATGAAGCGCACGCCGTCGGCGTCGACCAGGTGGGCGCCCTCGCCGCGCACCGCCTCGGAGACGAGCGGCTGCTGGCCCTCGGCGTCCGCGCCCAGGAAGAGCACGGTGGGGTGGAACTGCACGAACTCCAGGTCGGAGACCTCCGCGCCCGCGCGCAGGGCGAGCGCCACGCCGTCGCCCGTGGACACGGACGGGTTGGTGGTCGCGGAGAAGACCTGGCCCATGCCGCCGGTGGCGAGGACCACGGCGGGGGCGTGCACGGCGCCCACGCCGTCGTGCTGGCCCTCGCCCATGACGTGCAGGGTCACGCCGGCGGTGCGGCCCTCGGCGTCGGTCAGCAGGTCCAGCACGAGCGCGTTCTCGACGGTGCGCACCCCGCGCGCGCGGACCGCGTCGACGAGCGCCCGGGAGACCTCGGCGCCGGTCGCGTCACCGCCCGCGTGCGCGATGCGGCGCCGGTGGTGGCCGCCCTCGCGGGTGAGCTGGATGCCGCCCTCGTCGTCGGTGTCGAACCGCGCGCCGGTGGAGATCAGGCGCCGTACGGCGTCGGGACCGTCGGTGACGAGGATCCGTACCGCCTCCTGGTCGCACAGGCCGGCGCCGGCCACCAGGGTGTCGTCCAGATGCTGTTCAGGGGTGTCGCCCTCGCCGAGGGCCGCGGCGATGCCGCCCTGCGCCCAGCGGGTGGAGCCGTCGTCGAGGCGGGCCTTGGTGACGACGACGGTGGTCAGGCCCGCGGCCTCGCAGCGCAGGGCGGCGGTCAGGCCGGCGACACCGGAGCCGACGACCACGACGTCCGCGGCGATGGACCACCCGGGCGCGGGTGCGTGCAGTCGTATGCCTGTGCTGGTCACGAGGCGGCTCCAAGGGGTTCCCGGGGCCCGGGGGCCCCGGGGTTCTGGAAGGTGAGGGGCAGGTTGTCGATCAGGCGGGTCGCCCCGACCCGGGCGGCGACGGCGAGCACGGCCTCGCCGGTGAAGTCGTCCCCGATCTCGGTGAAGTCGGACGGGTCGACGAGGGCCAGGTAGTCGAGTTCGAGCGGCGGGTCCAGGCGGGCGGCCTCGTCGAGGACCAGCCGGGCCGCGGCGCGGACGGCGTCCGCCGCGCCGGGGGACGCCTTGGCGACGGCGGCCGCGTCGGCTGCCGCGCGGGACTCCCCCAGCGCGCTCAGCGCCTCGGCACGCGCGCGCGTGGAGGGCACTTCACGGGCCCGGGCGCGCAGGGCCTCCTGGGCGGCGTGCCGGTCGCGGCCGGCGAAGAGGGCCTGGGAGAGGGCGAGAGCGGTCTGCCGTTCCCGCGGGGAGAGGTAGCGGTTGCGGCTGGACAGGGCCAGCCCGTCGTCCTCGCGGACGGTGGGGACGGCGACGATCTCCACGCCGAAGTTCAGGTCGCGCACCATGCGGCGGATCAGGGCGAGCTGCTGGGCGTCCTTCTGGCCGTACAGGGCGGCGTCGGGGCGGGTCAGGTGCAGCAGCTTGGCGACGACGGTGAGCATGCCGTCGAAGTGACCGGGGCGCGAGGCGCCCTCCAGCCGCTCGCCCATGGGTCCGGCGGTGACCCGGACCTGCGGCTCGCCGCCGGGGTAGACCTCCTCGACGGAGGGCGCGAACACCACGTCGGCGCCCGCCTGCTCGGCGAGCTTGAGGTCGGCGTCCAGGGTGCGCGGGTAGCGGTCGAGGTCCTCGCCCGCGCCGAACTGGAGCGGGTTGACGAAGACGGTGACGACGACCTCGCCGTCGCCGCCGGCGAGGGCGCGCGCGGCGCGGATCAGGGTGGCGTGGCCCTCGTGCAGGGCGCCCATGGTCATCACGACGGCACGGCGGCCGGTGCGCACGCGCGCGTGCAGCTCGTCGGAGGTGCGCAGCAGGGTGGTGGTCATCGGGCGTCTCCGTTCTCGGGCGCCGGGGTCACCGGGCGGCCTTCCTGTGCGTACTCCGGTGCTGTTGTCCGCGGTGCCGTGGCCCGCTGTGCGGTGGTCCAAGGTGCGGTGGTCCGTGTTGCCGTGGTCCGTGTTGCCGTGGTCCCTGGTGCCGCCCGGCCGGTCCGCGCGGTCGCGGGACGCGGTGCCGTCCGGTTCGCCGAGTGCCCCGCGCGGGTCATCGGGCATCCCCTTCGCCTTCGCCGCCGCCGGTCCGGCCGGGGCCGCCGGACGTGTCGGTTCCGCCGGCCAGGACGTCCAGCAGGTCCTCGGCCAGCTCAGGCTTCAGCAGGCCGTGGGCGAGGGCGCGGTCGGCGGTGGCGCGGGCCATCGCCAGGTAGCCGGAGACCGTCTGCGGGGCGTGCCGGCGCAGCTCGGCGACGTGCGCCGCGACCGTGCCCGCGTCGCCGCGCGCGACGGGGCCGGTCAGCGCAGCGTCGCCGGAGCGCAGGGCGTTGTCCAGGGCGGCGCCGAGCAGCGGGCCGAGCATCCGGTCGGGGGCCCCGACACCGGCGTCCCGCAGCAGCTCCATGGACTGCGCCACCAGCGTCACCAGGTGGTTGGCGCCCAGGGCGAGCGCCGCGTGGTAGAGCGGCCGCATGTCCTCGGCGATCCACTCGGGCTCGCCGCCCATCTCGATGACCAGGGCCTCGGCGGCCAGCCGCAGCTCCTCGGGGGCGGTGACGCCGAAGGAGCACCCGGCCAGCCGCTGCACGTCCACGGCGGTGCCGGTGAAGGTCATCGCCGGGTGCAGCGCGAGCGGCAGCGCGCCCGCGCGCAGGGCCGGGTCCAGCACCTTCGCGCCGTACCGGCCGGAGGTGTGCACGAGCAGCTGGCCCGGCCGGACGGCGCCGGTCTCGGCGAGGCCCGCGACGAGAGCGGGCAGGGTGTCGTCGGGGACGGTCAGCAGCACCAGGTCGGCGCGCTGGAGCACCTCGGCGGGCGCCACCAGGGGGACACCGGGGAGCATCAGGTCGGCCCGGCGCCTGGAGGCGGCGGAGACGCCCGAGGCCGCCACCGGCCGGTGGCCCGCGAGCTGGAGGGAGGCGGCGAGCGCGGGGCCCACCCGGCCGGCGCCGACGACGCCGATGGTGAGCCGCGCGGGGCGGTCCCTGGGGTCTGGCTGTTGGCTTGTACTCACGCGGCAGTGGCCTTCCGTTCCAGTCCGCTCCGGGTACCGGACGATTTCTCGTCATGTTAACGCTATCGGTGCGGGAGGCGTCCGGTTGTCCACAGGCTGTGGGTTTCGCCACGGCGGCCCGGAGACGGAAACCGGGTACCCTCCGCGCTCGGCGCGCGGGATGATCCACGGCATGAGCGACAGCACGGAACAGGCGGGACAAGGCCCGGTGGGACAGGACTCCGTGGGACACGACCCAGCAGGACTCGGCGAGGCGGGGCGGGAGCGCGCGGGGCAGGAGCGCACCGAGCGGGACGTGCGCCCGGAGGAGCCGGTGTCGGACGAGGAGCGGCGCAAACGGCTGCGGGAACGGCGCATAGCCGTGAGCCGGGGCGCGGAGCGCATGCTCGCGCGCGCCGGGTATCTGGGCACGCTCCGGGAGCGGCTCGCGGACCTGGACCGGACGCGGGACGTCTACGACCTCGACGAGATGGCGGACTTCTACGGCAGCGGCGTCGTCGAGGCGCTGGAGGGCCGGGTCGCCGCGCTGCTCGGCAAGGACGCCGCCGTCTTCTTCCCCACCGGCACGATGGCGCAGCAGGTCGCCCTGCGCTGCTGGGCGGCCCGTACCGGGAACCCGGCCGTGGCCCTGCACGCCCTCTCCCACCCGGAGGTGCACGAACGCCACGCCTTCAGCCAGGTCTCCGGGCTGCGCCCGGTGCGGGTGACCAACCAGCCGCGGCAGCCGACCGCCGACGAGGTGCGCGGCCTGGACGAGTCCTTCGGGACGCTGATGCTGGAGCTGCCCCTGAGAGACGCCGGTTTCGTGCTGCCCTCCTGGCAGGAGCTGACCGAGGTCGTCGCGGCGGCGCGCGAGCGGGAGGCGGTGGTGCACTTCGACGGTGCGCGCCTGTGGGAGTCCACCGAGCATCTCGGCCGGTCGCTGGCGGAGATCGCGGACCTGGCCGACAGCGTGTACGTGTCGCTCTACAAGTCCCTGGAGGGGCTCGGCGGCGCCGTGCTCGCCGGGCCCGGGGAGCTGATCGAGGAAGCGAAGGCCTGGCGGCACCGGTACGGCGGCACGGTCTTCCAGCAGTTCCCGACCGCCCTGTCGGCGCTGGCCGGGATCGAACGGGAGCTGCCCCGGCTGCCCTCGTACGTGCGGCACGCGCGCGTGGTGGCCGCCGCGCTGCGCGAGGGCTTCACGGCGGCCGGGGCGCCCTGGTTCCGTGTGCATCCCGAAGTGCCGCACACGCACGAGTTCCAGGTCTGGCTGCCGTACGACGCGGACGTGCTCGCCGAGGCGGCGGTGCGCCAGGCCGAGGCGACGGGGACCCTGCTGTTCGCCCGCCCCTGGGACCGCGGCGGCCCCGGGCTCGCCTTCACCGAGGTGACCGTGCGCGCCGCCGGCCTGGAGTGGACGGCCGACGACGTGAGGACGGCCGCCGCCGACTTCGTCGCACGGCTGCGGGAGGTGCACGAGGAGCAGAAGATGCGGAAGACGCAGGAGGAGCAGAAGGCGCAGTAGGTGCAGTAGGTGCCTGACGTGCCGCAGGCCCGGCGGACGCGCAAGGTCAGCAACCGCCGGGGCGGATCAGCAACCGCCGGGGCGGGGCCGGTGCAGCCGCCGGCCGTGGAGCAGGGCGGGCCGCCGGCGGCCCGCCGGACGCAGCCGCCGGCTCAGCGCGAGGCGCAGCCGTCCGCGGGCCGGGCGGCCGGCGAGCACCGCGCGGAAGCGCCGTTCCTCGCGCAGTTCGCGCAGCGCCCTCCGGTCGTTCAGGCCCGGCGCCGGGGGCTCCGGCTCGCCGTGCTGCCGGGCGCGGTGGACGTCGAGGAGGTACTGCTCGGTGATGCTCATGGCGTATCGCCTTCTGGGGACGTGAGAGGGAGGAACGGGAACGGCAGGCAACGACTGGCGACGGGCTCCGCGGCTGCCCGGGCCGTTCCAGGTTGCGCCGGTGCCCGCGCGATGTCCCGCCGATTGACGTCGGCCGTCAATCGGGGACGGCGTTGTCGGTGGCGGCGTGCACCATGGGGGCATGAGCGTGCGCATCGACATCACGGGGCTGCGGCCGGAGAGGGCCGCGGCCGTGCCCTCGCCCCTGGCCGAGCTGGGCATGGCGCTGCACGCGCTGTCCGAGCCGGGGCACCACCCGGGCCTCCAGGGCTGGGCCACGGGCGTGACCGCCCGGCTCGACTCGCACCTCGCCGACCGCATGTGCGAGGCGGACTTCCTGTGGCGGACGACGTTCTCCGACCTGTTCCTGCCCTGCGCGGGCCTGCCGGGCCGGACGGCACTGCCGGGCCAGTCCCTCGCCGAGGAGCTGGACCTGCTCGACAAGCTGTCCGACGAGCAGTTCGTGGACGCCGCCCTGGAGTTCACCTGCGCCCTGCCCTACGGCGAACCGGGCGCCGGCCCGCTCACCGACGCGGGGCTGCGCCGGCGGGCCCTGGAGCTGGCCGCCGCGCGCGGGCCGCAGCAGGTGCGCTTCAGCGAGCGCCTGCTGGCCGACCCGCCGCTCATCCGGGCGTGGCTGCGGCAGTTCCTCCAGGACTGCGACGAGGCCTTCTTCGCGGAGACCTGGTCCCGGCTGGGCCACCAGCTCGCGGCGGACGCCCGGCACAAGACGGAGCTGCTGCGCCGCCGGGGCCTGGCCGAGGCGCTGGCCGCGGTGTCCCCGGCGGTCGAGCTGGACGAGGCGGCCGGCCGGATCACCGTCGACAAACTCGGTGACGGCCGTACGGCCACGGCCGACGGCGGCCTGCTGCTGATACCGACGAGCCTGGGCTGGCCGCACCTGATGGTCCTGCACCGCCACGGCTGGCAGCCGGTGCTGCACTACCCGGCCGCCTCCCCCGAGCTGTCCGCCCCGCCCTCGGTCGAGCAGCTGACCCTGCGGATGTCCGCGCTGTCCCACCCGGTGCGGATGAGACTGTGCCGCAGCCTGGCCCGCAGCGCGTTCACCACCAGCGAGCTGACACAGGTGCACGGCATGACCGCGCCCGAGATATCCCGGCACCTGAGCGTGCTCAAGAAGGCGGGCCTGGTCACCACCCGGCGCCGCGGACGGTACGTCTACCACCAGCTCGACGTGGCGATGGTGGCCCGGCTGGGCAGCGACTTCCTGGAAGGGATACTCCGCTAGCCGTACGGGGGCTGTCCGACCGGCCGGTGGCGGGCCCTGCGGACCGGCGGGGACGGCCCTGGCCGGACCGGTCCTTCGTGCCGGCCGGCCGGCCGGCACCGCGCCCCCGTCGGCCCGGCCCGCTCCCGGTCAGTCGAACCGGATGTGCCGCATGCCGACCCCCGCCTGCCGCAGCCGGGTGCGCAGCGGGCCGCCGGTGTGGGGCCGCAGGGTCAGGCCCGCCAGGACGGCGATGCGGTCCGCGGTCTTCGGCACACTGGTGCGGTCGGTCCACAGGTGCTCGGCGAACTCCGGCTCCCGCAGCCGCTCCAGGCAGTGGTCGAGCCGCTGGACGGCCCAGCTCTCCCGGCGCGAACCCGAGTTCTTCCCGGCGGCGTTCGGGAGCAGGTGGCCGAGGCCGCGCTCGCGCAGCCGCTTCAGGACCGTCCCGCGCTCCGCGAGCAGGGTGAAGTGCCGTACGTCGTGACCGAGTTCGCGCAGCCGTCCGACGGTCTCGGCGAAGCAGCGCGGGTCCGTGACGGTCATGGGGGCGATCACCACCCCGTCGTGCCCGGTCAGGGCCAGGTCGAGCACCTCGACCACGCCCTGCCGCCAGGACACCAGGTCCTGGAAGTCCCCCCGCTGCGCGGGCGGCAGCATGCGGTGCAGGCCGAAGCCCAGGTGCTCGGGGTCGCAGATGACGCTGCCCGCCAGGCGGCGGTGGATCTCATGTGCGGTCTGTGTCTTGCCGCCCCCGAAGGGGCCGTTGATCCACAGGAGCATGCGCAGACCCTACCGGCGGCGGGGCCGGCCCTCAGCCGTGGCCGCCGGCCCGGACCAGTCCCGTCTCGTAGGCGAGGACCACCACCTGTACGCGGTCGCGCAGGCCCAGTTTGGTGAGGATGCGGCCCACGTGGGTCTTCACCGTGGCCTCGGACAGCACCAGCCGGGCGGCGATCTCTCCGTTGGACAGGCCCTGCGCGACCAGGATCATCACCTCGCGCTCGCGTTCGGTGAGCCGCTGCAGCTCCTTGTGCTGGGGCTCCTGGCCGCCCGCGGGCAGCATCGGGGCGAACCGGTCGAGCAGACGGCGCGTGGTGGAGGGCGCCACCACGGCGTCACCGCTGTGCACGGCGCGGATCGCGGCGAGCAGGTCACCGGGCGGCACGTCCTTGAGCATGAACCCGGAGGCGCCCGCCTTCAGCCCGGAGAAGGCGTACTCGTCGAGGTCGAAGGTGGTCAGGATCAGCACCTTGGGCGGGTTCGGCTCCGAGCAGATGCGGCGGGTGGTCTCCACCCCGTCCAGCTTCGGCATGCGCACGTCCATCAGCACCACGTCGACCGCGGTGGCCCGCAGCACCTGGAGGGCCTCCACGCCGTCACCCGCCTCGGCGACGACCTCCATGTCCGGCTGGGCGGCGAGCACCATCCGGAATCCGGTGCGCAGCAGCACCTGGTCGTCGACGAGCATCACGCGGATCGTCATGGGGGGGTCCTCTTCCGTCGAGTGGGGCAGCGGGCGGCGCAGGGGCCGGGTGCGGTGGCGGTGGGCGGGCGGGGCGGCTGGTCGGAGCGGGTGTGCGGAGTGCCGGCCGGGGCGCGCGTCGGCGTGGGTGCGCCGTCAGTGCGCCGGCTTGAGCGGCAACAGCGCACTGATACGGAAGCCTCCACCGGGGCGCGGCCCCGCGTCCAGCGTGCCGCCGACCATACCCACGCGCTCTCGCATCCCGATCAGGCCGTGCCCCTGTCCGTCGGCGCCGCCCTCCTCGTACAGCTCGTGCGGGGCGCCCTTGCCGTCGTCCTCGACGAGCAGCCCGAGGCCGTCGTCGAAGTACACCAGGCGCACGCTCGCACCCGCGTTCGGGCCACCGTGCTTGCGGGTGTTGGTGAGCGCCTCCTGCACGATGCGGTACGCGGTCAACTCGACGCCGCTGGGCAGCGGGCGCGGCGTCCCCTCCACCCGGAAGTCGACCGGCAGGCCGGAACCCCGGCACTGCTCGACCAGGTCCTCGATCTGCTCGGCGTTGGGCTGCGGGACGTACTCGCCGCCCTCCTGGTGCTCGCCGGTGCGCAGCACGCCCAGCAGGCGGCGCATCTCGGCGAGGGCCTGGCGGCCGGTGGAGGAGATGGTCTCCAGGGCCTTCCTGGCCTGGTCGGGCGCGGCGTCCATGACGTAGGCGGCGCCGTCGGCCTGCACCACCATCACCGACACGTTGTGGGCGACCACGTCGTGCAGCTCGCGCGCGATGCGGGCGCGCTCGGCGGCGACCGCGACCTTGGCCTGCGCCTCGCGCTCCTTCTCCAGGCGGGCGGCCCGCTCCTCCAGTTGCGCGAAGTAGGCGCGGCGGGTGCGCATGGAGTCGCCGAGCACCCAGGCCAGGACGAACGGCACGGTGGTGAAGATCGCTATCGCGACATTGCCCGCGGCGCTGGAGTGCTGCTCGGGCCAGCGGATCTGCGCGAGCGTCGCCGCGCTCATCCCGCCGGCCAGGGCGAACCGGGAGGCCCAGCGGGCGCCGATCGCGGCGACCGTGTAGATGATCACCAGCATGGCGAAGTCGCCGACCGTCGTCTCGATGTCCAGCACCAGCTGCGCCGCGCCGGTCGCCGCCGCCAGCAGCACCATCTTCTCCGGCATGCGGCGGCGCAGCGCGACCACCACGCTGAGCACGGCGGACACGGCCAGCGCCGCGGGGACCGATCCGTGGTGGCCCGGCGCCCCGTCGACACTCACCGCGCCCAGGCCGGAGAACCCGAGCAGGACGAGGGCCCAGAAGCCGTCGACCCATGCCGGGTGCCTGCGGAGAAAGTCATAGAGACGCTGCACGTAACCCAGAGTAGGGAAGTGTGATAGGTGCATGGGTCAACCGGAGGGCCGATCCGTGCTCCCCGCGCGTACTCCGCAAGGTGGAGGCCGTGATCGCCTGTACGCCTACTCTGGCGGGGTGGCGGACGACACGAGGGCGGACGAATGGCGCGGCTGGCGCGCGGCGGCCCAGGACGCCCTGTACGGGCCGGGCGGCTTCTACCGGCGGCCCGAGGGGCCGGCGGGGCACTTCCGTACGTCGGTGCACGCCTCGCCGCTGTTCGCGACGGCCGTGGCGCGGCTGCTGTGCCGGGTCGACGAGGTGCTCGGGCGCCCGGCGGTGCTGGGGTTCGTGGACATGGCGGCCGGGCGCGGGGAACTGGCCGCCGGGGTGCTGGCGGCGCTGCCCGCGCAGGTGGCCTCCCGCGCGCGCGTGCAGGCCGTCGAGATCGCCGCACGGCCTGCCGGGCTCGATCACCGGATCGAGTGGCTGAGCGAACCGCCGCGGCGGGTCACCGGGCTGCTGTTCGCCAACGAGTGGCTGGACAACGTGCCGGTGGAGGTGGCGGAGGTGGACTCCGCGGGCGTGCCCCGGCGCGTGCTCGTGCGCCGGGACGGGGCGCAGCGGCTCGGGGAGCCGGTGGCGGGCGCGGACGCCCGGTGGCTGGCCCGGTGGTGGCCGCTGCCGGCCGAGGAGGGCCTGCGGGCGGAGATCGGCCTGCCCCGGGACGACGCCTGGGCAGGGGCCGTCTCGTGCGTGGAGCGGGGCCTGGCGGTCGCCGTGGACTACGCGCACGTGGCGGGCGCCCGGCCGCCGTTCGGCACCCTCACCGGGTTCCGCGAGGGACGGGAGACCGGGCCCGTGCCGGACGGTTCCTGCGACATCACGGCGCACGTCGCCCTGGACGCATGCGCCGCGCACACGCCCCCGGAGCCGGACGCGCCGGGCGCGTCCGACCGCGCGCGGTCGCTCCCGCCCGCGCGCCTGCTCACGCAGCGCGCTGCACTGCGCGCCCTCGGCATCACCGGCGCACGCCCCCCGCTCGCCCTCGCCTCCACGCGCCCCGCGGAGTACGTACGCGCCCTCGCGAGCGCCGGGGAGGCCGCGGAACTCACCGCGGCGGGCGGACTCGGCGACTTCGGCTGGCTGCTGCAGCCGGTGGGCCTCCGGGAGACGGACGCGGCGGCCCTACTTGTCGATGTCCCCGACCACGAAGAACATTGACCCCAGGATCGCCACCATGTCCGCCACCAGCGTGCCCGGCAGCAGCTCGGTGAGGGCCTGGATGTTGTTGTACGACGCCGAGCGCAGCTTCAGCCGGTACGGCGTCTTCTCACCCTTGCTGACCAGGTAGTAGCCGTTGATGCCGAGCGGGTTCTCGGTCCAGGCGTACGTGTGCCCCTCGGGGGCCTTGAGGACCTTGGGCAGCCGCTGGTTGACCGGCCCGGGCTCCAGGGCGGCCAGCCGGTCCAGGCAGGCGTCGGCGAGGTCGAGGGCGTTGTGGGTCTGCTCCAGCAGGCACTCGAAGCGGGCCAGGCAGTCGCCCTCCTGCCGGGTGACCACCTTCAGGACGTCCGCCAGCTCCCCGTACGCCAGGTACGGCTCGTCGCGGCGCAGGTCGAGGTCGACTCCCGAGGCGCGCGCGATCGGCCCGCTCACTCCGTAGGCGTGCACGGCCTGCGGCGTCAGCGCGCCCACGCCCCGTGTGCGCCCCCGGAAGATCTCGTTGCCGAGCACCAGGTCGTCGAAGACGTCCATGCGCGAGCGCACGGCGGCCACGGCGGCACGCGCGCGCGTGGACCACCCGGCGGGCAGGTCCTCCTTCAGGCCCCCGACCCGGTTGAACATGTAGTGCATCCGGCCACCGGAGACCTCCTCCATGACGTTCTGCAGGACCTCGCGCTCCCGGAACGCGTAGAAGACCGGCGTGATGCCGCCCAGCTCCAGCGGGTAGGAGCCGAGGAACATCAGGTGGTTCAGCACCCGGTTCAGCTCCGCGAGCAGCGTGCGCGTCCACACCGCGCGCGGAGGTACCTCCATGCCGAGCATCCGCTCCACGGCGAGGACCACGCCCAGCTCGTTGGAGAACGCCGACAGCCAGTCGTGGCGGTTGGCGAGCATGATGATCTGCCGGTAGTCCCGCGCCTCGAACAGCTTCTCCGCACCGCGGTGCATGTAGCCGATCACGGGCTCCGCGCGCATGATCCGCTCGCCGTCCAGCACCAGCTTCAGCCGCAGCACACCGTGCGTGGACGGGTGCTGGGGCCCGATGTTGAGCACCATGTCGGTGCTCTCCGCGGCACCGCCGATCCCGACCATGGTCTCCGTCGTGGGAGTCATGGCCCCAGTCTCCCCTACGTACGCTTGCCCCATGGAAACGGGGAGCCCGGACATCGGCCGGACGGCCGGGGACGAAACGGTGTGGAGGGCGCTGCCGCCCGGCCTGCTGCGGATGCGCCGGATGCTGCTGGTGGTGGCACTGGGCACGGCTGCCGTGGCCGCCGCGGCGGTGCCCGGCGCCCTGGCCGGTCCTGTGTGGTCGGCGTTCGCGGTGCTGCCCCTGGCCCTGATGGCCTGGGGCTGGGTGCTGCTGGGGCGCAACTGGCGCTCCTGGCGGTACGCCGAGCGCGCCGACGACCTGCTGATCAGCCGGGGCGTGCTGTGGCGTGAGGAGACCGTCGTGCCGTACGGGCGGATGCAGCTGGTCGAGGTCACCTCCGGGCCCGTCGAACGGCACTTCCGCCTGGCCACCGTGCAACTGCACACGGCCGCCGCCGCCACCGACGCGACCATTCCCGGCCTGGATCCGGCCGAGGCGGAGCGGCTGCGCGACCGGCTCACCGAGCTGGGCGAGGCCCGATCGGCGGGACTGTGACGGCGGCGGGGGGCGAGGATCCCGGCAGCAGGGACCGGGCGGCCGCACCCGCGGACGAGTCCGCGACCACGGGCCCGGCCGCCTCCACCGCCACTCCCCCCGTGGGCCCCGTCGGCGGGCCGGGCGGCACGACGCCCGGGAAACCGGCCGGCGGATCCCACGGCGGCGGCTGGGACGGGGGGCCGTCCGCCGGTGAGCGGCGGCTGCACCCCGTGACACCGCTGCGCCGGGCGTGGGCGCCGGTCGCCGTGCTCGCAGGCTGGGCCGTGCACGACCCCGGACAGGCGCACCAGCAGCTGACCAGGCTCACGACCGCCTGGCTGCTGACGGGGCTCGCGGCGCTCGTCGGGGCCGCCGCCCTCTACGGGTTCCTGTCCTGGTGGTTCACGCACTTCGCGGTGACCGACACCGAACTGCGCATACGTACCGGGCTGTTGTTCCGCCGCACCGCGCACATCCGGCTGGAGCGCATCCAGGCCGTCGACGTCACCCGGCCGCTGCTCGCACGGGTCGCGGGCGTGGCCAAGCTGAGACTCGACGTCGTCGGGACCGACAAGAAGGACGAACTCGCCTTCCTCGGCGAGGAGGACGCCCGCGCCCTGCGCGCCGAACTCCTCGCCCGGGCGGCCGGCTTCACCCCCGAGGCCGCGCGGGAGGCCGGCGAGGCGCCCGCGCGGGAGCTGGTCCGGGTCCCCGCGCGCGTGATAGCGGTCTCGCTGCTGCTGATCGGCGCGACCTGGGGCTCCCTGGTCGCCGCCCTCGTCGTGCCGTCCCTGCTGTGGCTGGCCACCCACAGCCTGTGGACCGTGCTGGCCACCGCCCTGCCCCTGCTCGGCGGGGCCGTGACGAGCAGCGTGGGACGCTTCGTGGCCGCCTACGACTGGACGCTGAGCGAGTCGCCCGACGGGCTGCGCATCGACCGGGGCCTGCTGGACCGCACCCACGAGACGGTGCCGCCGGGCCGGGTGCAGACCGTACGGATCGTGGAGCCGCTGCTGTGGCGGTGCTGGAGGTCGCCCGCGCCGGACGGCACGGGGCGCGGGCGCGGCTGGGTCCGGGTGGAACTGGACGTGGCCGGATCGTCGAACTCCGTGCTGCTGCCGGTGGCGCCGCGGGAGATCGCCGAGTCGGTGATCGCGCGGGTGCTGCCGGGCGTCACGGTGCCGGAGACCGGCTCGCTGGCCCGGCCACGCCAAAGCGCCCGCTGGTGCGCGCCGGTGCGGTGGAGGGGGTACGGAGTCGCCGTCACCGACGCGGTGTTCGCCGCCCGGCACGGGCTGCTGCGGCGCCGGCTCGCGCTGGTCCCGCACGCCAAGGTGCAGAGCGTACGGCTCACCCAGGGGCCCTGGAAGCGGCTCTGGGGGGTCGCCGACGTGCACGTGGACACGGGCGCGAACAAGACCGTGACGGCACGGCTGCGGGACGCGGAGGAGGCGGCAGGGCTGCTGCGGGCGCAGGCCGAACGGTCACGGACGGGACGCCACGACGCCCGGCCGGACCGGTGGATGACCCGGAGCACGGCAAGGACAGAGACAGGGGCTGTGGCCGGGGCCGAGACCGGAGTCCAGACCGGGGCCGGGGTCCAGACCGACATCGTGGCCCAGGCCGACACCGGGATCCGGACCGAGACCGGGATCCGGACCGAGACCGGGATCCAGAACGACACCGGCATCCAGGCCGAGACCGGGGCCCAGAACGACACCGACACCGGGCCCGAGTTCCAGACCGAGACCGGGCAGCAGTAAGGGGCGTGGCCCCTTGTGCCACGCCCCTTACCGCTTCTGTCCTGCTCGCTCCCGCTCCCCGCGGCCCTGCGGCGTCCTCGCCGCCCGCGTCCTCTCAGGACACCGCGGTGCGCAGGCCCTGGAGGTCGATCTGTTCCGTCTCGTCGTGGGCGGTCAGGTCGATGACCTGCCCGGCGGTACGGGCCTCGGTGCCCTCGCCGGCCGGCTCGTCCGCGGTCTCTGCGCCGGCCTCGGCTTCTGCCCCGGCCTCGGCTTCGGCCTTGTGCAGCGCGAGGGCCTCCGGGCCGACGACGTCGGCGAGGTCCTCGTTCTGGACGGCTTCCAGGGCGGCGGGCGGCGCCCCCTTCTTCGCACCGAAGAAGTCGAACCCGCCCTCGGTCAGCGGACGCCGGGCGGGCGCGGGGGGCACGACGGCCACGGCGGTCGGCACGGCGTAGTGGCCGGCGGGCTGCCGGACCGCACCGCCCGGCACGGCCCCCGCCGAGCCGCCCGCCTCGGACTTCCCCCGCGGATCGTCCTCCCCCGCGGGGGCCGCGTCATGGTCGGCGGCCTCGGCGGACGCCGTCGTACGGGAGGCCCCGGCGGCCGTCTCCGTCTGCGCGGCCGCGTGTTCCGTGCGGCCGCCTTCCGCGCCGAACCGCGCCAGCGCGGCCACGGCCCGCGCGAACAGCTCCGAGCCCCCGGGGGAGAACACGGCGGGAGCCACGGCCGCCGGCACCCCCTCCACGGAACCGGCCTCGGCGGACCCGTCCCGCGCCGGGCCGTCCCCCGCCGAACCCGCGCCCGCCGGACCGGTGTCCGCGGACCCGCCCTGTGCGGGCCCGGGCCCGGCGGAGCCCGCCCCCGCGGTCGCGCCCTGTGCGGACGCGGCCCGGCTCGGCGCCGCCGGCAGCGCGGGCAGGTCGGTCCCGGCCTCCAGCTCCAGCAGGCGGCGGCCCTCCAGCGCGCTCGCACGCTCGGTCTCGGCCGTGGCGTACCGCCGCAGCAGCGCCGCGTGCTCGTTGCGCAGCCGCGCCAGTTCCGACCGCTTGGCCCGCAGCTTCTGATCCAGGCGCGCCCGCAGTTCGCGCGACTCCTCGAGGTCCGACTCGAGTTCGGCGACGCGTTCCTCGAAGCGCCACTCGTCGCTCGCCCGCGCGCGCGTGAGGTCGGCCACCTTGCGGCCCGCCTGGGTGTCCCAGCGGCGCAGGACGACCGCACCGGCGACCGCCGTCACCGCGGCGGCCGCCGCGAGGGAGCGCAGGACCACCGGTGCCGTGAACACCCAGGGGCCCACGGCGCAGACGAGGGAGACGCCGGCGATCGCCGAGGGAGGCAACAGCCTGTGCAAGGGAGGGGAATGGCGGTGACGTCCACGTGGCATGGCCAGAAACTTACCGCGCGTAGGCGAATCGTGGTGGGCCGCCCCGCAAAAAGGCGGCCGTACCGAAACCTTCACCGGGCATCAGGAGTTCCCCTTCCGCATCCGCTCGCGTACGCACCCGAGTTCCGCCCGAGCACAACGCGGAGTCCGGCCGAACTCCGGACCCTTTTCAAGATCATTTCTTGCGTCCTCCGCTCCCTCGCGGAGATCGCTCCGGCCCGGTCTCAGCGCTCGGCCAGCCGCGCGCTGATCCACTGCAGGCTCGCCGGGATCTCCCGCTTCCAGGTGTTGAAGTTGTGACCGCCGCTGTCCAGGATGATCGACGAGATACGGGTCTTCTTCGTCGCCTTCACCGCGTCTATGAACTTCAGCGTCGACTTGTAGTTGGACTCGCCCTGCCGGCTGCTGGTGACGAGCAGGGAAGTGTCCGGAGCCGGCAGATGCTTGACGCTCCAGCCGAGGTCGGCACGATTCTTCAGATTCTTGTCGCCCTGGAAGAGATCACCCGTCGTGGGGTCGATCGGCGCCTTGTAGTAAGGCGACAGGCCCACACCCGCGCCGTACACCGCGGGATAGTGCATGGCGATTTTCAGCGCGCAGTAACCGCCCGTGGAATCACCGATGACACCCCAGCCGCCCGGCTTCCGGTCGACCCGGTAGTGGGCGCCCACGGCGTCCGGGAGATCGCGGCCGAAGAACTTCTCGGTCTGCGGGCCGCCGGGGACGTCCACGCACTCGGTGTCGCGCGGCGGCGCCACCGTCGGCCGCAGCATCACCAGGATCATCGGCTGCATCCGGCCCTCCTTGGCCAGCTGCTGCGCCGTGCGCGGGTAGTTCAGCTTGCTGATGAGCGCCTGGGCGGTGCCCGGGTAGCCGGTGAGGACGACGGCCGCGGGGAACGTGCGCGTGCGGTACTGCGGCTGGAAGTACTCCGGTGGCAGGTAGATGAAGGCGGGCGAGGCGATGTGGGACGTACGGCCCACGACGTCGACCTTCTGTATCTGCCCGGTCAGCTGCGGCCGGGATCCGCCGGCCAGCTGCACCTGCTGCGTGCCCACCACCCGCAGCGGACCGGTCGAGCCGCTCGCGGCGTGGTCGACGACGACACCCTGGTCGGTCTCCTGGCCGAACAGGTCGGCCCAGCTCGCGTAGAAGCCGAAGGCCTGGTTGGCGACCAGGCCGACGCAGGCGAAGATCGCCGCCTGCGTGACCAGCAGGATGCCGACCCGCCCGCCGACCGACGGCCAGCTGCGCCGCGCCAGACGTGGCCACAGCCACACCGTGGCGACGAACAGCAGTACGGCGAACAGCACCGCCAGTACCAGCACCTTCTTGCTCGTGAGACCCATGAGCTCTTTCCTGCCTGCACTCGATGCCCGGCCCGCCGGCACCTCCTTGGCGCGAGC
This sequence comes from Streptomyces sp. NPDC006743, assembly GCF_040703815.1. Classification (NCBI taxonomy): domain Bacteria; kingdom Bacillati; phylum Actinomycetota; class Actinomycetes; order Kitasatosporales; family Streptomycetaceae; genus Streptomyces; species Streptomyces sp. NPDC006743. The sequence goes on along the minus strand of NZ_JBEYJA010000012.1, from coordinate 121,121 downwards.
TTGCCCCGGGCTTTCCCTGGCCTTTGACCCGGATTCCGGGTGGGGAGTGAACCTTCCTCCCCCAGACACCGTCCTAGAGGGCGCAATGTCGCCGGATGCCCGGATCGGCACCGGATTCAAGGTCTCTCGCAGAACTATGGGATGCGATGTCTGTCAGGATAGATGGGGAAAAGCCGGGCGGGGTTCCGAGCCGATCGAGCCGGGTACAGCGCATACTGCGCGGTCCGCGCGCCGAGGCCGTCCCCACGCTGATCGGCAGGGCCTGCGCGGTCGTGGGCCTCCTGGACATCGCGGCAGGTGTCTTCCCGCGCTTCCGGCACAGCCGGATGCACGCCTGGGCCGAGGTACTGCCGGGCTCCTTCGGCCCGTTCGCGGCGGCCCTCTCCCTCAGCGCGGGCGTACTCCTGCTGCTCCTCGCGCACGGTCTGCGCCGGCGCAAGCGCCGTGCCTGGCGCGCCGCCGTGGTGCTGCTGCCGGCCGGCGCGGCCGCCGAGTTCGTCTACCGGCACTCCGTGGTCGGCGTCGTCATCGCCCTGGCGCTGCTCAGCCCGCTGCTGATGCACCGCAAGGAGTTCTCGGCCCTGCCGGACCCGCGCAGCAGGTGGCGCGCGCTGACCAACTTCGTGCTGATGAGCGCCGGTTCGCTGGCGCTGGGCATGCTCATCGTCAGCGTCCACGCGCACCGCATGGTCGGCGACCCGAGCGTCGCGGACCGGCTCACCCACGTCGTGTACGGCCTCTTCGGCTTCGAGGGTCCGATCGACTACCAGGGCAACACCTCCTGGACGGTCGCCTTCTCCCTGGGCGCCCTGGGCTGGATCACCGCGGTCACCACCATCTACCTGGCCTTCCGCCCCGAGCACCCGGCCGCCCGCCTGACCGAGGAGGACGAGGTCCAGCTGCGCGCCCTGCTGGCCAGGCACGGCCGCCGCGACTCGCTCGGCCACTTCGCGCTCCGCCGCGACAAGGCGGTCGTGTTCTCCCCCAGCGGCAAGGCCGCGGTGACCTACCGCGTCGTCTCCGGTGTGATGCTCGCCAGCGGCGACCCGATCGGTGACGTCGAGGCCTGGCCGGGCGCCATCGAGCGCTTCATGGACGAGGCCAAGGCCCACTCCTGGACGCCCGCCGTCATGGGCTGCTCCGAGACCGGCGGCGAGGTGTGGACCCGCGAGACCGGCCTGGACGCCCTGGAGCTGGGCGACGAGGCGGTGGTCGACGTCGCGGATTTCTCCCTCGCCGGACGCGCGATGCGCAACGTCCGTCAGATGGTCAAGCGCATCGAACGGGCCGGCTACGAAACGCGGGTGCGGCGCATCCGTGACCTCGGCGACGCCGAGCTGGAGCGCATCCGCAACGCCGCCGAGGACTGGCGCGGCACCGACACCGAACGCGGCTTCTCCATGGCGCTCGGCCGCATCGGCGACCCCGCCGACGGCGACTGCCTGATAGCCACCGCGCACAAGCAGGACGACGAGATCGGCGAGTACGGCGACCTGAAGGCGATCCTGCACTTCGTGCCGTGGGGCGAGGACGGCGTCTCCCTGGACCTGATGCGGCGCGACCGCTCCGCCGACCCCGGCATGAACGAGCTGCTGATCGTGGCGGCGCTCCAGGCCGCCCCGAAGCTCGGCATCGCCCGGGTCTCGCTCAACTTCGCGATGTTCCGCTCGGCCCTGGCCCGCGGCGAGAAGATCGGGGCGGGCCCGGTGCTGCGCGCCTGGCGGGGGCTGCTGGTGTTCCTCTCCCGGTGGTTCCAGATCGAGTCGCTGTACAAGTTCAACGCCAAGTTCCAGCCCCGCTGGGAGCCGCGGTTCGTCGTCTACCGCTCCTCCTCCGACCTCGCCCGCATCGGCTTCGCCGCCATGCAGGCGGAGGGCTTCGTCAACCTGGCCCTGCCCATGCCGCGCTTCCTGCGCCGCCGCCGCTCCGCCACCCAGCGCCCGTGCGCGCACGCGGTGGCGGAACGGGACGTCCGCGCGGCCTGACGTCCACCCGGCCCGGCATCCGCGGGGCCTGACACCGATCCGGCCTGCCGCCGGCGCGGCCCGTCCCCCGAGCGGGCCGCGCCCGGCACGGCCCGTCCCCGACGCGGCCCGGCCGGCCGCCTGCCTCCCTGACCCGAGGCGGCGGCCGTCCGGGCCGCGTCCGCGCCCACGGACCGCCTCGTCCGCGCCCGCGGCCTCTGACCGGGTCAGCGGGGTCGCCGCCGGATGCGGGGCCTACGCTGAACGTATGAGCAACCAGAGCGGGCGCGGCCGAGTGGCGGGCCTACCGGCATGGGACCGCTGCGCGGTCATGGGGGTCGTGAACGTGACCCCCGACTCCTTCTCCGACGGCGGCCGCTGGTTCGACACGACGATCGCCGTCAAGCACGGCCTCGACCTGGTGGCCCAGGGCGCCGACCTGGTCGACGTCGGCGGCGAGTCCACCCGCCCCGGCGCCACCCGCGTCGACGAGGACGAGGAGCTGCGGCGCGTCATACCCGTCGTCCGCGGTCTGGCCGCCGAGGGCGTCACGATCTCCGTCGACACCATGCGCGCCAAGGTCGCCGAGCAGGCGCTCGCGGCCGGCGCCGCCCTGGTCAACGACGTCAGCGGCGGCCTCGCCGACCCCGCCATGGTCCCCGTGGTCGCGGACGCGCGGGCGCCCTTCGTCGTCATGCACTGGCGCGGCTTCCTGCGCGGCGGCGCCGTCCAGGGCGTCTACGCCGACGTGGTCACCGAGGTCGTCGACGAGCTGCACGCGCGCGTGGAGGCCGTTCTGGAGGGCGGGATCGCCCCCGACCGCGTCGTCGTGGACCCCGGCCTCGGCTTCTCCAAGGACGCCGGGCACGACCTGACGCTCCTGGCCCACCTCGACCGCCTGCGCGGCCTGGGCCACCCCGTGCTGGTCGCCGCCTCCCGCAAGCGGTTCCTCGGCCGGGTGCTGGCCGGCCCGCAGGGCGCGCCACCGCCCGCCCGGGAGCGCGACGCCGCCACGGCCGCCGTCTCCGCGCTCGCGGCGCACGCCGGCGCGTGGGCGGTGCGCGTGCACGAGGTGCGCGCCACGGCGGACGCGGTACGGGTGGCACGCGCCGTGGAAGAGGCGCGCGCCCCGGAAGCCCGCACGGCGGACCCGGCCCGCTCCCCAGAAGGAGACCGGTGAGCGCCCCGCACACCGATGTCGAACAGGTCGAGGCGGCCAACACCGCCTTCTACGAGGCGCTGGAGCAGGGCGACTTCGAGGAGCTGACCTCCCTCTGGCTCACCCCCTCCGACCTGGGCGTCGACGAGGAGTACCACGACCCCGCCGACACCGGCGTGATCTCCTGCGTGCATCCCGGCTGGCCGGTCCTCACCGGACGCGGCGAGGTGCTGCGCAGTTACGCGCTGATCATGGCGAACACGGACTACATCCAGTTCTTCCTGACCGACGTGCACGTCTCGGTCACCGGTGACACCGCCCTGGTGACGTGCACCGAGAACATCCTCAGCGGCGGCCCCGCCCCCGACGACGGGGACGAGTTGGGCCCGCTCGTGGGACAGCTCGTGGTCGCCACCAACGTGTTCCGGCGCACCCCGGCCGGCTGGAAGCTCTGGTCCCACCACGCCTCCCCCGTTCTGGCCGAAAACGACGGTGACGAGGAGGACGGGTCACCGTCCTGAACGGGTAGGTGACGGGCACGGACGCGGAAGTGTCCGGAATCACGGGCCCGGGGTCGCAGGCGGGCACCGGCCCGTGAGCGGCCCGGTTCTCCAGGGAAAACGCGGGGCGGCGCCTGCCCCGCCCGGCTCGCCCCGGCGCCCCCGTGTCCCGGCGATGTCGGTGCCCGCAGGTAGATTCGTCGAAAGGCCGGTGTACCGCCCGCACGCGGTACGAACCGACCGCACCGACGACTGCAGGAGTGATTCGCGTGGATCGTGTCGCGCTGCGCGGCCTGAAGGCCCGCGGGCACCACGGTGTGTTCCCCAAGGAGCGCGAGGACGGCCAGACCTTCCTCGTCGACCTCGTCCTGGGCGTGGACACCCGGCAGGCCGCGGCCGACGACGACCTGGCGAAGACGGTGCACTACGGCATCGTGGCCGAGGAGGTCGTGGCCGTGGTCGAGGGCGAGCCGGTGAACCTCATCGAGACGCTCGCCGAGCGCATCGCCCAGACCTGTCTGAAGCACGAAGGGGTCCTGGAGGTCGAGGTCTGCGTGCACAAGCCGGACGCCCCGATCACCGTCCCCTTCGACGACGTGACCGTCACCATCACCCGGAGCCGAGTATGACCCGACCTTTCCTCCAGGGTCACAGCGACCCGACCGTCCAGCCGGTGCCCGCCTCCGTCGTCGAGCAGGTCGACGCCGCCGACACCACGCTCAGCAACCCCAAACGGGCCGTGCTCTCCCTCGGCTCCAACCTGGGCAACCGCCTGGAGACCCTCCAGGGGGCCGTCGACGCCCTGGAGGACACCCCGGGCGTCCGCATCAAGGCCGTCTCCCCGGTCTACGAGACGGAGCCGTGGGGCGTGGAGCCCGGCACCCAGCCGTCGTACTTCAACGCGGTCGTGGTCCTCAAGACGACGCTGCCCCCGTCCTCCCTGCTGGAGCGGGCGCACGCCATCGAGGAGGCCTTCCACCGGGTCCGCGACGAGCGCTGGGGCCCGCGCACCATCGACGTCGACATCGTCTCCTACGCGGACGTGGTCTGCGACGACCCGGTCCTCACCCTCCCCCACCCCCGCGCGCACGAACGCGCCTTCGTCCTCGCTCCGTGGCACGACGTGGACCCCGAGGCCCTGCTCCCCGGCCGGGGCGCGGTGGCGGGCCTGCTGGCGGCGGTGACGCGCACGGGGGTGGCGCCGCGCGCCGACCTGGAACTCCGGCTGCCCGAGTAGTCGTTAAGGTCGAGGAAGATCCGGACGCCCGGTCCAGGGACGGCACGGCCGGTCCGCGGCCGGCCGCCACGAGTCGCCGGGACGCCCGACCACGGTCCGGGGGAGCTGAAGGGACACCGTGAAAGAGCTGCGCATCAGGGTGCTGGCGGGCGTGTTCGTCGTCGCCGGAGTGCTGTCCTGGGCGGGCGCCCGCCTGTGGAACGCGGTGGGGACCCTGCCCAGCGTCCCCCTGGCCGCCCCCATCGTCCTCGCCCTGATCGCCGTGGTCCTGGTGTCCACGGCGCTCTCGCTGCGCGCCCGTCTCAGGGCCCAGCGCGAGCGCCGTCCCGGTGCCAAGGGCGTCGACCCGCTGATGGCCGCCCGCGCGGTGGTTTTCGGCCAGGCCAGTGCCCTGGTCGCGGCCCTGGTCGCCGGGATGTACGGCGGGGCGGGCGTCTTCCTGCTGGAACTGCTCGACCTGCCCACTCGCCGCGACCAGGCCATCTACGCGGGCGCGTCGGTCCTGACAGGCCTCGCGGTGATAGCGGCGGCCCTCTTCCTCGAACGGGTCTGCAAGCTCCCCGAGGACGACGACCAGGACCACGGCGGCGCCGAACCGGTGGCCTGAACCACCGGCCCGTCAGCCGTACGGCAGCAGCGCGGCGCCGCCGCTCAGCGCGCCATGATGAGGCTCATCGCCTCGTTCCGCGTCGCCGCGTCGCGCAGCTGGCCGCGCACCGCCGAGGTGATGGTCTTCGCGCCGGGCTTGCGGATGCCCCGCATCGACATGCACATGTGCTCGCACTCGATGACGACGATGACGCCCCGCGGCTCCAGGATCTCCATCAGCGAGTCGGCGATCTGGGTGGTGAGTCGTTCCTGCACCTGCGGGCGGCGGGCGTAGACGTCCACGAGACGGGCCAGCTTGGACAGGCCCGTGATCTTCCCGCTGCCGGCCGGGATGTAGCCGACGTGCGCGACCCCGCGGAACGGCACGAGGTGGTGCTCACAGGTCGAGAACACCTCGATGTCCTTCACCAGCACCATCTCGTCGTGGCCGAGGTCGAACGTCGTCGTCAGGACGTCCTCCGGCTTCTGCCACAGCCCCGCGAATATCTCCTTGTACGCCCGCGCCACCCGCGCCGGGGTGTCCCGCAGGCCCTCGCGGTCCGGGTCCTCGCCGACCGCGATGAGGAGTTCGCGTACGGCGTTCTCGGCGCGCTTCTCGTCGAACTCGCCGATGGCTCCCTCGACGTCCAGCGTCACGGGGTCGGTCATGTGAAGCCTCGTTCCTGTCTGTCTCAGCTGCGGACATGCGAAATGCCGCGCCCCCCAGGCTAGAACCTGGGGGGCGCGGCATACATTCCGGGGCCGGTGGGCTCCGGTCAGCTCTCCGGGCGGTCCTCCGGTGCCTGCTCCGTCGCCGGGGCGGGCTCGGTGGCCGTGGACTTCACGGTGCTGATCGCCGCCGTGGCGCCGTTCGCCCCGTTGGTGAGGGCCAGCTCCTTGGGGGAGAGCACCGGCGGCCGGGTGGAGGGGGTGCGGCGCGAGGAGCCGGTCCACGCGGGCCGCGGCGGACGCTTGACGATGGGGGCGAAGATCTCGGCGATCTCCTCCTTGCCCAGCGTCTCCTTCTCCAGCAGGGCCAGGACGAGGTTGTCGAGCACGTCGCGGTTCTCGACCAGGATCTCCCAGGCCTCGTTGTGCGCGTTCTCGATGAGCTTCTTGACTTCCTCGTCCACCAGGGCGGCGACCTCTTCCGAGTAGTCGCGCTGGTGAGCCATCTCACGGCCGAGGAACGGCTCGGTGTTGTCGCCGCCGAACTTGATCGCGCCGAGACGCTCGGTCATGCCGTACTGCGTGACCATCGCGCGGGCCGTGGAGGTGGCCTTCTCGATGTCGTTCGCGGCGCCGGTGGTCGGGTCGTGGAAGACCAGCTCCTCGGCCGCACGGCCGCCGAGCATGTAGGCCAGCTGGTCCAGCATCTCGTTGCGCGTGGTCGAGTACTTGTCCTCGTCCGGCAGGACCATCGTGTAGCCGAGGGCCCGGCCGCGGGACAGGATCGTGATCTTGTGGACCGGGTCGGAGTTCGGCGAGGCCGCCGCGACCAGGGCGTGACCGCCCTCGTGGTACGCGGTGATCTTCTTCTCCTTGTCCGACATGATCCGTGTCCGCTTCTGCGGGCCCGCGACCACGCGGTCGATCGCCTCGTCCAGCATCTTGTTGTCGATCAGCTTCTGGTCGCTGCGGGCCGTGAGCAGCGCGGCCTCGTTCAGCACGTTGGAGAGATCGGCACCGGTGAAGCCGGGAGTGCGGCGGGCGACGGCGGCCAGGTCGACGTCCTTCGCGACCGGCTTGCCCTTCTGGTGGACCTTGAGGATCTCCAGACGGCCCTGCATGTCCGGGCGGTCGACGGCGATCTGCCGGTCGAAGCGGCCGGGGCGCAGGAGGGCCGGGTCGAGGATGTCGGGCCGGTTGGTGGCGGCGATCAGGATCACGCCGCCCTTGACGTCGAAGCCGTCCATCTCGACGAGCAGCTGGTTCAGCGTCTGCTCGCGCTCGTCGTGACCGCCGCCGAGGCCGGCGCCGCGGTGACGGCCGACCGCGTCGATCTCGTCGACGAAGACGATCGCCGGGGCGTTCGCCTTGGCCTGCTCGAACAGGTCACGGACACGGGAGGCACCGACACCGACGAACATCTCGACGAAGTCGGAACCGGAGATCGAGTAGAACGGGACCCCGGCCTCGCCCGCGACGGCACGCGCGAGCAGGGTCTTGCCGGTGCCGGGCGGGCCGTAGAGCAGCACGCCCTTGGGGATCTTCGCCCCGACGGCCTGGAACTTGGCCGGCTCCTGGAGGAACTCCTTGATCTCGTGGAGTTCCTCGACGGCCTCGTCGGCGCCCGCGACGTCCGAGAACGTCGTCTTCGGGGTGTCCTTGGTGATGAGCTTGGCCTTGGACTTCCCGAAGTTCATGACCCGGGAGCCGCCGCCCTGCATCTGGTTCATCAGGAACAGGAAGACGACCACGATGAGGACGAAGGGCAGCAGGGAGAGCAGGACCCCGAGGAAGGGGTTCTGCTTGGACGGCGAGACCGTGTAGCCGTCCGGGATCTGCTTGTGCTGGTACTTGTCCTGCAGCGTGTTGGCGAGGGCTGCGCCCTGGTCGCCGATGTAGCTCGCCTGGATCTTCGAGCTGCCGGAGACCTTCTGGCCGTCCTTGAGCTCGACCTTGATGGTCTGCTCGTCGCCGGTGGTCAGCTTGGCCTGCTGGACCCGGTTGTCATTGATCGCTGCTACGACCTGGCCTGTGTCCACCGTCTTGTAGCCGCCGGACGAGCCGACGACCTGCATCAACACGACCACGGCAAGGACGGCCAGCACGATCCACATGACCGGCCCACGGAAGTATCGCTTCACGTCCATCCATACGGAGCGGTGCCGCCCCGTCCCTCCTGCCATAGTGAGTTTGATAAGACAGTTCTTCTGACGGTACCCCAGCATTGTGGCTCGAAGCCGCACGGGAGAGCTGGCGTTCCCGTCTGCATGCTCCAACGGCTCCGGGGCCGCAGGGGTTCCCGATCACGGTACGGGCTGCGCCCTTCCGGGTCAGCCGGGGCGGTCAGCCGCCGTAGACGTGGGGGGCGAGCGTACCGACGAACGGGAGGTTGCGGTACTTCTCGGCGTAGTCGAGGCCGTAGCCGACGACGAACTCGTTGGGGATGTCGAAGCCGACCCACTCCACGTCGATGGCGACCTTCGCGGCGTCGGGCTTGCGCAGAAGGGTGCACACCTTCAGCGAGGCCGGCTCGCGCGAACCCAGGTTCGACAGCAGCCACGAGAGGGTCAGGCCGGAGTCGATGATGTCCTCGACGATCAGGACGTGCTTGCCCTTGATGTCGGTGTCCAGGTCCTTGAGGATCCGCACGACACCGGAGGACTGGGTGCCCGCGCCGTAGGACGACACGGCCATCCAGTCCATGGTGAGGGGGGTGGACAGCGCCCGGGCCAGGTCGGCCATGACCATGACCGCGCCCTTGAGCACACCGACGATCAGCAGGTCCTTGCCCGCGTACTCCGCGTCGATCTTCGCGGCCAGTTCGGCCAGCTTCGCGTCGATCTCTTCCTTGGTGATGAGCACCTGCTGGAGGTCGGCACCCATGTCTTTCGCGTCCACCCGCATCACTTTCGGTCGGTCGTCCCGCATTGACGGCTCACGGCTGCTCCGGTCCTCCCGGCGGGGGGTCCGGCCGCCGGAAGCCTCCCCGGCGGGGAGACCGGCGCCTCCCCCGGGGGGAAGGTTTCAGCCTTGCCGAATCACCAGTCTGCCACCCTGGCGCCGGGCGACGACTTTGCCCGGGAGGTTGATGGCCCCCTGACCGCGCCAGCCGGTGATCAGCCGGTCGACCTCCTCGATGTGGCGGGCGAACAGGGAACCGGCGGGGGCCCCGGCGTCGATGGCGGCGCGGCGCAGCACCCGGCGGCGTACGGCGGGCGGCAGGTCGTGCAGCTTGGCGCACTCCAGGCAGCCCGCGTCGTCACGGGCGGTGGCCTCGGCCTGACCGGCCCAGGCGTCCAGGGCGTCGGCGTCGTCGCGGGAGAGCTGGGCGGTGCGGGCCAGGGCCTCGACGACGCCCTTGCCCAGTGCCTTCTCCAGGGCGGGCAGGCCCTCGTGGCGCAGCCGGGAGCGGGTGTAGGCGGGGTCGGCGTTGTGCGGGTCGTCCCAGACGGGCAGCGACTGGACCATGCAGGCCTTGCGGGCGGTCTGCCGGTCGATGTGCAGGAAGGGCCGCCGGTAACGGCCGCCGGCCCCCGAGACCGCGGCCATGCCCGACAGGGAGCGGATGCCGGAGCCGCGGGCGAGGCCGAGCAGCACCGTCTCGGCCTGGTCGTCACGGGTGTGGCCGAGCAGGACCGCGCGGGCTCCGTGGCGGTCGGCGGCGGCGTCCAGGGCGGCGTAGCGCGCGTCGCGGGCGGCGGCCTCGGGTCCGCCGTCGCGGCCCACGGTGACGGCGACGGCGTCGACGGGGCCGAGGCCCAGCTCGCGCAGCCGCTGGGCGACCTCGTCGGCGCGCAGGTCGGAGCCGGGCTGCAGGCCGTGGTCGACGGTGATGCCGCCGGCGCGGATGCCCAGCTTGGGCGCCTCGAAGGCGAGGGCGGAGGCGAGCGCCATGGAGTCCGCGCCGCCGGAGCAGGCCACGAGGACGAGCGGCGAGGGACGTCCGGGGCCGGGCGGGGCGTCGTGCGCGGCGGCGCGCGGACCGCGGGCCGGCGTACGGCTCGGGGTCGGCACGCCGAGCGGGGGGCGCCCGGGCAGCTGCGCGGGCCGCGGGCCGGGGGCGGTGTGCCGCTCGGGGGCGCCGTACGCCGTCTGCGCGGCGTGCGCGGTCTGGAGTTCGGGGCGGGGCAGCCCGGCGGGGGGCGGCGCCGGGGTCTGCTCGTCGAGGATGTCGTTCAGGACGCGGCGTACCGCCAGGCGTATCGCCGCGACCGCAGGATGGGGACCCATGTCCGGTTCCCTTCACGGAAGTTTTCGGGGGGTGAGCCCGAGATCGGTCACTCAGAGTGCGTCGATGGTGACAGAAACGGGCCGTTCCCCGAGCATTGCACGCCTACCCCTCGCTCACGGTCCCTCGGACGGGTGATTGGAGGGGCGTTCGCCTGCCGTCGGCCGGATTCGGTTCACCCCGTCCGCGCCGGGTTCACGATTCGGCCTTGCGGTGCACCCGCGCGACCCAGTCCGCCGGTTTGGCGATCTCCGCCTTGGTGGGCAGCGTGTTCGGGGAGGTCCACACGCGGTTGAAGCCGTCCATGCCGACCTGGTCGACGACCGCGCGGACGAACCGCTCCCCGTCACGGTACTGGCGCAGCTTGGCGTCCAGGCCCAGCAGCTTGCGCAGCGCCGAGTCGAGCCGGGAGGCTCCCTTGGCGCGGCGCTGCTGGAACTTCTCGCGGATCTCCGCCACGGTCGGCACGACCTGGGGACCCACTCCGTCCATCACGTAGTCCGCGTGGCCCTCCAGGAGGGACATCACGGCGGTGAGCCGGCCGAGGATCTCCCGCTGGGCGGGGGTCTGCACCAGTTCGACGAGGGAGCGCCCGCCGTCGTCCTCCTCGCCCTCGGGCCGCCCGCCGACGAGCGACTGCGCGGCCTCGCGGATGCGCTCCAGGAAGGCCATGGGGTCGACGTCGGTCTCCGACAGGAACGACTGGATTTCACCCTCGAGGTGGTCGCGCAGCCAGGGCACCGCCGTGAACTGCGTGCGGTGGGTCTCCTCGTGCAGGCACACCCACAGGCGGAAGTCGTGCGGCTGTACGTCGAGTTCGCGTTCGACGTGGACGATGTTCGGGGCGACGAGCAGCAGCCGTCCGCCGCCGTTCGCGCCCGCGGGCAGGTCGCGGGTGGCCGGGGCGAAGGTCTCGTACTGGCCGAGGACCCGGGAGGCGAGGAACGACAGCAGCATGCCGAGTTCCACGCCGGTGACCTTGCCGCCGACGGCGCCGAGCACCGCGTTGCCGGGGCTGGTGCCACGCCGCTCCTGCATCTTGTCCAGCAGGGGCTTGAGCAGTTCCCGGAATCCCGCGACGTTCGCCCGGACCCAGCCCGGGCGGTCGACGACCAGCACGGGGGTGTCGTGGGTGTCCTCGGTGCCCAGGCGGGTGAACGCCCGCACGTGCTCCTCGGAGACCTTGGCGTGCCGGCGCAGTTCGGCGACGACGGCGCGGGCGTCCTCGCGGCTCACCTCGGGGCCCGGCCGGACCAGCCGGGTCGCGGTCGCCACCGCGAGATTCCAGTCGACCATCCCGGGACTTGCGGCACCACCGATGCTCGTCATGTGTCAACGGTACGTGAGCGCCGCCGCTCGGGGCAGGGCGGCGGCACGGGCCCCGCGATCCGGGTTCGGGCCGGACCGCGCGGCGGCCCCGGTCGAAGGAGGGCGCCGCGCCCGGCCGGAGGGGCCGGACACCGGCCCACCGGCTTCCCGGCCGCCTGGTGCGGCGCCTCCTGACCGCGGCACTAGCCGCAGCCGCAGGCCGCGAGGGCCGTCGCCGTGTGGTCCAGGGCCGACTGGGCCGCCTGCGGGTCGGTCGTGCCCTCGGTCAGGAAGGCGAAGGCCAGCAGGCGCCCGTCGCGGTCGACGGCGGTTCCCGCGAGCGTGTTCACACCGGTGAGCGTGCCCGTCTTGGCCCGGACGATCCCCGCGGCGCCGTCCTGGGCGTAGCGGTCGGCGAGGGTGCCGGTGAAACCGGCGACCGGCAGGCCGGTGAGGACCGGGCGGAGGCCGGGGCGGGCGGGATCGGCGGCCGTGCGCAGCAGGGCGGTCAGCAGGTTCGCGGTGAGCCGGTCGGTGCGGTCCAGGCCGCTGCCGTCGTGGAAGGCGGTGCCGGCCAGCGGCAGGCCGAGCCGCTCCAGCCGGGCGGCGACCGCCCGGGCGCCGCCGGCGAAGTCGGGCCGTTCGCCGCCGGCCGCGGCGGTCTGCCGGGCCAGGGCCTCGGCGATGTCGTTGTCGCTGTTGGTGAGCATGCGTTCGACGACGTCGGACAGCGGCGGGGAGGACACGGTCGCGAGGGTCTGCGAGCGGCCGGTCGCCTTGGAGGGGCCGGGGGCGGTCGTGCGGACGCCGTGGTCCGCCAGGAAGCGGCCGAAGGCGCGGGCGGCATCGGCGGCCGGGTCGTCGGCGCGCGGCGCGGGACCGTGGTCCGAGCCGTCGGTGCGGGCCTCGTCGGCCGTCAGCGCGCTGACCCGGGCCAGGTTCTCGTTCACGCCGATGGGGTGCAGGCCGGAACCGGCGTACAGGGTGGTGTCGTAGGACAGCGTGACCCGGTGCAGGCCGCGCGCGGCCAGGGCGGTGGCGGTGGCGTCGGCGAGGGTGCGCAGGCTCGCCGCGCCGCGGGCGTCCTCGCGGGCGGTGAGCGTGGGGTCGCCGCCGCCGACCAGCACGAGTTCCCCGGTGTCGGGTTCCAGGGCGGCGCGGGTGGTGAACCGGTGGTCGGGGCCGAGGGCGGACAGGGCGGCGACGGCGGTGGCGATCTTGGTGGTGGAGGCGGGGGTGAGGCCGTCGCCGCCGTCCTTGCCGTACAGCTGCCGGCCGGTGGTGACGTCGACGACCACGGCGGAGCGGCGGGTGCCGAGGGCCGGGTTCTCCAGGAGTGGGTCCAGGACGCCGGCGAGGGCCGGCGCGCCCGCGGCCGGTTCGACGGTGCCGCCCGTGCCGCCCAGGCCGATCAGCACGGGGGCGGCGCTGGGCGCGGGCCGGGGAGCGGACGCGGCGACTCCGCCGGACATATCGGAATCACGGCCGTGATCTGCGCCACCCGCGTGCTCCAGGGCGGCGGCCCGATCCCGCTCGGCCGTACGCTGACCGGTGGAGTCCCAGGGACCGGCGGCAGTCACCACCCCGGCGGCCAGCGCCAGCCCGGCGGTGGCGGCGCCGGCGGTGTACTGCCACGTCCTCGGCCGCCCCGGCCGGTGCCCGGTGGCCTGCGTGAGCCGTGCGACCCACGGCCGTGCGGACCGCACGGCCCCTGTCGGACGCGGCTGCGCGGACCGCGCGACCCGTCCCAGACGCGGCCGCGAGGACCGTTCCAGGCGTGCCAGCCGCTTCCTCGCGGCCTGCCAGCCCCTCAGCTCCGGCATGACCACCAGCCCCTTTCGCGATCACACACCTGCGTGAGGGACACTTAATCACCAGAACTATGTGCTGATCATGGAGGAGCCACCGGTGGAGTTCGACGTCACGATCGAGATCCCGAAGGGTTCGCGGAACAAGTACGAGGTGGACCACGAGACCGGTCGTATCCGCCTGGACCGTCGACTCTTCACTTCGACCAGCTACCCGGCCGACTACGGCTTCGTCGAGGACACCCTCGGCGAGGACGGCGACCCGCTGGACGCGCTGGTCATCCTGGACGAGCCGACCTTCCCCGGCTGTCTCATCAAGTGCCGCGCCATCGGCATGTTCCGGATGACGGACGAGGCCGGCGGCGACGACAAGCTGCTGTGCGTGCCGGCGTCCGACCCGCGTGTGGAGCACCTGCGTGACATCCACCACGTGTCGGAGTTCGATCGCCTGGAGATCCAGCACTTCTTCGAGGTCTACAAGGACCTGGAGCCGGGCAAGTCGGTCGAGGGCGCCAACTGGGTGGGCCGCGCCGACGCGGAGGCCGAGATCGAGCGCTCCCGCAAGCGCTTCGAGGAGCACGGCGGTCACTGACCGCACCTCGTCCACGGGCCGCGTCCACCCCACCGGGTGTGACGCGGCCTTTGGCATGCGGGGGTGGGTACCCGCGCATACTGAGGCTTACGGAAGGTGTCGTTCAGGGAGCGTTGCCCAGTGACGGATGCGGAGGACCGCAAACCGCAGTCGGACGAGGCGAGGAGTGACTACGCGTCGCGCGCCACCCCGCCCGCGGACTCGGCGGTGACGCAGGCGACGCAGGTGATTCCCGTGGTGTCTGTGACGCAGGTGATTCCTGCGGCGCCGGTGACTCCGGTGACCTCGGGGACCGACAACGAGTCGTCGACCACGTCCGAGTTCGCCCTCCCGCAGGGGCTCGCGGTGCCCCGTACCGGCAGCGAGTCCGAGACGACGTCGGAGTTCGCCCTCCCGGACGGCCTGGAGGTCCCCGAGGCGGGCGCCTCCGAGTCCGGGGGATCGGCGTTCAGCCCGCCGAGCACCTACAACGCCCGCGAGGCGCCGTACGCGTTCACCCCGCCGAGCGGCACCCCTGCGGTCAGCCTGATCAAGGACGCCCCCTGGCAGGACCGGATGCGCACGATGCTGCGCATGTCGGTGACCGAGCGGCCGGCGCTGGAGTTCGTCCAGAAGGCGGAGGAGGGCGGCCCGGCCGTCCCGCGCGTCCTCGACCTGACCCTCCGGATCGGCGAGCTGCTCCTCGCCGGCGGTGAGGGCGCCGAGGACGTGGAGACCGCGATGTTCGCCGTCTGCCGCTCCTACGGCCTGGACCGCTGCGAGCCGAACGTCACCTTCACCCTGCTGTCGATCTCCTACCAGCCGTCCCTCGTGGACGACCCGGTGACGGCCTCCCGCGTGGTGCGCCGCCGCGGTACCGACTACACCCGCCTCGCGGCCGTCTTCCAGCTCGTCGACGACCTCAGCGACCCGGAGACCCACGTCTCCCTCGAGGAGGCCTACCGGCGGCTGGCGGAGATCCGCCGCAACCGGCACCCCTACCCCGGCTGGGCCCTGACCGGCGCCGCGGGACTGCTCGCGGGCGCCGCCTCCGTGCTCGTCGGCGGTGGTCCGCTGGTGTTCGTGGTGGCCGCGCTCGGCGCGATGCTCGGCGACCGGCTGGCGTGGCTGTGCGCCGGACGCGGGCTGCCGGAGTTCTACCAGTTCACGGTCGCGGCGATGCCGCCGGCCGCGATCGGTGTGGCCCTCACCGTGGCGGACGTCGACGTGAAGGCGTCCGCGGTCATCACCGGTGGTCTGTTCGCGCTGCTGCCGGGACGGGCGCTGGTGGCCGGGGTGCAGGACGGCCTGACCGGCTTCTACATCACGGCCTCCGCGCGCCTGCTGGAGGTCATGTACTTCTTCGTCGGCATCGTCACCGGTGTACTGCTGATCCTGTACTTCGGCGTGAAGCTGGGCGCGCAGCTCAACCCGGACGCGGCGCTCGTGGGCAGCCAGCGGCCGGTGCTCCAGATCGTCGCCTCGATGCTGCTGTCGCTGACCTTCGCCGTGCTGCTCCAGCAGGAGCGGTCCACCGTGCTGTGGGTGACGCTCAACGGCGGGGTGGCCTGGGTGGTGTACGGCGCGATGCACTCCGTCGGCGACATCTCGCCGGTGGCCTCCACTGCGGCGGCGGCGGGTCTGGTGGGGCTGTTCGGGCAGTTGCTCTCCCGTTACCGGTTCGCCTCCGCGCTGCCGTACACGACCGCGGCGATCGGGCCGCTGCTGCCGGGCTCGGCGACGTACTTCGGTCTGCTGTCGATCGCCCAGAACCACGTCGACAAGGGGCTCGTGTCCCTGGCCAAGGCGGTCTCCCTCGCCATGGCCATCGCCATCGGGGTGAACCTCGGCTCCGAGATCTCCCGGCTGTTCCTGCGGATGCCGGGAGCGGGCAGCGCGGCGGGGCGCCGCGCTGCGAAGCGCACCAGGGGCTTCTGAGCCGCCCGGCGCGCGTGCCGTCTCACGGGGCGCGGTAGTAGCCCTGGCCGTAGGGGCCCTGCTGCTGGGGCCCCTCGTAGTCCTCCTGCTGGTGGCCGTACGGCTGGCCCTCCTGCTGGTTGCCGTACGGCTGCTGCTGCGGCTGCGGCTGGGGCTGCTGGTTGCCATACGGCTGGTGCTGGTGCTGGTGGGGCTGCTGGGGCTGAGGCTGCTGCGGGTACTGGCCGTCGGCGTACCGGCCCTGGTCGTAGCCGTACGGCTGCTGCGGCTGCGGCTGCTGCTGGTGGGGCTGCTGGGGCCGGCCGGGGTGCTGCTGGGGCTGGGGCTGGGGCTGCTGAGGCCGCGGGCCCTGCTGGTGCGGCGGCTCGATGCGGCGCAGCTGGGTGGTCGCGTCGTCCATGACGGGCTGCTGGTACTGCTGGGGCTGCTGGTACGGCTGTGCGTACTGCTGCTGGTACCCGCCCGGGACGGCGTGCTCGGGCCCGGGGGCCGCGGGCGCGGGCTCCGGCTCGTTCCTGGCCTTGGCGCGGGCGCGCAGGAACTCGATGGCGATCGGGACGACCGAGACGAGGACGATCAGGATGAGGATCGCCTCGATGTTGCTCTTGACGAAGTCGATCTTGCCGAGCCAGGAGCCGAGCAGCGTCACACCCGCGCCCCACAGGACACCGCCGATGACGTTGAAGGTCACGAACGAGCGGTACCGCATGCCGCTGACGCCCGCGATGATCGGCGTGAACGTCCGCACGACGGGCACGAAGCGGGCCAGGACCAGGGACTTCGGGCCGTACTTCTCGAAGAACTCGTGCGCCTTGACCACGTTCTCCTGTTTGAACAGGCGGGAGTCGGGGCGGTTGAAGAGGGACGGGCCGACCTTCTTGCCGAACATGTAGCCCGCCTGGTCGCCGAGGACCGCCGCGAGGCAGATCAGGGCGATCGCCGCCCACAGCGGGAAGTCCAGCTGGTGGGAGGTGATCAGCAGGCCGCAGGTGAACAGCAGCGAGTCACCCGGCAGGAAGAAGCCGATCAGCAGGCCCGACTCGGCGAAGACGACGAGGAGCAGGCCCCAGATGCCGAAGGTGTCCAGCAGGTAGTTCGGATCCAGCCAGCTCGGGCCGAGGGCAAGCGTCATCACGGTTCCGGGCTCCTGATGGGGTGAGGACGGTCGGTGGCGGGTCGGCCTCCGGGTACTGCCGCACAAAGTATCAACGGATGGTGTACGGCTCAGGTTCCACCGGGTTCCGAGGGATGCGCTGTGCACCGCCTCGGTCCAGGCTGTCCCCCCGGCGGTCCCGCGCGTAAGGGGCGCCCACCCAGGTGGGCGCCCCTTACTACGTCCCTGCCGTCACCTCGTCCCGCGCGTATGGCCCCTGGCCGCGTGTCACCTGCCCCCGGCCCCGCCGCCGTCCTCCCCGCCGTCGTCCTCCCCGTGGCGGGCGGCGTTGGCGAGGATCGCCGCCTTGAGGTGCTCGGCCGTACCCGGCCCCATGGAGTCGTAGTAGGCCTTGAAGCGCTCGTCCGCGACGTACATCTCCCCCAGGCTGCGGTGCATCTCGTACGGGCATTCGAAGAACCATCTGCCGATGTGCCGGCGGTGCTCCTCGGCCAGGTCCATGGCCGCCCGGCCGGCCGGCGGCTCGCCCGCGGCCACCAGGGCCGCGTACCGCTCGCCCCACGCGTCCACCTCGGCCTGGATGCGCTTCCAGTCCTCCTTGGAGTAGCGGGCGGCGCGGCGCTGCGACTCGGCGTACGCCTCGGTGCCTCCCCAGCGCTGCTCGGCCTCCTCCGCGTACTGCTCCGGATCCTTGTCCCCGAACACCTCGAAGCGCTCCTCGGGGGTGAGGTTGATTCCCATCCTGCGTGCCTCCATGGCCTGCTCCACGGCCGCGGCCATCTTCCGCAGCTTCTCGATCCGGGCGGTCAGCAGTTCGTGCCGGCGGCGCAGATGCGCGCGCGGATCCGCGTCCGGGTCGTCGAGCAGCGCCGCGACCTCGTCGAGCGGGAAGCCCAGCTCCCGGTAGAACAGGATCTGCTGCAGCCGGTCGAGGTCGGCGTCGCCGTAGCGCCGGTGCCCCGCGTGGCTGCGCCCGCCCGGAACGAGCAGGCCGATGTCGTCGTAGTGGTGCAGGGTGCGCACCGTCACCGCGGCGAAACCGGCGACCTGGCCCACGGTGTAGCTCACTTTCCGCTCCCTTCTGCGTACGCGCTCCACGGTCCTTCCTCACGTCGCGTGAGGTGCAAGCCGGTTTCCGTCCCGGTCGTTTCACGCGCGTTCACACCGGTACGCCGGATCAGTCCGTTTATCGTGTGCCGGTGGCCCAGGACCCCGAGCAGCAGGCAGCCGCCGCACCGGCCGTACCGGCGGCCCCGGCCCGCGCGCTGCTGCCCCTGATCCTGCCCGCTCTCGTCACCGGCGCCGGCTGCAGCCTGCTCCTGCTGGTGGTGAGCGGGGCGGCGGAGCGGCTGCAGGGCGCTTTGTGGGGCGACCTGCCGGACGCGCTCGGGGTCGGCCGGTACTCCGTGGGATGGATGCTGGCCGTGCTGACCGCGACCGGGGTCCTGGTGGGGCTCGTGGTGTGGAAGGCGCCGGGGCACGCGGGCCCCGACCCGGCCACGCTCGGTCTGTCGGCCGCCCCGATGGCCCCGGCCGTCCTGCCGGGGCTGCTGCTGGCGACCATGCTGATGCTGGCCGGCGGGCCCAGCCTGGGCCCCGAGAACCCGATCATCGCGGTCAACGTGGCCCTGGCGTTCTGGTTCGGCCGCAGGCTGCTGCCCCGGCTGCCGGGCGCGCTGTGGCCCGCGCTGGCGGAGGCGGCGACCATCGGGGCCCTGTTCGGGACGGCGGTGGCCGCCGCGCTGGTCATCTCCGAGTCGCTGGCCGGGCGGCCGATGAAGGGGGCGCTGTGGGACAACCTCTTCGCGCCGCTGGCGGCGGGCGCCGCGGGCGCCATGACCACGACCGTGCTCGCCCGCCCCGCCTTCGATCTCGGGCTGCCGCCGTTCGGGCGCCCGCACGGGGGTGACGTGCTCGCCGCGCTGGTGATCTCCTCGGCGGGCGCGCTGCTCGGCCTCACCGCCGTGTACGCCTTCCCGTACGTCCACCGGGTCTTCGCCCGGCTCGGCCATCCGATGATCGCCCTGCCGGCCGGCGGCCTGGTGCTCGGTCTGCTGGGGGCGCTCGGCGGTCACCTGACCCTGTTCAAGGGGCTCGCGGAGGTCGCCGAACTGGCCCGGCACCCCGAGGACCGGTCGGCGGGGCAGTTCGCCGCGCTGGCCGCGGTGAAACTGGCGGCGCTGCTCGTGGCGGCGTCCTGCGGCTTCCGCGGCGGCCGGATCTTCCCGTCCGTCTTCATCGGCGCCGCGCTCGGGCTGGCCGCCCACGCCCTGGTGCCCTCGGTGCCGCCCGCGCTCGCCGTGGCGGCGGCCGTCCTCGGCATGCTGATGGCCGTCACCCGGCAGGGCTGGGTGAGTCTGTTCACGGCCGCGGTCCTCGTCTCCTCCCCGTCCGTGCTGTCCCTGCTCGCTGCCGGCCTGGCTGCTGGTGACCGGCAGGCCGCAGATGCAGCTGCGGGCGGACGGTACGGCGGTCCGCTGACCGCCCGCCCCGCGCACGGGCGCCCTCGCCCGGGCGCCGAGACCGACCCGCCCGGTGCCCTGCCCCGCGCGCGGAATCCCCGCTGCCCGCCCTTGATCAGCGGGCGTCTCCCCGGTGCGGCCGGTTCGTGGCGTACGGGTTCTCCTGGCCTTCCTCCAGCACGCCGGAGAAGGGCTCGCCCTCGCCGGCGAAGGTGTACGCCCCGCCGCGGACGCGGTCGATCAGCCCCCGCGTCCACTCGGCGCCGGCGTCGGCGGAGTGCACCCAGAAGTTCATGATCTCGCCGATGTGACCGAGCGGGCCGGGGCCGTCCTCGGGCGTGTAGTACTCGGTGACCGACCTGCGCCACTCCTCGATGCCGCGCACCCGCTCCTCGAGGAGGGCGAGCGCCTCCTCCCGCTCCAGGTCGACCATGAAGCCGAGGGCGGCGGTCAGCACGTCGGGGCGCTGGTCGTAGGCGGTGAGGTACTCGCGCAGCAGCGAGAAGTACTCCTCGGTGCCCTGGGCGGTGATCTCGTACTCGACGCGCGGCGGGCCGCCCGCCGTGGACGGCGCGACCTCGTGCGCGTGCAGCATCCCCTGCTTGGCCATCTGCTTCAGGGCGTGGTAGATCGATCCCGGCTTGGCGTTGGACCACTCATGGGCGCCCCAGTACTCCAGGTCGTTGCGCACCTGGTAGCCGTGGGCCCGCCCGTGCCGGCGGACGGCGCCGAGCACGAGGAGACGGATCGCTGACATGCGGTCCAGGTTATTGCCGGGGCCCCGGCGGCCCTCGCGTGGGCGGCCGGCCGGGGCCGGACCCGGCTCAGGTCAGGTCAGGTCAGGTCAGGTCAGGTCAGAACGGGAACCCGCTCCGGCCGTGCTGGACGGAGATCCACTTGACCGTGGTGAAGGCGTCCACCGTCGTCTCGCCGTTCAGGCGGCCGATGCCGGAGTGCTTCTCGCCGCCGAAGGGCACCAGGGGCTCGTCGTGCACGGTGCCGTCGTTCACGTGGAACATGCCGGTGTCGATGCGCTTGGCGAAGGCCACGCCCCGCTCGATGTCGCCCGTGTGGACGGCGCCGCTGAGGCCGTAGGGGGTGTCGTTGACGATCCGGACCGCCTCCTCCTCGCCGTCGAAGGGGATGAGGAAGGCGACCGGTCCGAAGACCTCCTGCTGGAGCAGGGCCGAACCGGCCGGGACATCCGTCAGGACGGAGGGGGCGACCAGGTTGTCGGTGGTGGTGCCGCGCACCAGCGCGGTGGCGCCCTCCGCGAGGGCCTGCTCGACGACACCCGAGACGGCGTTGGCCTGGGCGGAGTTGATCACCGGCCCGATGACGGTCTGCGGGTCACGCGGGTCGCCGACCTTCAGCGACTTCACCTTGGCGACGAACTTCTCGGTGAACGCGTCGGCGATCGAGCGGTCCACCAGGACCCGGTTCGCGGCCATGCACACCTGGCCCTGGTGGACGTAGCGGCTGAAGACGGCCGCGTCGACCGCGTAGTCCAGGTCGGCGTCGTCCAGGACTACGATCGCGCTGTTGCCGCCCAGTTCGAGGATCGTGCGCTTGAAGTGCGCGGCGCAGACGGTGGCCACGTGCCGGCCGACCTTGTCGGAGCCGGTGAAGGAGATCAGCTTGGGGATCGGGTGCTCGATGAAGGCGTCACCGATCTCGGCGATGTCCGTGACGACGACGTTGAGCAGGCCGCCGGGCAGGCCCGCGTCCTCGAAGATCTTCGCCACCAGCGTGCCGCCCGCGACCGGCGTGTTCTGGTGCGGCTTGAGCACCACGCCGTTGCCGAGCGCGAGCGCCGGGGCGACCGACTTGACCGACAGCAGGAAGGGGAAGTTGAAGGGGCTGATCACACCGACGACGCCGACCGGGACGCGGTAGACGCGGTTCTCCTTGCCGTCCGACGGCGAGGGCAGGATCCTGCCCTCCGGGGCCAGCGCCAGGTGGACCGACTCGCGCAGGAACTCCTTGACGAGGTGCAGTTCGAAGGCGGCCTTGAGGTGCGTACCGCCCAGCTCGGCGATGATCACCTCGGTGATCTCCTGCTCGCGTTCCTCGACCAGGCGCAGCGCCTTCTCGAAGACCGCGCGGCGCGCGTAGGGGTTGGTGGCGGCCCACTGCTTCTGGGCGCGCGCCGCCGCCCGGTACGCCTCGTCCACCTCGTCGGCCGTGGCTATGGTGATCGAGGCCAGCTTCTCGTCGTCGTACGGATCGAAGTCGATGATGTCCCAGGAACCGGTGCCCTGACGCCACTCGCCGTCGATGTACTGCCGGGCCAGGTCGGTGAAGTAGGACGACATGTGATCCCTCGAATCCCAGGCGCTCGCTGTCTGATCGAACGTCATCGTACGTGCGGGCGAAGGACGTTGGGGGCGTATTGCTACTTCCCGGTACGGACCCGGGCGGCCCTGGGCCGTGCCGGCGGCAGGGCCCGGGAGAGCCGGCGAAAGACCCTACGAGAGCTGGAGCAGGCCCCGCAGCACGTCGCGGCTCTCGTCCGGCCCGGGACTGTCGTGCTGGAGCTCCTTGAGCGCCCTCTCGTACTGGGTGACGTCCTCGCGCTTGTCCAGGTAGAGCGCGCTCGTCAGCTGCTCCACGTAGACGACGTCCGACAGGTCGGACTCGGGGAAGCTGAGGATGGTGAACGCCCCGGACTCGCCGGCGTGACCGCCGAAGCTGAACGGCATGACCTGGAGCCGCACGTTGGGCCGCTCGGAGAACTCGATCAGGTGCTGCAACTGGCCCCGCATGACCTCGCGGTCGCCGTACGGGCGGCGCAGGGCCGCCTCGTCGAGGACGATGTGCAGCTCCGGGGCGTTCTCGGAGACGAGGTACTTCTGCCGCTCCAGGCGCAGCGCCACCCGCCGCTCCACGTCCGCCTCGCTCGCGCCCTGCATGCCGCGCCGGACCACCGCCCGGGCGTACGCCTCGGTCTGCAGCAGCCCGTGCACGAACTGGACCTCGTAGACGCGGATGAGTGACGCGGCGCCCTCCAGGCCCACGTAGGTGGGGAACCAGTTGGGCAGGACGTCGGAGTAACTGTGCCACCACCCCGCGACGTTGGCCTCCCTGGCGAGCGAGAGCAGCGAGGTGCGCTCCGCGTCGTCGGTGATGCCGTACAGCGTCAGCAGGTCTTCCACGTCACGTGTCTTGAAGCTCACCCGGCCCAGCTCCATACGGCTGATCTTCGACTCCGAGGCGCGGATCGAGTACCCCGCCGCTTCCCGCGTGATCCCCCGTGCCTCTCGCAGTCGCCTCAGTTGCGAGCCGAGCAGCATGCGCCGCACCACCGATCCGGGCTCTCCCGCGCTCACCTTCGCCAGCCTCCCCAGCCGTCCTCAAGGGCCGAAGTCTGCCACTAAAACACTTCGAGCAGTACTCGGGTGATTACGGAAACGGAAAGAGATCACAGAAAACGTGCAGCGTAAGGCAAGAAGGAGGCCGACGACGATCGAGAAGATGGCGGAAAAAATGACCAACAAGCGGTACAGGTAGGTCCAATTCCGTCACGTGCACGTGCATCTGCCCTTGCATCTGCCCTGCGCATCCGAAACCATGGTCCCGCGCCACCGCTGCATCGCAACGACCAATGCATCGCAACGATCGCGATTTCCCGGGAGTGCCTCGCATGGGGACGAATGGATCGACCATGCTCCAGCCGTTACGGCAGGGCCTTCCGCCGCTGGACCCCTCGGCCGTGTGCGACGCCGCCTCCTGCGCCCTGCCCGCCCGCTACGAAGCCGTCCGCGAGGCCCGCCAGTTCACCCGTGCCACGCTCGAGCAGTGGAATCTGGGCGACCGCTTCGACGACGTCTGCCTCGTGGTCTCGGAACTCGTCACCAACGCCCTGCGGCACGCGCTGCCGGACGGGCCCGCGGCGTGCGGCCGCGAGCAGGTCCCCTCGGTGCGCCTGCACCTGATGCACTGGACCGAGCGGCTGGTGTGCGGCGTGCGCGATCCCAGCCAGGACAGTCCGGTCGCCCGCGACACCGACGACTTCTCGGCCGAGTCGGGGCGCGGCCTGTTCCTCGTCGACTCCTTCAGCGACGGCTGGGGCTGGCACCCGCTGGCCGGCACGCTCGGCGGCAAGGTCGTCTGGGCCCTGTTCCGGCTGCGCGCCACCGACTGAACGAACGTTCGGCCGGACGGACGGGCGGGGCGTACGGCCCGTCCGGAACGGCGCTCCTTCGCCCGGCTCCACTCCACCGCGCCCGGTTGCGGCCGGTTCTGACGCCTGCCGCCCGTGCGGTCCCCCGCAGCCGCCCCTGCCCCAGGGTCCCGTACGCCGTCGGTTCCCGGCTCCCGTGTTCCGTACGGTTCCGGTGTCCGTACGGTTCCGGGTGCCGCTGCTCGGTTCCCGTACCCCGGCGGCCCGTACCGTCAGCCGGCGATCAGGTGGTCGAACTCGCCGTCCTTGATCCCCAGGAGCATCGCCTCTATCTCCGCCCGGGTGTAGACGAGCGCCGGACCGTCGGGGAACCGGGAGTTCCGGACGGCCACCTCGCCTCCCGGGAGCCGCGCGAACTCCACGCACGAGCCCTGCGAGTTGCTGTGCCGGCTCTTCTGCCAGGCCACCCCGCGCAGGTGTGTGGCCGCCATCCCGTTGTGCACGTCGCACTCCCCGTACACGCCCTCGACGTCGTGGTTCACAGGTCGCTCCCCGGTGGTGCACTGGCTGGTACGGCCATGGAATGCATCGGTCAACTGAACCGGATCATAACCTTGTTCATGTGCAGGTGCATGAGCAGATGCACGTGCACGCGGAGTGCCTCGACGATTACAGCTTTGACGAGCCCTTTACCGGAGCTGTTGTGCGTTTGCCCCGGGAAGAGGTGGGCATGCGCGGCCCGTTCTCCGAGGATCCGCCCGCGTGCTCGCGGTGAACGTGCACGGAGGAAAGACGCACGGGGAGCCCCCGGTGTTCCGTTCGCCGCCGATGAGCTTCGTGCAGGTGACCCGGTAACCTGCTCCGGTCGTACCGGCCGCCGGCGGGCCGGCCGGTTTCCAGGTGGGGGGATCTCAGTGACCAGGACGACCACGGGAGCGCGGATCGCGGCCGCGGGGCTGCTCGGCGCCCTCACGCTGACCGCGTGCGGCAGCGGCGGGGACCCGGATTCCGGGAGCGGCGCCTCCGCCGCCACCCCCTCGTCGAGCAACAGCGCGGGGGCCGCGTCGGGCGGGGAGACCGTGTCCGGCGGGAGCGGCACGGGCGGGGCGGGCGCCGAGGACTCGCCGTTGAGCGGGAGTTGGCTCACCACCAGCGGCGGCAAGGCCGTCGTGCTCATCATCACCGGCCGGCAGGCGGCGCTGTTCTCGACGGACCGCACCACGTGCACCGGCACCGCGGCCGCGCAGGCGGGCAAGGGCACGATCCGTCTGAACTCGTGCAAGCAGCGTTCGGCGGGCACGGTCGACTCCGTCAACAAGACCACTCTCCAGGTGACCTGGGAGGGTGGACTCGGCAAGGAGACGTACACCCGGGCCGAGGGCGGGGCGCTACCGTCAGGGCTGCCCACGGCGAGCCCCGGCGCCTGAACGTCCGCGACGTCCGCCCGGTCCGGTGGCGGGGCGGGCAACCGCGCCGCACGCTCGTACGTGATGATCCTTGAGCATCGTCACGACCCGAGGAACCAGTACATGCGCGCCTTTCCGATCACCGTCACCGCCGTCGCCGCGGCCCTCCTCCTCGCCGCCTGCGACAGCGGTGACGGCAGCAGCGGCACCGACACCGGCAGCAAGAACACCGACAACGCCGCCTGCCGGATCGGTGAGGTCGGCCTTCAAGTGGGCCCCGCCAACGCCGCTCCCGCCGCGGGCGACACCGGCGACGTCCCCGTCACCCTGACCAACCGGGGCGACCGGTGCACCCTGAACGGTTTCCCGGGGGTCACCCTCTCCGCCGGGAGCACCTCCGCACGCGTCCCGGAGGACAAGACCGGCCGGCCGCAGGAACTCACCCTCGCCAAGGGCGACACCGCGTCCTTCACGCTCACCTACGTGCGGGGCAAGGAGGGCGACGCGAAGGCCCTGGGGGCGGCCTCGCTCAAGATCGCCCTGCCCGGCGCGGCCGAGGACCGGACCTTCAAGTGGTCCTACGGCCCGGTGCAGGGCAAGAAGAGCGCGGCCGAACCGGACGCCTCGGTGACGGCCTTCCAGCAGGCCGGTGACTGAGCGGGCCGGGAACTGACCGGACCGGAGTGAGCGCTCCAGGGGCCGGGGGCCGAGCAGGCCGGGGAGTGAGCAGACCCGGGAGCCGGGGCGGGCGCCCTAGGCGGGCGGCGCGAGGGCCGGTGGGTGTGCGCGGGCGTGTGCCGCGCCGGCGCCGGGAGCGGCGTACGCCTGAGCCGGGGCCGGGCGCGGCAGCCCCGCCCCGGCCCGCGGCAGGGTGCTGCTCCTCACCCCAGCCCTCGTCAGCCCGGTCCTCGTCACCCCAGTCTTCGCCGGGACTTCATCTGGGCCCGGTCGGCGGCCTGGGCGCCCTCCGTCCAGCCCGCGGCGTCACTGACGCCGCGCAGCCGGGTCGTGGTCGTCTCCGGGAACATGCGCTCCAGCCGGTCGGTGACCGCGAGGTCGCGGCCGGCGAGGACGGGCAGCAGGTCCTCGGTCACCTGGGTCTCGGCGGCCGCCGCCAGACGGATGCCGATGCGGTGGGCGTAGGCGGCGAGGAAGGACTGCCGGAAGGTCTTCGTCCGTTTGCGCCCGCCGGCTCTCTGGGCCGCCTCGGCCCGCGTCATCGCGGTCGTGGCCTGCACGAGGAGTGAGGTGTACAGCAACTCGACCGCGTCCAGCTCGGCCTCGAAGCCGACGACGGTGGAGAAGCCCAGGGGCTCGTTCCACACGGCCCGGCAGTGGTTCGCGGTGGCGACCGCGTCCAGCAGGACGGCCTTGGCCTGTTCGTACGGCGGTTCGACGCCGATCCGGCAGGCTCCGGGCGTGCCGGGCGCGGGGGCGCGGGCGGCGAGCAGCGCTTCGTCGACGCTGTGCCGGGCCATCAGCTCCTGGGCCTTCGCGCTCAGCGCCTCCGCCTCCTCCGGGAACCCGGTGGCCTCCGCCTTGGCCAGCAGCGCCCGGATGCGGCCGAGCACGCGGGACTCACCGGCCGGTGCCGCGGACGGGCGCCCGGCGGACGGCTCCAGGTGTTCGAGGACGGGCAGCCGCAGGAGCAGGCGGTACAGCTCCAGCACGGCGGTGGCGTAGGTGAAGCGGTCGGTCCGGGGCGGCGCGCCGGTGGGCAGCGCGTCGAGCTGGGCGGTCCAGCGCCGGCCGCGCGGAAGGTCGTGCGGGGCCTGCGCGCGGATCAGACCGGCCACGAGCCCTGCGTGCGCCTCGCCCAGCTCCCGCCCCGCGATCCGCACGACGTCGGCGGGCTGCCAGCCGCGCTGCCACGCGGTCGCCACGAACTCCCGGCCGCGCCGGTCGAGTTCGGCGTCCGCGGCGGGGTCGGCCGCGAGCAGGGAGGCACCGGCGTCGAGGGCGTCGTCGGAGGCGGCGTAGAGGGCGGCTCGGAAGGCGCGGTCGACGGTGCCGGACTCACCGGGCCCGCCGGACTCACCGGTGGGCCCGGAGGAGCGGGAGGAGCGGGAGGAGCCGGAACTCCCGGCGGCGCGGGAGCTTCCGGAGGAGCGGGACGTGCGGGACGTGGTCACGGATCGATCGTGCCACGAGGTCGAGAAAGCGGGATTCTTCGTCCACAGCCTGTGGAAAACCTACGGCGGGGTGAGCGATGGCATCCCAGGAAAGCCGCCGAGATCAATGTCAACCCAAGGTTGACACCCCCTACTTGTCAACCTATGGTTGACACATGACGAACCCCATCCGGTCGACGGTCCGTCTCGACGACCTCATCTCGGCCATCAAGCAGGTCCACCAGGAACCCCTCGAACAGCTCCAGGACGCCGTGCTCGCCGGCGAGCACCTCGGCGAGGTGGCCGACCACCTCATCGGTCACTTCGTGGACCAGGCCCGCCGCTCCGGCGCCTCCTGGACCGACATCGGCGCCAGCATGGGCGTCACCCGCCAGGCCGCGCAGAAGCGGTTCGTGCCCAAGGAGTCCGCCGACCTCGACCCCAGCCAGGGGTTCAGCCGCTACACACCCCGCGCGCGGAAGGTCGTCATGGCGGCCCACGAGGCCGCGAAGTCCGCCCGGAGCACCGAGGGACTGCCCGCGCACCTCGTCCTCGGTCTGCTCACCGAGCCCGAGGCCCTCGCCTCCCAGGCGATCCGGGAGCAGGGCGTCACCCTGGAAGCCGTCCGCGAGGCCGCGACCGCCGCGCTGCCGCCCGCGTCCCCCGACGCCCCGGACCTCGTCCCCTACGGATCCGCCGCCAAGAAGGCCCTGGAACTCACCTTCCGCGAGGCCCTGCGCCTCGGTCACAACTACATCGGCACCGAGCACATCCTGCTGGCCCTGCTGGAACTGGAGAACGGCGAGGGCCTGCTGAGCGGACTCGGCCTCGACAAGGCGCGCACCGAGGAGTACGTCACGCGCACCCTGGAGAAGCTCCTGGCCGACCGCGAGGAGGGCGAGGCACCCACGGCAACCCCCTCGGAATCGCCCTCGGCCCCCTCCGAGTGATCCTGCGGGCCGCAGGTCAGGGGCGATTGTCACAGGCGCCTGCGACACTCACGGCATGACCGACCGGTGGGCTCTCGCTCCGGCCGAGGACGGCGGCGCCGACGTCGTACCCCTCGGCCCGGACGGGCTGCCCGCCGGACCGGTGCGCCGCGAGCCGGACCTCGCCGGGGCGGTGCGCAGCAGGCCGGACGTCACGCGGTGGGTGTGGCGGTCCACCGCCGAGGTCTACCCGCGCCTGCTCGCCGCGGGCGTGCGGGTCGAGCGCTGCTACGACATCGAGGACGCCGAGACGCTCCTGCTCGGCCACGAGGGGCACCACGGCGAGCCGCGGTCGGCGGCGGCCGCCCTGGCCCGGCTGCGCGGCGGTCCCGTACCGCCCGACCCGCCGCTGCGGCCGGCCGCACCCGGCGCGCAGTCCCCGCTCTTCGAACCGCAGGACGCACCCCTGCCCCTGACGGACCTGCTCGCGGTCTACGCCGAGCAGCAGCGGCGGCACGAGCGGACCGCCCACCCGGACCGCATGCACCTGCTGACCACCGCCGAGTCGGCCGGGATGCTGGTGGCGGCCGAGATGAACCGCGCGGGCCTGCCCTGGAGCGCGGACGTGCACCGCCGGGTGCTGCACGAACTGCTCGGCGAGCGGTACGCGGGCGGCGGTGAGCCGCGCCGCCTGGCCGAGCTGGCCGACGAGGTGTCGGCCGCCTTCGGCCGCCGGGTGCGGCCCGATCTGCCCGCCGAGGTCGTCAAGGCGTTCGGCCGGGCCGGGATCAAGGTCAGGTCCACCCGCCGGTGGGAGCTGCAGTCCGTGGACCACCCGGCGGTGGCGCCCCTGCTGGAGTACAAGAAGCTGTACCGGATCTGGGTGGCCCACGGCTGGGCCTGGTTGCAGGACTGGGTGCGCGAGGGCCGGTTCCGCCCGGAGTTCCTGGCCGGCGGCACCGTCACGGGGCGCTGGGTGACCAACGGCGGGGGCGGGCTGCAGATCCCGAAGGTGATCCGGCGGGCCGTGGTCGCCGACCCGGGCTGGCGGCTGGTGGTGGCGGACGCCGACCAGATGGAGCCGCGGGTGCTGGCGGCCGTCTCCCGCGACCCCGGCCTCATGGAAGTGGCCGGACGGCCGGACGACCTCTACCAGTCGGTGTCCGACCGCGCCTTCTCCGGCGACCGCGCCCAGGCCAAAGTGGCCGTGCTCGGCGCGGTCTACGGCCAGACGTCCGGGGACGGCCTGAAGAACCTGGCCGCGCTGCGCCGCCGTTTCCCGCGCGCGGTGGCCTACGTCGACGAGGCCGCGCGGGCCGGTGAGGAAGGCCGGCTCGTACGGACGTGGCTGGGGCGCACCTGCCCGCCCGCGGCGGGCTCCGCGCAGGACGACGCGACGCAGGAGGCCGGCCTCCCGCAGGACGAGCCGGAGGAGCGGGCCGCCGGCCAGGGCTGGACCCCGGGGTACGCCTCCGGTGACGTGCGGGCCCGGGGCCGCTTCGCCCGTAACTTCGTCGTCCAGGGCAGCGCGGCCGACTGGGCCCTGCTGATGCTCGCCGCGCTGCGCCGCTCCTGCCGGGACCTGGCCGCGGAGCTGGTCTTCTTCCAGCACGACGAGGTGATCGTGCACTGCCCGAAGGAGGAGGCCGACACGGTCGTCGCCGCGATCCGGGAGGCGGCGGACCTGGCGGGGCGCCTCACGTTCGGCCCGACAC
Source organism: Streptomyces sp. NPDC006743 (assembly GCF_040703815.1). Lineage (NCBI taxonomy): Bacteria > Bacillati > Actinomycetota > Actinomycetes > Kitasatosporales > Streptomycetaceae > Streptomyces > Streptomyces sp. NPDC006743. The sequence goes on along the minus strand of NZ_JBEYJA010000012.1, from coordinate 91,291 downwards.
CGGTGCGGTTCCCGTTCACGACGGCGGTGGTCGAGTGCTACGCGGACGCCAAGTGACGCCCGGCGGCCAGGGCGCGTTCGGTCCGGGACCACCATGCTCCGCGGACCGGGCATCCGCCGGACACCGACGGACGGCAACCGGACGGCGACACGGCGGCACCAGGGCGGCGGTGCGGCCGTCAGATGATCGGGGGGCGGCCCAGCCGGGTGAGCCGCCACACCGTGCGCCAGCGCATGGGCCGCCGTTCGCCCGCCGGCCGGCGCAGCCCCTCCGCGAAGCCGCCGAGCCACGCCCGCAGTCCGGCGGCCGACCGCGTCCGCAGGAGAGTGAGGAGCGTCCAGACGCCCAGGTGGACGGGGACGAGGACGAGCGGCAGCCGGCGGCGGACCAGCCAGACCCGGTTGCGGGCGGTGACGCGGTAGTAGATGGCGTGCCGCGCCGGCGAGGTCTTCGGGTGCTGGAGCAGCAGTTCGGGCGCGTAGAGGATCTTCCAGCCGGCGTCGGCGGCGCGCCAGGCCAGGTCCGTCTCCTCGTGCGCGAAGAAGAACTCCGGGGGCCAGTCGCCGGTCTGTCCGAGCATCCGCATGCTCAGGGCGTGGCCGCCGCCGAGGAATCCGGTGACGTACCCGCCCCGCATCGGGTCGGCGGAACCGAGCCGGGGCACGTGCCGCTGCTGGGTCTCGCCGTGCTCGTCGGCGATGCGGAAGCCGACGATGCCCAGGTGCGGATCGGCGGCGTACAGGTCCCGTACGCGGCGCAGCACGTCCGCGTCGACGAGCAGCCCGTCGTCGTCGAGTTCGACGACCACGTCGATGTCGCCGTACTCGCGCAGCCGGGCGAGGGCGACATTGCGGCCGCCGGGGCAGCCGAGGTTGTCGTCGACGTCGATGGCCGTGACCTCGCCGGGCAGCGAGAGCCGGCGGGCGAACTCGGGCAGCCGGCAGCCGTTGCCGACGATCACGATGCGGGCGGGCGCGAGATCCTGTTTGGCCACGGACTCCAGCAGGGCGTCGACCTCGGCGGGCCGGTTGCCCATGGTCACCACGGCGACGGCGATCCTCGGTTCCCTGGCTCCCACCGCTTCCACCACTCCCGCTCATCCCGTCCGGCGACGGCGGCGCCCGCGCTTTCCCGCGCGGCACCCCGCTCCCCGCCCGTCCGTCGTCGTCCGGCCGTCCTCGTTCACCAAGATGTTGCCTCATTTCCGCCGGTTGTCCCGACACGACATCGCTTTGCCTCCTCTTTCCGCTCCCTGCCGCGATTCAACGCTGTGAACAAAAGGGGCGCCCGGCTCGGACTCCCCGTTCGTTCGCAGCTCTTACCGCACGGCCGCTCCTGCGGTACCCCTGGAGGGCCACAACCCGAACACCGAACCCGCAGGGGGACGACAGACATGCGACTGCGCTGCGCCGTGCTCGACGACTTCCAGAACGCCGCGCTCACCGCCGCCGACTGGTCAGCGGTGAGCGACCGGGTGGACGTCGTCCGGTACGCCGAGCACTTCACCACGCAGGACGCGCTGGCGAAGGCGCTCGCCGACGCCGACATCGTCGTGACCCTGCGCGAACGGGTCCGCTTCCCGGCCGCCCTCCTGGACCGGCTCCCGTGCCTGAAGCTGCTGATCGCCTCCGGCATGCGCAACTCGGCGATCGACCTCGCGGCGGCCCGGGCGAACGGGGTGACCGTGTGCGGCACCGAGTCCTCCGCCACCCCGCCGGTGGAACTGACCTGGGCCCTGCTGCTGGGCCTCGCCCGGGGGATCGTCCAGGAGAACAACGCGCTGCGCGGCGGCGGCCCCTGGCAGTCCACCGTCGGCGCCGACCTGCACGGCCGCCGCCTCGGCCTGCTCGGACTCGGCAGGATCGGCGGCCGGGTCGCCCGGGTGGGGCTCGCCTTCGGCATGGAGGTCACGGCATGGAGCCAGAACCTCACCGAGGAGCGGGCGGACGAGGTGGGCGTGGCCCTGGCGCCGAGCAAGGAGGACCTGCTGTCGAGCGCCGACTTCGTCTCGGTCCACCTCGCCCTGAGCGACCGCACCCGCGGCCTGCTCGGCCCCCGTGAACTGGCCCTCCTGAAGCCGACGGCCTACCTCGTCAACACCTCCCGCGCCGCCGTCGTCGACCAGGACGCGCTGCTCGCCGCGCTGCGCGAGGGACGGATCGCCGGGGCGGGCGTCGACGTCTTCGACACCGAACCGCTGCCCCTGGACCACCCGATGCGCACCGCCCCGCGCCTGCTGGCCACCCCGCACCTCGGCTACGTCTCCCAGGCCAACTACGCGCGCTACTACGGACAGGCGGTGGAGAACATCGAGGCGTACCTGGCGGGCCGTCCGGTCCGCGTACTGGGCTGATCCGGAGCCCGTCCCCTCGCCGGGACCCCGTCCCCTCGCCGGCTCCGGGCCGGTGAGGGGACGGATCCGGCCAGCCAAAAGGCCAGGTCACAAGGTATGTGACCTGGCCTTTTCAAGAGAGCCGCTTTCGGGATTCGAACCCGAGACCTACGCATTACGAGTGCGTTGCTCTGGCCATCTGAGCTAAAGCGGCGTGCTGCTCGCACCAGGGTGCGGTCGGCAACGTCCGTAAGTCTACACAGTTTCCGGAGGTGGTTCGTACCCGCCCCGGAGGGGGTGCCCCGGGGCGGGCAGGAGCGGCTATGAGCAGCGCTTTCCCTGGGCAGGCGGGGTGCCACGGAGCAGGTAGGCGTCGATCGCGGAGTCGATGCAGCGGCTGCCGCGGCCGAAGGCGGTGTGCCCGTCGCCGTCGAAGGTCAGGAGGTGGGCCGAGGAGAGCTGGCGGGCGAGGGACTGGGCCCAGCGGTAGGGGGTCGCCGGGTCACGGAGGGTGCCGACCACCACGATGGGCGCCGCGCCCTTCGCCTCGATGCGGTGCGCTGCGCCGGTGGGCTTCACCGGCCAGTACGCGCAGTTCAGGGAGGCCCAGGCCAGGCCCCTGCCGAAGACCGGGGACGCCTTCTCGAACGCGGGCAGGGCCTTCTCCACCTCGGCCGGGGTGTCGTACGCCGCAGGCAGGTCGAGGCAGTTCACGGCGGCGTTGGCGTACATCAGGTTGTTGTAGTGGCCGCCGGAGTCGCGCTCGTAGTAGCTGTCGGACAGGGCCAGCAGGGCGGCGCCGTCACCGTCCTTCATCGCCGAGGCCAGCGCCCCGCGCAGCTGCGGCCAGGCGGACTGGTCGTACATCGCCGCGATCACCCCGGTCGTGGCGAGCGCCTCGCCGAGCTTGCGGCCGCTCCTGTCACCGGTGGGGATCGGATGTGCGTCGAGCTTGCGGAAGAAGGCCGCGAGGTGGTCACCGGCCTGCCGCGGCGTCGTGTCCGTGCCCCCGAGCGGACAGTCGCTCTGGCGCACGCAGTCCTTGGCGAACGACTGGAACGCGGTCTCGAAGCCCGCCGTCTGGTCCAGGTTCATCCGCGCCGCCGACAGGGACGGGTCCAGCGCGCCGTCCAGCACCAGGCGGCCCGCCCGGTCCGGGAACAGCCCGGCGTACGTCGCGCCCAGGAACGTCCCGTACGACGCCCCCACATAGGTCAGCCGGCGGTCCCCGAGGACGGCCCGGAGGATGTCCATGTCACGGGCGGCCTCGACCGTGGAGACGTGCCGCAGCAGCCGGGGGGCGTGGGCGCCGCACCCCTCCGCGAACTTCCGGTACGCGCCCACCAGCGCGTCCGTCTCCGCGCGGTCGTCGGGGGTGACGTCGGTCTGCGTGTACGTGTCCATGTCGCGGTCGGCGAGACACTCGACGGGCTCGCTGCGGGCGACGCCGCGCGGGTCCATCGCCACCATGTCGTAGCGGGCGCGGACCTCGGCCGGGTAGCCGAGCCCGGCGTACTGCTGCAGGTAGCCGATGGCCGAACCGCCGGGTCCGCCCGGGTTCACCAGGAGGGAGCCCAGCCTGCTGCCCGGTCCCGTGGCCTTCTTCCTGGCCACGGCCAGCCGCACGTCACCCGCCGACGGCCTGGCGTAGTCGAGCGGCGCCTTCATCGTGGTGCACTGGAAGCCGGGCGCTCCGCAGTCGCGCCAGGTGAGTTTCTGGCCGTAGTACGGCGCCAGCGCGGACGGCGTGGAGCGCGGCAGCGCCGCCAGCACCGCGTCGGCCGCGGGCGCGGCCCGGTGGCGGGTCTCCCGGGCGGAACAGGCCGGCACGAGCAGGGTTACGGCGGAGAGCAGCGCGGCGAGGGCGATGCCGCGGCGGGAGGCCGCCGACCTGCTCCTGGATCTGGCCCGCGGGGCGGCCGGGGAGTCGCCCAAGGGGTCGTTCGGAGGGTCGTTCGGGTGACGGTTCAAGGGGTCGCTGGGACGAGGGGCGCGCCTGAAGTACATCGAGCGAGCGTAACTCTCAGCGATCACAGACGTACGCTGCGCGCGCGTCGTGCCCCGTACGAGTGATGCCGGGACGGAGGGACCGGCACCGAGAGTGAGGGCCGGGCGGAGCGGTCGGCGGACACCGGGGCGGCTGCGGGACGACCAGGTGCCGCCAGGGTGAGCACCGGAGCACCCACACGCTGCCGGGGCAGCACCGAGGGCGGGCGGAGGCCGGGCCTTCGGCTGCCAGGCGGGACGGCGGGGCGGCGGACTCGTCGGCTGCCCCGGCGGAGGCAGGCGGGCGGGGCGGGGCGGGAGCGGCAGGCCCGGGGCAGCCGGGCGGTGTCAGCCGGCTCTCAGCGCCATCGTCATCGCCTCCACCGCCAGCAACGGGGCCACATTGCGGTCGAGGGCGTCGCGGCATGCGGCGATCGCTTCTATGCGGCGCAGGGTGGCCTCCGGGGAACTGCCCCGGGCGACCCGCTCGAGGGTGTCCTCGACGTCCGCGTTGGCGATCGCCACACGGGAGCCGAGCTGGAGGGCCAGGACGTCACGGTAGAGAGCGGTGAGGTCGGTCAGGGCGAGGTCGAGGCTGTCGCGCTGCGTACGCGTGCGGCGCCGCTTCTGCTTGTCCTCCAGGTCCTTCATCACGCCCGCCGTGCCGCGCGGCAGCCGGCCGCCCTGCACCGCGCCCAGCGCCGCCTTCAGTTCCTCGGTCTCCTTCGCGTCCGTCTCCTCGGCGAGCGCCTTCGCGTCGTCCGCCGCCGCGTCGACCAGTTCCTGGGCCGCTTTGAGACAGCCGCCGATCTCGTCGAGACGGAGCGGAAGCCTCAGCACGGCGGCGCGGCGCTCACGCGCGGCCGGGTCGGTGGCCAGGCGGCGGGCCCGGTCGATGTGGCCCTGGGTGGCACGGGCGGCCGCCGCGGCGACGTCGGGTTCGACCCCGTCCCGGCGTACGAGCATGTCGGCCACCGCGTCCACGGACGGGGTGCTCAGGTTCAGGTGGCGGCAGCGGGAGCGGATCGTGGGCAGGACGTCCTCGATCGAGGGGGCGCACAGCAGCCACACCGTGCGGGGGGCGGGCTCCTCGACGGCCTTCAGCACGGCGTTGGCCGACTTCTCGTTCAGCCGCTCGGCGTCCTCGACCAGGATCACCTGCCAGCGGCCGTTCGCCGGGGAGGTGAAGGACTTGCGGACGGTGTCCCGCATGTCGTCGACGAGGATCTGCGCGCCCACGGCGGCGACGGTGGAGACGTCGGCGTGCGTGCCGACCAGTGCCGTATGACAGCCGTCGCAGAAGCCGCAGCCGGGGGCGCCGCCGAGGGCACGGTCGGGGCTGACGCACTGCAGCGCGGCGGCGAAGGCCCGGGCCGTCTGCGTGATGCCCGCTCCCGGAGGGCCGGTGAACAGCCACGCGTGCGTCATCTTCGACGCCTCGGGCGGCGCGGCGCCGGTGGCGGCCGCCGTCACCAGGGCATCGGCGTCCCGGGCAGCGGCGGCCAACTGCTCGCTGACCTTCTCCTGCCCGACGAGGTCGTCCCACACGCTCATGGGTCACGCCGCCCTTTCGTCATGGTTCGTGGTGCGGGATCCATTGTGCGGGGGCCCACTGACAACGGCGGACCACCGGCCGGCCCCCGGGGGGCCGCCCGGTGCTCAGAGGCCGGCGGTTCGGCGCGCTCCGGACGGTCCTGCACTCGGGCGGCCCGGCGCTCGGGCGGCCCGGGTGCTGCGAGCCGGGGGACCAGGAGCCCGCGGGTTCGGCGGCCCGGCGATCCGGGGCCCAAGGAGCCGGCGATCCGGAGTGGACCGACGTCCGGAAGCCCGGAGGCCCGCCGCACTCAATCCACTCCGGGACCGGCGATCCGCCGCCCGAGTCCAGTCGGCGCCGGCCCTCCGCCGCCCGAGTCCAGTCGGCGCCGGCCCTCCGCCGCCCGGGTGGGCGGCCGTGGCATGGCCTGCCAGGTCAGAGGGCAGGGGCCGACCGGTCCCTCCCCCGGCGCACTCGCAGACGCTGCGCGCCGACAACGCCCGCCGACCACACCCGCCTTCAGCCCCGGCGTCCGCGGCCCCGGCCGTCGTCGTACCCGTCCTCGTCCTGACGCGGTCCCAGCAGTTCGTCCGCCAGGGTCGGCAGGTCGTCCAGCGGGGTCTCCTCGGCCCAGTCCGGCCGCGGCCGGGCCGGACGGGCACCGCCGTCGGCCCCGACCTGCGGCAGCTCGCGCGTCCGGTCGTCGGAGCCGTCGGGCCGGACGGACGAGGGCCGCTCGTCCCGGAAGAAGCCCGGCGGAACCCGGTCCGCGATGTCCCCGCCACGCGCGTCGGCGGGGTCCGTGTCCCGCACCGGAGGCAGGACGGCGGTCTCGTCGGCCGCCCCGGCCGGGGCACCCGCTCCCCTGCCGCCGTCGCCGCCACTCCCGGTGCCGGTCCCACCGCCACCACCGTCGGAGGGCACCAGCGGCAGGACCGCCGTCTCGTCGGCCGCCCCGGTGGGCGCCTGCGGTCCCTTCGGCGCCGACGGCCCGGACGGTCCCGGCCGGTCGGACGGCTGCGGCAGCTCGGCGGTGACCTCCGCGTCGGACTCCGGCCCGGTGGTCCGGCCGGAGCCTCCGCCCGGACCACCGGAGCCGGAAGCCTCGCCCGGCTCGCCCCACCGACCGCTTCGGCCCTGGCCGCCCGGCTGGTCCCAGGTGTCACGCACCGGTGGCAGGACCGTCGTCTCCTCCGCCGGGTCGGTGGCCGGCCCGGCCCCGGCGGGCGCCGGGTTCACCACGGGGGTGGGCACGGTCACCGCGTCCGACGGCGGGGCGGCAGCGGCGGGAGGCTCCGGCCGACGGGGTCCCGACTGCGCCGCGGCAGCGGCCTGCTCGGCCGCCCGACGCGCCTCCTCGGCGCGCAGCAGCGCCTCCTCGGCCTTCTTCTGCTTCTCCAGGCGCCGCGCCTCGGCCTCGGCCCGTGCCCGGGCCTCCTCCTCGGCCTGGCGGCGCAGCCGTTCCTCCTCGGCCTTGCGCCGCGCCTCGGCCTCCGCGCGCGCCTGCTCCTCGGCGAGCAGCCGGGCGCGCTCCTCCTCGGCCCGGCGGCGCGCTTCCTCGGCGCGCTGCCTGGCCTCCTCGGCCTGCCGTTCGGCCTCGCGCCGCTGCGCCTCCTCCAGCTCGCGCCGCTTGCGCTCCTCCTCCTCGGCGCGCAGCCGGGCGAGCTGCTCCTGGCGTTCCCGCTCCAGGCGCTCCTCCTCGGCCTTGCGCCGGGCCTCTTCCTCGGCCTTGCGCCGCGCCTCCTCCTCGGCCTTCCTGCGCGCCTCCTCCTGGGCCTTCACCTCGGCCTCGGACAGCGGCAGCATCTGGTCGAGCCGGTGCCGGACGACGGTGGTGACGGCCTCGGGCTCCTGCCCGGCGTCCACCACCAGATACCGTCCGGGGTCGGCGGCGGCCAGCGCCAGGAAACCGGACCGCACGCGCGCGTGGAACTCCGCCGGCTCCGACTCCAGGCGGTCGGGTGCCTCGGTGAACCGCTCGCGGGCGGTCTCCGGGGAGACGTCCAGCAGGACCGTGAGGTGCGGTACGAGTCCGTTGGTCGCCCAGCGGGAGATGCGGGCGATCTCGGTCGGGGACAGGTCACGGCCCGCGCCCTGGTAGGCGACGGAGGAGTCGATGTACCGGTCGGTGATCACCACGGCGCCGCGCTCCAGGGCGGGCCGTACGACCGTGTCGACGTGCTCGGCGCGGTCGGCGGCGTAGAGCAGCGCCTCGGCGCGGTGGGACAGTCCCTGCGAGGACACGTCCAGGAGGATCGAGCGCAGCCGCTTGCCCACGGGCGTGGCGCCCGGCTCGCGGGTGAGGACGACCTCGTGACCCTTCTCCCGGATCCAGTCGGCGAGCGCCTCGGCCTGAGTGGACTTGCCCGCGCCGTCGCCGCCCTCCAGGGCGATGAAGAAACCGGACCCGGCGGGCGCCGTCACGGGGTCGTCGCCGCCGCGCAGCGCGTCGAAAAGGTCCTGCCGCAGCGGTACGCCGGAGCGGTCGTCGACCTTGGCCAGCACCAGGGCGGCCACCGGCAGCAGCAGCGCGCCGACGAGCATCAGGGTGAAGGCGGCGCCGCCGTGCGCGAAGACGAACCGGCCGTTCTCCAGCCGGTGGGGGCCGATCCCGGCCGCGACCAGGGGGGCGCACAGGGCGCCGACGGCCACGAAGACCCGTACCACCGCGTGCAGGTGATCGGTCATGCGCGGCCTGCGCTGGTCCTCGGTCTCCAGGTCGAGCAGGGTGTGCCCGGCGTTGGCGGCGATGCCGGCGCTCACCCCGGCCAGGGCGAGGAGCAGCAGGACGGTGGTGACGTCGGGGACGAGTCCGGCGGCGAGCAGGGCGATGCCGGTGACGGCGACGGCCAGCGCGAGCAGCCTGCGCCGCGACAGCGAGACGAGCGCCTTGGGCGCCGTACGGATGCCGACGACGACCCCGCCGGTCAGGGCGAGCACCGCCAGCCCGTAGAGCACCGGGCCGCCGCCCAGGTCGCGGGCGTGCAGCGCGCAGACGGCGACCGCGGCGGCGATCGCCCCGGCGACCGCCGCGGAGGCGAGTACGAGCAGCGGCACCGCTCCTGTGCGGCCCTTGTCCGCTCCGGTGCCCGCCTTGGGGCGGCGCAGCCCTTCCAGCGGCGACCGCGCGCGCGGGGTGTGCGTGCCGGGCAGTTCCAGGTAGGTCAGCACGGACAGGGACGCGGCGAACAGACCCGCCGCGACGTACGCGCCGAGTGCCGCCTGGTGCTGGTCGAACCAGGCGACGCCGGTGCCCAGGAGGTTGTTGAACAGGGAGGCGACGACCAGGACGCAGGCCGCCAGCGGGATCGCCAGGAAGGACGTCCGCAGCGACAGCCGGCGCAGGGCGTCGAGGTGGTCGGGCAGCGGCCGGACGGTGGCGCCCTCGGGGGGCGGTGCGGGCAGCAGCGCGGGCGCCGCGCTCTCGCGGCACACCGTCCACAGCCGCTCGGCGACGCCGGTCACGAAGACGGTCACCAGGAGGAGCGCCGGCGCGTTGCTGGGGGTCCAGTCGATCCACAGCGGGGCGACGATCAGCAGCGCGGCGCGCACACCGTCGGCGCCGACCATGGTCCAGCGCCGGTCCAGGGGCCCGCCGGGTGCGGTCAGCGCGGTGAGCGGCCCCAGGAGGACCGCTCCGAAGAGCACGGTCGCCACGATGCGGGCGCCGAAGACGATCGCCACCGCGAACGCCGCGCCCCGGTAGCCGCCGCCGAAGGATCCCTGGGCGACCGCCGCCTGGAGCACCAGTACGACGAGGACGAGGAGCGCGAGAACGTCTCCCACGCCCCCCAGCAGCTGGGCGCTCCACAGCCGCCTCAGCTGGGGTCGGCGCAGCAGCGCGCGTACGGCGCGCTCGCGGGAGTCCGCGACCAGTGCGTCGTCGGGGGCCGGTGGGTGGGCCGTTGGCTGCTCGGCTCGCGTCATGCGTTCAGCCTATCGGGACGCGCCGACAGCCCGCCGTGACCGCCCGAACGTCTGCGCGCCCCGGCGGGGATGTGCTGCCGGGGCGTGCGAGAGGCGTGCGCCGTGTGAACGAATGTGAAGAACCGGGGCACGGGGCCGTGGTCCCCCGAGTACCGGGGTACTCAGGGGGCCGCGGTACCGCTCAGTCCTCGGCCGCCGCCTTGGCCGCCGTCTTCTTGGCGGTGGTCGTCTTGGCGGCCGTCTTCTTCGCCGTGGTGGTCTTCTTCGCCGTGGTCTTCTTGGCCGCCGTCTTCTTCGCGGCCGTGGACGCCGTCTTCTTCGCCGTCGTCTTCTTGGCGGCGGCCTTCTTCGCGGTCTTCTTGGCCGGGCCCTTGGCGCGCTTCTCCGCCAGCAGCTCGAACCCGCGCTCCGGGGTGATCGACTCGACGCTGTCGCCGGAACGCAGGGTCGCGTTGGTCTCGCCGTCGGTGACGTACGGGCCGAAGCGTCCGTCCTTGACCACGACCGGCTTCTCGCTGACCGGGTCGGTGCCCAGCTCCTTCAGCGGCGGCTTGGCCGCCGCGCGACCGCGCTGCTTGGGCTGGGCGTAGATCGCCAGCGCCTCTTCCAGCGTGATCGTGAAGAGCTGGTCCTCGGACTGCAGGGACCGCGAGTCCGTGCCCTTCTTCAGGTACGGCCCGTAGCGGCCGTTCTGCGCGGTGATCTCCACGCCCTCGGCGTCGGCGCCGACGACGCGCGGCAGCGACATCAGCTTCAACGCGTCGTCGAGGGTCACGGTGTCCAGGGACATCGACTTGAAGAGCGACGCCGTGCGCGGCTTGACCGCGTTCTTGCCCGTCTTCGGGGTGCCCTCGGGGAGGACCTCCGTGACGTACGGGCCGTAGCGGCCGTCCTTGGCGACGATCTGGTGCCCGGTCACCGGATCGGCGCCCAGCTCGAAGTCGCCGCTCGGCTTGGCGAGCAGTTCCTCGGCGAGTTCGACGCTCAGCTCGTCCGGGGCGAGGTCGTCCGGGATGTCGGCGCGCTGGTGCTGCTCGGTGTCCTTCTCGCCGCGCTCGATGTACGGGCCGTAGCGGCCCACGCGCAGCACGATCCCGTTGCCGACCGGGAACGACGACACCTCGCGCGCGTCGATCGCGCCCAGGTCGGTCACCAGTTCCTTGAGGCCGCCGAGGTGGTCCCCGTCGCCGTTGCCGGCGTCCGCGGCACCGCCCTCGCCCGTGCCTTCACCGAAGTAGAACCGCTTCAGCCACGGCACGGCCCGCGCCTCGCCGCGCGCGATGCGGTCGAGGTCGTCCTCCATGCGGGCGGTGAAGTCGTAGTCGACGAGCCGGCCGAAGTGCTTCTCCAGCAGGTTCACCACGGCGAAGGAGAGGAAGGACGGCACGAGCGCCGTGCCCTTCTTGAACACGTAGCCGCGGTCGAGGATCGTGCCGATGATCGACGCGTACGTCGACGGGCGGCCGATCTCGCGCTCCTCCAGCTCCTTGACCAGGCTGGCCTCGGTGTAGCGGGCCGGGGGCTTGGTGGCGTGCCCGTCGACCGTGATCTCCTCGGCGCCGAGCGCGTCGCCCTCGGTGACCTGCGGCAGGCGGCGCTCGCGGTCGTCCAGCTCGGCGTTCGGGTCGTCGGCGCCCTCGACGTAGGCCTTCAGGAAGCCGTGGAAGGTGATCGTCTTGCCGGACGCGCTGAACTCCACGTCCCGGCCGTCGACCGCCCGGCCACCGATCTTCACGGTGACCGAGTTGCCGGTCGCGTCCTTCATCTGGGAGGCGACGGTCCGCTTCCAGATCAGCTCGTAGAGCTTGAACTGGTCGCCGGTCAGACCGGTCTCGGCGGGCGTGCGGAAGCGGTCGCCCGAGGGACGGATCGCCTCGTGCGCCTCCTGCGCGTTCTTGACCTTCCCCGCGTACGTGCGCGGCTGCGGCGGCAGGTAGTCGGCGCCGTACAGCTGCGTGACCTGGGCGCGGGCGGCGCTGATCGCCGTGTCGCTCAGGGTGGTGGAGTCCGTACGCATGTACGTGATGTAGCCGTTCTCGTACAGCTTCTGCGCGATCTGCATGGTGGCCTTGGCGCCGAAGCCGAGCTTGCGGCTGGCCTCCTGCTGCAACGTCGTCGTACGGAACGGGGCGTACGGCGAGCGGCGGTAGGGCTTGGACTCGACGGAGCGGACGGAGAAGGACGTCTGCTCCAGCGCGGCGGCGAGCGCACGCGCGTTCGCCTCGTCGAGGTGGAGGGTGTTCGCGCTCTTCAGCTGCCCCAGCGAGTCGAAGTCACGGCCCTGCGCGACACGCCGGCCGTCGACCGTCTGGAGCCGCGCGACCAGGGAGGACGGGTCCGACGGGTCGCCCGCGCGGCCGGTCGTGAAGGTGCCCGTCAGGTCCCAGTACTCGGCCGAGCGGAAGGCGATGCGCTCGCGTTCCCGTTCGACCACGAGCCGGGTCGCGACGGACTGGACGCGGCCTGCCGACAGCCGCGGCATGACCTTCTTCCACAGGACCGGCGAGACCTCGTAGCCGTAGAGGCGGTCGAGGATGCGGCGGGTCTCCTGGGCGTCGACGAGCTTCTGGTTGAGCTGGCGCGGATTGGCGACGGCCGCCCGGATCGCGTCCTTGGTGATCTCGTGGAAGACCATCCGCTTGACCGGGATCTTCGGCTTCAGCACTTCCTGGAGGTGCCACGCGATGGCCTCGCCCTCGCGGTCCTCATCGGTGGCGAGGAAGAGTTCGTCGGAGTCCTTCAGCAGGTCCTTGAGCTTCTTGACCTGGGCCTTCTTGTCGGCGTTGACCACATAGATCGGCTGGAAGTCATGTTCTACGTCCACACCGAGGCGGCGGACCTCGCCGGTGTACTTCTCGGGAACCTCCGCGGCCCCGTTGGGAAGGTCCCGGATGTGCCCGACGCTCGCTTCGACGACGTAGCCGGGGCCGAGATAGCCCTTGATCGTCTTCGCCTTGGCAGGCGACTCGACGATGACGAGTCGGCGGCCGCCCTGTGCGGTCTCGCTGGTCGGGGACAACTTCGCTCTTCTCTCCGGTCGACGCTTGGTCTCGCTGTGTCTCGCTGGATCTCCCCGGATGTGTGGATTCCCGGGGCCGGGCAGTGCTGACGCTGCGGAGTGTGACGGTACATCCCGCCCCCGTGTCAAACGGGAAAAGCCCGCAACGGCCACTCGAACGGTAACCCGACTACCGCCCTTCCTGCCGCCCGGAGTGCCGACGGGCCGGTCCGGGCAGATGCGGAAGGTGATCCACCGGATACGCGGAGCCGGGCGCCGCGACGGTTCTCACACGCCCGTCAGACCCCACGTCCCGAGCGCGAGACAGCCCACGGCGATCACGGACGCGAGGGTCACCGACACGGCCTGGTGCACCCCGAGGGCCACCGGCTCCCGGCGCCGTGCGCGGAGCACCGTCCACCCCAGCAGGACCGCTCCGAACAGGGCGAACACCGTCCCCGTGAAGATCGCCGGACCGCTTTCCACGTACGTACCCTCCCGCCCCGGATGCCCCCGGTCGGGGAGGCTGGCACCCCTGGACGACGGGCCGGCCAACCCCGCGTGAACGCCGGGCGGACCCGCGGACGCGCGGCTCGCCGACGACCGCCCGCCGGCCACCGGCGCTCGCTGGACGGATGACCGAAAAATGGTCGAAGGGACCGGCCGCGGGACGGCGGCGGTTCCGTTCCGGGGCGGGTCGGTCACGCGGAGGGGACCGCCTGGGAGGCCGGCCCTGCCTCGGTCCGGCCCGCCCGGAGCGCGCCGGGCGGGGGCCGGCCGTAGCGAGCGGGTGGTCTCAGCCCGCCGGGTTCCAGTCCGCCGGCTCCAGGAAGCCCTGCTCCACCAGCAGCCGGATCTGCGCCGGGGTGCGGTCGCGCAGCAGGACCGGGTCCTCGCCGACCAGCTGGGCGATGGCGTCCAGGATGCGGCCGGCGCTCAGCGTGCCGTCGCACACCCCCGCGAAACCGGCACCGACCGTGTCCACCGTGGTGGCCCGGCGCATGCCGCGGTGCTGCCGCAGCACGACGTGCTCCGGGTCCTCGGCACCGGGCAGCCCGACCTGCTCCTGCACCACTTCCCGCACGAGCCGGAAGTGCGCGTCGAGCAGCGCCGCGTCGTCGTGCTCCCGCAGGTAGTCGAGGCGGTCGAAGTGCGCGCGCACGGTGTCACCGAGCGGCTGTTCGACCGGGTGCGGCCATTCCTCGGCGGTGACCGAGGGAACGGCGGACCCCGTCCTGCGCAGGGTGATCCAGCCGAACCCCACGGCCTTCACCTTGCGCGCCTCGAACTCCTCCAGCCAGGCGTCGTACCGCGCCTGGTACTCCGCCGGGTCGCCGCGGTGGTCACCGGCGTCCCTCAGCCACAGCTCCGCGTACTGCGTGACGTCCTGCACCTCGCGCTGCACGATCCACGCGTCGCAGCCACGGGGCACCCACGACCTGAGTCTGTCCTGCCAGTCCTCCCCCTCGACGTGCTGCCAGTTGGCGAGGAACTGCGCGAAGCCGCCCTCGCTCAGCCGCTCCCCCGACTGCTGAACGAGCGTGCGGCACAGATCGTCCCCGCTCATCCCGCCGTCCCGGTAGGTGAGCCGGGCGCCCGGCGAGATGACGAAGGGCGGATTGGACACGATCAGGTCGAACGTCTCGTCCTCGCGGACCGGTTCGAACAGGGAGCCCTGCCGCAGATCGGCGGCCGGGGCCCCGGACAGGGCGAGGGTGAGGGCGGTGATGTGCAGCGCGCGCGGGTTGAGGTCGGTCGCGGTCACCCGCGTGGCGTGCCGGCTCGCGTGCAGCGCCTGGATCCCGGAACCGGTGCCGAGGTCGAGCGCGGAGCCGACGGGCGTACGGACCGTGAGACCGGCCAGGGTCGTGGAGGCACCGCCCACACCGAGGACGACACCCTCCTCACGGCTGCCGATGCCGCCCGCGCCGCCGACCGCGCACCCCAGGTCGGAGACGATGAACCAGTCCTCGCCGTCGAGTCCGCCGTACGGCCGTACGTCCACGGTCGCGGCCACCTCGTCACCGCCGACCCGGGTCAGCCAGCCGGTCTCCAGGCAGGCCTCGACGGGCAGGACGTCCGCCACGCGCGCGTGCGGCACGGGCTGCTGCAGCAGGAAGAGCCGGACGAGCACTTCGATCGGCGTGTCCCCGCGCGTGGCCCGCAGCGCGGGCACGGTCTCGCTGCGGGCGAGCGCGGCGTAGGCGGGCGCACCGAGCAGTTCGAGCAGTCCGTCGGCGGTGAACGACGCGCCGAGCAGGGCGTCCCGGAGCCGGGCGGCGACCTCCGGACGGTCGGCGGCGGGCAGGGCGGTCGGGGCGGGCAGGCTGGAGTCACTCACGCACCCATTGTGTCGGCTCCCACCGACATCGCACACGCGCGCACGCCCCGGCCCCCGCACACGCGTACGGCTGGACGCGCGCGAACGGCCGGCACGCGCGCGTGCCGGCCGTGTCTCGTCAGGTGCGGCCCCGCCGGGGTCAGCCGGGACCGGCCTCGGAGACGGCGCGTCAGCCGTTCGCCGGTGACGCGGTCGCGGAGGAGGCGCCGGTCGGGGCGGACTTGCAGCTCGGCTGGGTGGCCATCGCCTTGCCGACGTCGCCCTCCTCGAGGTTCTTGAGCGCGTCGTTCCCGGTCTTGCTCAGCTTGTCCAGCTGAGTGGCGATGTCCTTGAGCCCGTCCGCGAACTTGGCCTGGTCCTTGGTGTCGAGTTTGTCCACCTGCTCCTTGAGCGAGGCGTACGAGGCACCGAGGTCGTTCAGTTCCTTGACCGCGTCCTGCTGCTTCTTCTGGCCGCCGTCGACCTCGGGCGCGCCGGCCTTGTTCACGGCGGCGCCGATCGCCTTGTAGGCGTCGGACATGTCCTGGAAGGCCTGCGCGTCGGTCTCCTGGACCGTCTTCGTCGGGGTGTTGTCCGAGGTCTGCTTCTGGATCGCGGCGCTGGCGGCCTGGATCTTCTTCGCCTGCGGCTGGACGCCGTCGCACACCTGCTTGGCCCAGGTGTTCAGTGCGTCGTTCTTGCCGTCGTCGCTGCTGCCGGAGCATCCCGTCAGTGCCAGTGCCAGTACCGCACCGCCGGACAGTGCGGCCGCGAGCTTCTTGTTCACCGGATCGGTCCCTTCCATGGCTCTCGGCCCCGGAACATACACGCCGCGGGAACGCGGCCAGGGTCCGATCACCCCTTACATGCCGTCTTGCAGCCATTTGCACCAAGCGAGAGAAGGCTCACGACGCACGGGCCACAGCGCACGCACACGACTGACGGTCACGGATCGGGGCTCGGAAATTCGGGGATCGGGGCACACGGGGGGGCCGGAGCGCACGGCACACGGCACATCGGTCACGGATCGGGGCTCGGAGCACGGAGCGCACGGCTCATGGCTCATGGCTCACGGCACGCGGCCTACGGCTCACGGCCCCAGGTCCACCGGACACGCAACGGGCGGGCGGCGCGTCGCACGCGCCGCCCACCCGCTCCCGAGCCCGGCCTGCCGTACCGCCCTGCCCCTACGAGACCACCGCGGGGTCGGCCGGCTTGGACACCCGTTCGGCGCTCTCCTCGTCGCCGACGGCGATCCCGCGCCGCTTGGAGACGTAGACCGAGCCGACGATCACGAGCAGCGCCAGGATCGCGATCAGGACCCGTACACCGATGCTCTTGTCGTGCCCGTAGGAGAACTTGATGACCGCGGGCGCGATGAGCAGCGACACGAGGTTCATCACCTTCAGCAGCGGGTTGATCGCAGGTCCCGCGGTGTCCTTGAACGGGTCGCCGACCGTGTCGCCGATCACCGTGGCGGCGTGGGCCTCACTGCCCTTGCCGCCGTGGTGGCCGTCCTCGACCAGCTTCTTGGCGTTGTCCCAGGCACCGCCGGAGTTGGCGAGGAACACCGCCATGAGGGTGCCCGCGCCGATGGCGCCCGCCAGGTACGCACCGAGCGCGCCGACCCCGAGCGTGAACCCGATGAAGATGGGCGCCATCACGGCGAGCAGTCCGGGCGTGGCGAGTTCCCGCAGGGCGTCCTTGGTGCAGATGTCGACGACCTTGCCGTACTCCGGCTTCTCGCTGAAGTCCATGATCCCGGGCTTCTCACGGAACTGCCGCCGCACCTCGAAGACCACCGAGCCCGCCGACCGCGACACCGCGTTGATCGCCAGCCCCGAGAACAGGAAGACGACCGCGGCACCGGCGATGAGCCCGACCAGGTTGTTGGGCTGTGAGATGTCCATGATCAGGGTCATCGGCGTACCGGCACCCGAGAGCTTCGCCCCGACGTCCTGCGCTCCGGTGGTGATGGCGTCCCGGTAGGAACCGAAGAGCGCCGACGCCGCCAGGACCGCGGTGGCGATGGCGATGCCCTTGGTGATCGCCTTGGTGGTGTTGCCGACCGCGTCCAGATTGGTGAGCACCTGGGCGCCCGCCCCCTCGACGTCACCGGACATCTCGGCGATGCCCTGGGCGTTGTCGGAGACCGGACCGAAGGTGTCCATGGCGACGATCACGCCGACCGTGGTGAGCAGGCCGGTGCCGGCCAGCGCCACCGCGAAGAGCGCCAGCATGATCGACGTGCCGCCGAGCAGGAACGCCCCGTACACGCCGAGCCCGATCAGCAGCGCGGTGTAGACGGCCGACTCCAGGCCGACGGAGATGCCGGCGAGGACGACGGTGGCCGGGCCGGTGAGCGACGTCTTGCCGATGTCGCGGACCGGCCGCCTGGTGGTCTCGGTGAAGTAGCCGGTCAGCTGCTGGATCACAGCCGCCAGCAGGATGCCGATGGCCACCGCGACCAGGGCGAGGATCCGCGGATCACCGTCCTTGCCGCGGATCGCCGCGTCGGTGACGCCGGTCAGACCCGCGTAGGACGACGGCAGATAGGTGTAGACGGCCGCCGCGACCAGGGCGAGCGAGATCACCGCGGAGATGAAGAAGCCACGGTTGATCGCGCTCATGCCGCTGCGGTCGGCGCGGCGCGGCGCCACCGCGAAGATGCCGATCATGGCGGTGATCACGCCGATCGCGGGCACGAGCAGGGGGAAGGCGAGTCCGTCGTCGCCGAAGGCCGCCTTGCCCAGGATGAGCGCGGCGACCAGCGTGACGGCGTACGACTCGAAGAGGTCGGCCGCCATGCCCGCGCAGTCGCCGACGTTGTCGCCCACGTTGTCGGCGATGGTCGCGGCATTGCGCGGATCGTCCTCCGGAATGCCCTGCTCGACCTTGCCGACCAGGTCGGCGCCCACGTCGGCGGCCTTGGTGAAGATGCCGCCCCCGACACGCATGAACATGGCGATCAGCGCGGCGCCGAGGCCGAAGCCCTCCAGCACCTTCGGCGCGTCCGCCGCGTAGACCAGCACCACACAGGAGGCGCCCAGCAGGCCGAGCCCCACCGTGAACATGCCGACGACGCCGCCCGTACGGAAAGCGATCTTCATCGCTCTGTGCGAGACGGTGGTGAGATCCTTTTCCGGTTCGCCCTGGGCGGGAGTCGCTTCCCGGGCCGCGGCGGCGACGCGCACATTGCTGCGCACGGCGAGCCACATGCCGATATAACCCGTGGCGGCCGAGAAGCCTGCGCCGATCAGGAAGAACACCGACCGGCCGGCACGCTGATTCCAGTCGTCGGCGGGCAGCAGCAGGAGCAGGAAGAACACCACGACGGCGAATACGCCGAGGGTGCGCAGTTGGCGGCCGAGATAGGCCTTGGCGCCTTCCTGGACCGCTTCCGCGATCTTCTTCATGCTGTCGGTGCCCTCGCCCGCGGCGAGCACCTGGCGCACCAGGACGCCCGCGACCACGAGCGCGGCCAGCGCGACGGCGGCGATCACCGCCACGATGATCCGATTGTCGTTGGTCAGCACCGCGGCTGCGAAAGTCGTGGGTTGACCCAACTGATGAGGGGTAGAAAGCCCCGCCATTCGTCCTCCTTGACGCTTGGGCTGAGCTCAAGATGTGGACGGATTGTAGGTAGCCGAACCCGATCTAAACAGTGTGCGGTAAATGGAATCAGCCTGCACAGGCTCCTCAGCAAATGATCGCGCACTCGTCAGGGAACCCGAAAGCGGTAACGCCTCAAAAGCATTGACCCTTGATCCATTATCCGGCTATCGATCGTGAATGAATTCACGAAATCATGGCGGGTCTGCGGCCGGGGCGCCCCCGGCGGGCGTGTCCGCCCACCCTGGACACGTCGAAGGGCCCCGCGGGTGCGGGGCCCTTCGGACGGTACTCACCGGACGCGCGGCGAGAGGTACGCAGCTCACGGCCGCGCGCGACGCGCGGGAGCGCCAGGCCGCACGGACGCGCGCGGCCCACGAACCGGCATGGCGCAGGGAAGCGCGCCGACATACGCACGGACGCGCGCGGCCCATGAACCGACATGAGTCAGGAAAGCGCGCGGCCCGTGAACCGGCATACGCACGGAAGCGATTGCGGTCCACGGACGGGCACGGGTGCAGCCGCGCCGGCTGACGGACGGCAACCGTCGCAGAGGCGCGCGGCTCACACACGTGCACGCACGCTTCACGGCCGTGCGTGGCACGCAGGCGGGACCCCTCACAGAGGCGCGCAGCTCACGAAGGGGCACGCACGGACCGGCGCGAGGGGCACGCGGGAGCCTGCGCGGCCTCGTATCGGGTCGGACGGGGGCGGATCGGGTCGGACGGCCTCGGATCCGATCGGGTCGAGGCGGGCCGTCGGCTCGGCGGGGCTCAGGAAAGAACGACGTTCGGCGGCGCGGTCGGCCAGGTCATCTTGATCTGACCGCCGTCCTCCCCGGTCGAGACCTCGACGTCGTCGACGAGACCGCTGATGACCGCGAGGCCCATCTCGTCCTCCTCAGCCTCGGCGTCGTCCGCAGGGACGTCCCCGGGGTGGCGCGGAGCGTGCCGCGCCTCGTCGCCGACCTCGATGGAGAACTGTTTCTCCTCCTCGGTCAGCACGACGGTCACCGGCGCGGCGATGCCACCGCTCTGATGCAGCCCGACGGCCCGGGAACAGGCCTCGCCCACGGCGAGCCGGACCTCGTCGAGGACGGCCTCGTCGACCCCGGCCCTGCGCGCCACCGCTGCCGCCACCAGACGGGCGGTCCTGACGTGCTCGGGCAGCGCGCTGAAGCGGAGTTCGACGGTGGCCATGCATCCCCCTAGGAGCTACGGGCGTGCTGTCAGGGGGCCGGGCCGCCGAGAGCCGGGCCCCCCGCATGAACTTCTTCCGCCCCGGACACCGGCCCGGGGCCGGCGGTCAGTCGGTGGCCGCCACCGCTTCGTCGACCGAGGTGTGGATGGGGAACACCTTGGTCAGACCGGTGATGCGGAAGATCTTGAGAATGCGCTCCTGGTTGCAGACCAGGCGCAGCGAGCCCTCATGGGCACGCACACGCTTCAGGCCGCCCACCAGCACGCCGAGACCGGTGGAGTCGAGGAAGTCCACGCCCTCCATGTCGACGACGAGGTGGAAATTCCCGTCGTTCACCAGCTCGACCAGCTGCTCGCGCAGCTTGGGCGCGGTATATACGTCGATTTCGCCACCGACCTCGACGACCGTACGATCGCCGACGGTACGGGTCGACAGGGACAGGTCCACGGATCCTCCAGCACCTTGCTATCGAGCGGTCGCCCCTCGGGCACCTCGGCTTGAAGCCCCCAGGACGGTTCGCCAGCCGCGATGGCATTCAATCACTTACCGGCAGGCGTGCACGACGCCTTGGCTCCATTGTCCGTCACGCCGGTGACACACTCGGTGCCAATGGCCAAGAATCACCGATCCGATCGAACCCCGACGGACCACGCAACCCGCCTGT
This sequence comes from Streptomyces sp. NPDC006743, assembly GCF_040703815.1. Lineage (NCBI taxonomy): Bacteria > Bacillati > Actinomycetota > Actinomycetes > Kitasatosporales > Streptomycetaceae > Streptomyces > Streptomyces sp. NPDC006743. Next base: position 70,718 of record NZ_JBEYJA010000012.1, on the reverse strand, counting down.
CGCCGGGCGCGGTTCTGGACCGGCTCACCTCCGGGCCGAGCCGGGCTGCGCGCATCACTCATACGGAGCACTTGCCCCCGCGGGCGGGTCGCCATGCCGTCTGGCCCGACCGGATTCGGCCGGAGGTCGTCGCGGCCGTCCAGGCGTGCGGCATCGAGCACCCCTGGGCCCACCAGGCGCGCGCCGCCGAGCACGCCCTCGACGGCGAGTCCGTGGTGGTCGCCACGGGCACCGCGTCCGGCAAGTCACTCGCGTATCTGGTCCCGGTGCTGTCGGCACTGCTGGAGGGTTCGCAGGCTCCCAACGGCCGGGGTGCCACCGCCCTCTACCTGGCCCCCACCAAGGCCCTGGCCGCCGACCAGTGCCGCGCGGTGCGGGAACTGGCCCGGCCGCTCGGCACCGGGGTGCGCCCCGCCGTGTACGACGGCGACACGCCGGTGGAGGAACGCGAGTGGATCCGCCAGTACGGCAACTACGTCCTGACCAACCCCGACATGCTGCACCGCGGGATCCTGCCCTCCCACCCGCGCTGGTCCTCCTTCCTGCGCGCCCTGAAGTACGTCGTCGTCGACGAGTGCCACACCTACCGCGGCGTCTTCGGTTCCCACGTCGCCCAGGTCCTGCGCCGCCTGCGCCGGCTGTGCGCGCGCTACGGCGCCTCGCCCGTCTTCCTGCTGGCCTCGGCGACCGCGGCCGAGCCCTCGGTGGCCGCCCGCCGCCTCACCGGCCTGCCCGTGGTCGAGGTGGCCGACGACGCCTCCCCCCGAGGTGAACTGGTGTTCGCCCTCTGGGAGCCGCCGCTCACCGAACTGCACGGTGAGAAGGGCGCACCGGTCCGCCGCACCGCCACCGCCGAGACCGCCGACCTGCTGACCGACCTGACCCTCCAGGGTGTGCGTTCGGTCGCCTTCGTACGCTCCCGGCGTGGCGCCGAGCTGATCTCGGTGATCGCCCAGGAGCGGCTGGCGGAGATCGACCGGCCGCTGGCCCGGCGTGTCGCGGCCTACCGGGGTGGCTACCTCCCCGAGGAGCGCCGCGCTCTGGAACGGGCCCTGCACTCGGGCGACCTGCTGGGGCTGGCCGCCACCACCGCCCTGGAGCTCGGCGTGGACGTGTCCGGCCTGGACGCCGTGGTGATCGCCGGTTACCCGGGCACCCGTGCGTCCCTGTGGCAGCAGGCGGGCCGCGCGGGCCGCGCCGGGCAGGGCGCCCTCGCCGTGCTGGTCGCCCGCGACGACCCGCTGGACACCTTCCTCGTCCACCATCCGGAGGCGCTGTTCGACCAGCCGGTGGAATCCACCGTCCTCGACCCGGACAACCCGTATGTCCTGGCACCGCACCTGTGCGCCGCCGCGGCCGAGCTTCCGCTCACGCAGGAGGACGTCGAACTGTTCGGCCCGGCGTGTCCGGAGCTGCTGCCGCAGCTGGAGGCCGCGAAGCTGCTGCGCCGGCGGGCCACGGCCTGGCACTGGACGCGCCGGGAGCGTGCCGCGGACCTGACCGACATCCGCGGCGAGGGCGGAAGGCCGGTGCAGATCGTCGAGGCCGGCACCGGACGGCTGCTCGGCACGGTCGACGAGGCCGCCGCGCACACGAGCGTGCACGAGGGCGCGGTCCACCTGCACCAGGGCCGTACGTATCTGGTGCGCTCGCTCGACCTCGACGACTCGGTCGCCCTGGTCGAGGAGGCGAACCCGCCGTACACCACGGTCGCCCGCGATACGACGGCGATCTCCGTCCTGGACACGGACGTCGAGGTGCCCTGGGGCAGCGGCCGGCTCTGCTACGGCTCCGTCGAGGTCACCAACCAGGTGGTGTCCTTCCTGCGTCGCCGGGTCATCACGGGTGAAGTGCTCGGTGAGACGAAACTCGACCTCCCTCCTCGTACGCTGCGCACCCGCGCGGTGTGGTGGACGGTCACCGAGGACCAGCTCGACGATGCCCGGATCAACCCGGAGATCCTCGGCGGCGCCCTGCACGCGGCCGAGCACGCCTCGATCGGCATGCTGCCGCTCTTCGCCACGTGCGACCGCTGGGACATCGGGGGTGTCTCCATCCCGCTGCACCCCGACACCCTCCTGCCGACCGTCTTCGTCTACGACGGCCATCCCGGCGGCGCGGGCTTCGCCGAACGTGCCTTCCACACCGCCCGTGACTGGCTCACCGCCACCCGCGAGGCCATCGCCTCCTGCGAGTGCGACGCCGGGTGCCCGTCCTGCATCCAGTCCCCCAAGTGCGGCAACGGCAACGACCCGCTCCACAAGAGAGGCGCCGTACGGCTGCTGACCGTGCTGCTGAAGGGGGCGCCGGGCAAGCCCGCCGAGCGGGAAGAGGCCGGCCCGCGCCGGTGAGCGGGCGCCGGAGCCGGTGTCCGCGGGCCCCGGTGGCCCCGCCCTCGCCCGGGCCCGGGCCGCGAACGGCCCGCCTCCCGCGGCGGCCGTGACGTCCGAGACGGCACCGGTGACGACGCACCGGACGAGGCGGGAGTGCTGGGCCCGTGCCACCCGGTCCGCGCGGGCGCAGGCCGCGGCACCGCCCTGTGCCCAGTGGCCCGCGGCGGCCAGCGCCGCGAGGTCGGCCGCCCCCGCCGCACGGTGCCGGACGACCACGGCCTGCCCCAGCGCGAGCCCGACGCCGAACACCACACACAGCAGGGCGACGGCCCCGACGCTCCAGACGGTGGCCGAACCGCGGTCGCACCCGCACAAGCGGCGCTTCACGGCCCCACCTCCCCTCTCGGCGCCGTCCCCGGCCCCGCCGCCGCAAGCCCGGGTTCGGGCCCAGGTCCCGGTCCCGCCGTCTCCTCCGCCTCGGCCACGGCCTCCTCCCGCAGGGTGAAGGGCAGCAGGCCCAGCCCCGGTGGCGCGGCGGTGACGACCACATGGACCCGTTCCCCCTGCCGGGACACGGTGACCTTCGCTCCGTGCGGTGCCGTCTCACGCGCCGCCCGGACGACCGCTCCCTCCGGGTCCTGGCGGGCGGCCGCCCGGGCACCCACCCGGGCGGCGTCCACGCACTGGATCTGGGCGACCATGACGAGCAGCCCCCACACCAGCGCCGTCACCACCAGCACCAGTACGGGCAGGACCATGGCGGCCTCCGCCGTCACGAACCCCCGGTCGCCGCCGCGTCCGGCGCGCCGCTCACATCCGCGCACTGAGGGCTCGTTTCACGATGTTCTGCAGTTCCGTCTTGACCTGCCCGCTCGTGACCACCTCGTAGAGCAGCACGGCGAACGCCACTGCCGCGATGATGCCCATGGCGTACTCGGAAGTGACCATTCCGGCGTCCTTGCGCATGCGGTCCGCCAGGGCACGCAGCCGTGCCCGCACCTTCGTGTTCATCTCAACCCCCGTGAGGTCTCGTTCCGTTGTCAGTTGTCGTCCGATGTCGTCGCGCCGGCCGCCCGAGGCCGTGCCGCCGGTCGGCCGAAGCCCGTCCTGCCGGTCGGCCGATGACGTTCCCTCGGTCGACCGAGCGCTCGTCGCCCGTCCGTGACGTGCGCGCTCCACATGCCGTCAGCCACCACCGCCTCTCCACATCCCGCCCGCCAGGCCGATCACCACGGGCAGCACGCCGACCGCGACGAAGGCGGGCAGGAAGCACAGCCCCACCGGTGCGGTGACGAGCACCGCCGCCCGTCGTGCCCGGGCGGTGGCCGCGCGCCCGCGGTCGGCGCGGACGTCGGCGGCCAGTCGCGCGGCCGGCCCGGCGGCGGGAAGCCCGGTCTCACCCGCCCGTTCCAGCAGCCGCGCCAGGGCCTGAGCGCCCGGGACCGAGGCCAGACCGAGCCAGGCGTCGGCAGGCGCGCCACCCAGCCGTACCTCCGCCGCTCCCCGGGCCAGCGCTGTCCCGACCGGCCCGCCCAGGGCCTCCCCCACCGCCTGAGCCGCGATCACCGGGCCCGCGCCGGCCGCCAGGCAGGCGGCCAGCAGATCGGCGGCGAGCGGCAGTTGCCGGGCGGCTTCGACCGTGTCGTCCTCGGTTCCGGACCGCTTCACGGCCCGTTCCCGCCACCGCAACACCCCGGCCGCGCACACCAGTCCGGCCACGACGCCCGCGAACCCGCCGAGCAGCACCCACCCGGCGCCCGCGAGCCCCACCGCGGGAAGCCACCGCCGTACGGCATCCGGCACCGGCACCCGCGACCGCCCCAGGGCCCGGGGGTGCCCTTGCCCTTGTGCCTGCGGCCCGGCCCGCATCCGCGCCTGCGACGGGAGATGCCGGACACCGGCGGACTCCGCGCCGGGCACGGCCTCCCTCGCCAGCAGGGCGGCCGTACGCCGCCGTAGACGCCGCTCCCGGCGTACAGCCCGCAGCCGTCGCGCCACCAGCGCGAGCAGTACGGCCACTCCCAGGAGCATCCCCAGCCTGTGGACGACGTCCGCGCTCACGCCGCCTCCGCCCGCCGCACGATGCCCAGGGCCCACCACAGCCCCACGCCTTCCAGCGCGCCGCCCACGGCCAGGCACCCCATGCCCGCTCCGGTGTGCAGCAGCACGTGCAGCGGGCCGGCGCCCATGGCCGTGCCGAGGAGGAGTCCGAGGGCGGGCAGCGCGGCGAGCATCAACGCCGTGGCCCGCGCGCCCGCCAACTGGGCCCGCAGATCGGCGCGCTGGTCCCGGTCCGCGCGCAGTGCTCCTTCCAGCCGGTCGAGCCCGGCCGCGAGGCCCGCGCCCTGGTCCACGGCCACCCGCCAGCAGGCGGCGAGCCCCCGCAGGCCCTCGGCTCCCGGTTCCCGGGCCGCGGCGGCGAGCGCGCCCGGGACGTCCCCGCCGAACCGCGCCGCCGCCAGCACCGCCGCCTGGGCGTCCCCGAAGCCACCCGAGTCACGCGCGGCACACAGCAGCGCCTGGCCCGGCTGCCGCCCGGCGCGCACCTCACCGGCGAGCGCCCCGCACAGGGCGATCACCGCGTCCACCCGCCCCTCCCGGGCCCGGCGCGCGGCCCGGGCCTGCCTGGTGCGGCGCAGGACCGGTACCCCGGCCGCCCCCGCGACGACCGGCAGCACCGAGGTGCCCAGGACCGCCAGCAGCAGCCCGGCGGCCAGCGCCCACCACTCGGCCGGCACCCGCGCGCGCAACCGGGCCAGTTGACCGAGGATCCGCGCTCCCGTCGGAGGTCCGGTGTCCACCGCGCCGCCGCCCGCGAGGAGCAGGCGTGCCCGGCGCGCACCGGAGTGCCACCCGCCCGGCAGCCGGGCAGCGGCCAGTGCGCACGCCAGGGCCGCCGCGGCGAACACCGGCTGGGTGAACGCCGCCGGTCCGAGGGCCCATTCGTCCATCCCGTTCACCGCGTCCTCGCCCCGCTCTCCGTGTCCGCCGGGCGAAGCAGCTCCCGCAGCCTCTCCCAGCCCCGTTCCTCCACGAACGCCTGCGCGCCCCAGCGCAGCGCCGGGACCGTGCGCACCCACCCGCTCGCGTCCCGCTCCAGCACCCGCACCTCGGCGATGCGCCGCTGCCCCGCGCGGTCGCGGACCAGGTGCACCACCACCGACAGCGCGGCGGCCAACTGGCTGTGCAGCGCCGCCCGGTCCAGTCCGGCGGTGGTGCCCAGAGCCTCCAGCCGGGCGGGCACGTCCGCCGCCGCGTTGGCGTGGACGGTGCCGCACCCGCCTTCGTGACCCGTGTTCAGCGCGGCGAGCAGGTGGACCACCTCCGCGCCGCGGACCTCGCCCACCACCAGCCGGTCCGGACGCATCCGCAGCGCCTGCCGTACCAGGTCCTCGAGGGTGACCAGGCCCGCTCCCTCCTGGTTGGCGGACCGGGTCTCCAGACGGACGACGTGCGGATGGTCGGGGCGCAGCTCCGCCGAGTCCTCGGCGAGCACGATGCGCTCGCCCGGTCCGACGAGCCCCAGCAGAGCACTGAGCAGCGTGGTCTTCCCGCTGCCGGTGCCGCCGCTGACGAGGAAGGACAACCGCGCCTGGACGAGCGCCCGCAGGACGTGTTCTCCGCCCGGCGGAACGGTGCCCGCGGCGACGAGTTCGCCGAGTGTGAACGCGCGCGGCCGTACGACACGCAGGGACAGGCACGTGCAGCCGACGGCGACCGGTGGCAGTACCGCGTGCAGCCGGGTGCCGTCGGGCAGGCGGGCGTCGGCCCAGGGCCGGGCGTCGTCCAGGCGCCGTCCGGCCACCGCGGCCAGACGCTGCGCGAGACGCCGCACGGCCGCCGCGTCGGGGAAGGTGACCGCGGCCCGCTCCAGGCCGCCTCCGCGGTCCACCCAGACCTGGTCGGGGGCCGACACGAGGACGTCGGTCACCGACGGATCGGAGAGCAGCGGCTCCAGCGGGCCGCTGCCGATCAGCTCGGAGCGCAGCCGCTCGGCCGCTCCGAGCACCTCCGCGTCACCGAGCACCCGGCCCTGCTCCCGCAGCGCCTGCGCCACGCGCGCGGGTGTCGGCTCGGCGCCGCTCTCCGCCAGCCACTGGCGTACGCCGTCGAGCAACTGCGCCGGTACGACCGGCCGGCCGGGGGCGCCCTGCACGCGCGGGCCGCCCGCCTCGGTCACCCGCTCCGCCGCCGGCCACCGCTGCTCGGTCCGCGCCCTCATGCGGCACCCGCTTCGATCAGCGCCCGCTCCCAGAAGGCCGTGCAGAAACGGGCCAGTGGTCCGCGGGCCGCGGCGCCGGGCGGTGTCCTGCCCTCTCCGGGGCGCCGCAGCGCGGACTCCACGGGCACCTCTCCCACCAGCGGCAGTCCGAGCAGCCGGGCCACCTCCCGGTCGTCGAGGCCGGGCGCGTACGGTCCGCGTACCGCCACCCGCAGATCTCGCAGGACCATGCCGGCCGCCGAGGCGACCCGTGCGGCGGCTGCCACGGCGCGCAGTTCGGCGGGGACCACGAGCAGTCCGACGTCGATCTGTGCCAGCGCCTCGGCCGCTCCTTCGTCCACCCGGCGGGGCAGGTCGACCACCACGGCCCCGCCACCGCGCCGGGCGGCGGCGAGCACCGCGCGGACGGCCTGCGGCGGGACGGCGACGCAGTCGCCGCGGTCCCAGCTGAGCACGCGCAGCGCGTGCAGTTCGGGCAGTGACTCCTCCAGCGCGCCACCGCCCACCCTCCCGCGCGAGGTGGCGAAGGCGGGCCAGCGCAGCCCCTCGGCCGCCTCCCCGCCGAGCAGCACGTCGAGTCCGCCGCCGAGCGGGTCGGCGTCCACGAGCAGGGTGCGCAGGCCCTCCCGCGCGGCGGTCACGGCGAGCGCGCAGGCCAGCGTGGACGCTCCCGCGCCGCCGCGGCCGCCGATGACGCCCACGGTGAGCGCGGGCCGTCCGACGCCTTCGGCGACATCGGCGATCCGGTCGACCAGCCACTGCTCGCCGTCGGGCAGCACCAGCACGTGGTCGGCGCCGATCTCGACGGCGCGCCGCCAGACCCCGGAGTCGTCCTGGTCGCGGCCGACGAGGACGACGCCCCGTCGGCGCAGCGCTCCGCGCACCCGCTGCGCGGCGTCGTCGCCGACCAGCACCAGCGGTGCCGCCTCCCAGCTGCCCCGCCGCTCGGGCACGCCGTGGTGCACCTCCGGTGTGGCGCCCGCCGCCGCACACAACCGCAGCAGGTCGTCGAGGAGATCGGCGTCCTCGGTGACGATCAGCGGCCCGCCCTGCCGTCCTGCGGTGCCGGACGGCGGATCATGGGTGACAGTTCCGGCCATGGGCCGTTCCCCCTTCGCTGCATCTTCCGCGCGGCCCCCGCGGGCCCGCGAATCCCGTACATGTGAAGGACCGACGAGCGGCCCCATATGGGCGGCCGATAGGAACCGGCCATACGCGTCCGACAAACGGAACCGGCCATGAACTCGGCCGCGAGCGGTGCGCGCAGGAATCACGGTGCAGCGAACCGGAAAATGATGTGGATCTTGGTCGAAATCTGTGGACAACTCGGCCCTTGTGAAAATGGCCGTCACCCAAACCGGTGACCCCTGTACTGGATCCCGTGCGACTTCCGCAGCGAAGCGCTACAACTACACAGAGTCACGGATCGAGGGGCGGCTCGGGCAGCCAGGAGGAGCTGGTGTCCTGGGCGCGGGAGCCGGCCCAAGGGGCGCAGAGGGAGGGAAAACCCATCCGGACATGCGACGACCCCCGCCGGGGGGGAGAGCGGGGGTCGTCTCCACGGCCGACTCGGGGGGGGAGGAGTCGGGCCGGGTTAGCACGGTCGCGAACGATCCGTGACTTCCATGGTGTACCCGAGAGCCCTCTCAGGCAAACCCACGCGCCGAGCTTACGCCGAATGGGCTGCCCCTATGCTCGACGTCGTGGAAAACCACTCCTTGCCCCGCACAGCGGCCTTCTTTGATCTGGACAAGACGGTCATTGCGAAGTCGAGCACGCTCACCTTCAGCAAGTCCTTCTACCAAGGCGGGCTGATCAACCGCAGGGCGGTCTTGCGGACCGCGTACGCGCAGTTCGTCTTCCTCGCCGGCGGCGCCGACCACGACCAGATGGAGCGCATGCGCGAGTACCTGTCCGCGCTGTGCCGCGGCTGGAACGTGCGGCAGGTCAAGGAGATCGTCGCGGAGACGCTGCACGACCTGATCGACCCGATCATCTACGACGAGGCCGCGTCCCTGATCGAGGAGCACCACCGGGCCGGGCGCGACGTCGTCATCGTCTCCACGTCGGGCGCCGAGGTGGTCGAGCCGATCGGCGAGCTGCTGGGTGCGGACCGGGTCGTGGCCACCCGGATGGTGGTGGGCGAGGACGGCTGCTTCACCGGCGAGGTGGAGTACTACGCCTACGGGCCGACGAAGGCGGAGGCGGTCCGCGAGCTGGCCCGGTCCGAGGGGTACGACCTCGCGCGGTGCTACGCGTACAGCGACTCGGCCACCGATGTGCCGATGCTGGAGTCGGTCGGCAATCCGCACGCCGTCAACCCCGACCGGGCGCTGCGCCGCGAGGCACTCGCGCGCGGGTGGCCCGTCCTGGACTTCCACCGGCCGGTGCGGCTCAAGCAGCGGCTGCCCGCGTTCTCCGTGCCGCCCCGCCCGGCCCTGGTCGCGGCGGCGGCCGTGGGAGCGGCGGCGGCCACCGCGGGACTCGTCTGGTACGCAAGCAGGCGGCGGGGCACGCTCTCCTGAGCCGTCGCGGGCCGACCGGCCATGTCTTTCGGGCGGTGCCGCCGTCCGGTTGGCCCCTGTTTGAACCTGAAAGTAAAGAAGTGCGGGCGGGGGTTCCGCTTGTCACCCCTGTGCAGTACAAAGGACTCAACGGCCCGCGAGACCAGAGGACATCCGCAAGGATCACCTTTACAACGCATTCGGCCCCACGGACCGAGCATGAACACCGGGCACCCACGCGACGTCGACCCGTCGATTACGGGCCAGCCGCACCAGGTGACGGGCAAAGACCCCGACCTGATGGGCGACATATCGAGGACGCCTGGTAACTCGGTGCTCATGCCAGCGGCGGTACGAGAACTCGTACCGCCGCATTTCTGTGCCGGGCCGGTACCGGACCGCCGCACCCCTCTGCGGCCGCCCTCCGAGGCCCGCCCTTGCCAGGCGCCGCCCTTCTCCGGCCGGCCCCTCCCAGGCCGCCCTGCCCGGTCCCGCCCGCCCTTCTCAGGCCGCCCCGCGCTGCAGCGCCTCGCACACCGCCGTGGACTCCCGCGCCCCCAGCCCGACCGCCTCCGCGCAGTGGCGGATCCAGGCCGCCATGCCTTCCGGGGTGCCGGAGACGTACCCGTCGAGGGCCGCCAGGTAGGCCGCCCTGCCGAGTTCGGCGTACCCCACCTCCGCGGGGCAGACCGACTTGGGATCCAGTCCGCTGCCCACCAGGACGATGCGTTCGGCGGTCCGCGCGATCAGACCGTTGTGCGAGACGAAGGGGCGCAGGGCGAGGAGTTCGCCGTGCACCACCGCCGCCGTCACCAGGGCAGGCGCGGAACCGCCCGCGATGATCAGCTCCGACAGCCCCTCCAGGCGCCCGGACACCTCGGCCGCGCCCGGCAGCGGCAGCTCGACGAGCGGCTCGTCGACCCGCTCCCCCTCCTGGCGCGGTCTGCCGACGGTGTCCTCCTGGCCGGCCGCGGCCACCAGGTGCAGCCTGGCCAGGACCCGCAGCGGAGACTGCCGCCAGATGGAGAGCAACTGGCCGGCCTCGGCCGACAGCCGCAGCGCCGCGCCGAGCACGCGCGCCTCGTCGTCACCGCTGAAGTCGGTCCGCCGGCGCACCTCCTCCAGGGCCCAGTCGGCCCCGGACAGCGCCGCCGAGCCGCGCGCGCCGCGCAGCGCCGCCTCGGAGGTGATCGCATTGCTGCGCCGTCGCATGATCCGGTGCCCGTAGACCCGGTCCACGGCCTTGCGCACGGACTCCACGGACTCGGCCACACCGGGCAGCACCGCGAGGGCGGCGAGGGGGTCCTCCCGCCTCGAGCCCGCCCGGGAACCCGGGGAAGGATCGGCTGTCGCGCCTGACGTACTCATGAGTACGACCCTACGCACCCCAGCGGCCGCTTCCCCGAAGGAGTGGTCTTCTTCACGGAGGCTGCCACGTACAGCTATCACCGCACTACGCTTCGTGAACATGAAAATTGCTTTCGTCGGGAAGGGCGGCAGCGGCAAGACCACGCTGTCGTCCCTCTTCATCCGCCATCTCGCGGCGACCGGGGCGCCCGTCGTCGCGGTCGACGCCGACATCAACCAGCACCTGGGGGCCGCCCTCGGCATGGAGGAGGCCCGCGCGGCAGAGCTGCCGGCGATGGGCGACCGGCTGCCCCTGATCAAGGACTACCTGCGCGGCAGCAACCCCCGCATCGCCTCCGCTGAGACGATGATCAAGACGACGCCGCCCGGCGAGGGGTCGCGGCTGCTGCGGGTGGCCGAGAACAACCCGGTCTACGACGCCTGTGCGCGTCCGGTGGAACTCGACGGCGGCGGCGTCCGCCTGATGGTCACCGGCCCCTTCACGGACGCCGACCTGGGGGTGGCCTGCTACCACTCCAAGACGGGTGCGGTGGAGCTGTACCTGAATCACCTGGTGGACGGCCGCGACGAGTACGTGGTGGTGGACATGACGGCGGGTTCGGACTCCTTCGCCTCCGGCATGTTCACCCGCTTCGACATCACGTTCCTCGTCGCCGAGCCGACCCGCAAGGGGGTCTCCGTATACCGCCAGTACAAGGAGTACGCCCGCGACTACGGCGTCGTCCTGCGGGTCGTCGGCAACAAGGTGCAGGGGCCGGACGACCTCGACTTCCTGCGCGCCGAGGTCGGGGACGACCTGATCGTGACCGTCGGGCACTCCGACTGGGTGCGTGCCATGGAGAAGGGCCGGCCGCCCCGGTTCGACCTCCTGGAGGACGCCAACCGCCGCGCCCTGCGCACCCTCCAGGTGGCCGCCGACGCCACGTACGAACTGCGCGACTGGGAGCGCTACACCCAGCAGATGGCGCACTTCCACCTGAAGAACGCCGCCTCCTGGGGCAACGAGCGCACCGGGGCCGACCTGGCGGCACAGGTCGACCCCGGCTTCGTGCTGGGCGAGGGCGTCACGGCCTCTGCCTGACGAACGCTACGGCTTGGGCGCCCCGGGCACTCCCTTGGGCGCCGGGGCCGGGCGGCCGGACAGGAAGGACGCCCAGCCCTGCTTGGGGGCTTCGCCGACCTCCAGTCCTCGCAGCTTGGCGAGGGTCTGCGGGTCCTGGGCGTCCAGCCAGTCGGCCAGCTCGTGGAAGGAGACGCAGCGCACCTCCGGCTTGTTGCACACCTCCTTCACGACCTCCTCGACGGCACGCATGTACGTGCCGCCGTTCCACGACTCGAAGTGGTTGCCGATGACCAGCGGCGCGCGGTTGCCGTCGTAGGCCCGGTAGAAGCCCTTGAGCAGGCCGTCGCGCATCTGGTCGCCCCAGTAGCCGAACTTGTCGGGGTCGCCCTGGGTCTGGGTGCCCGACTGGTTGACCATGAAGTTGTAGTCCATGGTCAGCTGCTCGAAGGTGTGTCCGGGGAACGGCACCAGCTGCATCGACAGGTCCCACAGACCGCTGCGCTTCTTCGGCCACACCTGGTTGTTGACGCCGCTGCTGTCGTAGCGGAAGCCCATCTGGCTCGCCGCCTTCATGAAGTTTTTCTGGCCCTCCAGGCAGGGCGTGCGGGCACCGATCAGCTCCTTGTCGTAGTCGAAGGGCAGTGCGGCGGAGTTCTTCAGGCCGCTGGTGGTCTTCCAGCTCTTCACGAACTGCTTGGCCTGGTCGATCTCGCTCTTCCACTCGTCGACCGACCACTGGCCGACCCCGCCGTCGGGGCCGCAGAAGTGGCCGTTGAAGTGGGTGCCGATCTCGTTGCCCTCCAGCCACGCCAGGCGTACCTGCCGCGCGGTGTCGGCGATGCCCTGCTCGTCGTTGAAGCCGATGTCCGAACTGCCCTGTGCGTGCTGCGGCGGCCGGTACAGGTCCCGCTTCTCCTTCGGCAGCATGTACACACCGCTGAGGAAGAACGTCATGTGCGCGTCGTTCTCCTTGGCCACCTTGCGGAAGTGCGAGAAGAGCTTCTGGCTGTCCTCGCCCGCGCCGTCCCAGGAGAACACGACGAACTGCGGGGGCTTCTCACCCGCCTTCAGCCGCTGGGGCCTGGGCAGGTGGGGCTGGGCTCCGGTGTACGAGGTCGACCCGTCGCCGATCAGACGGACGACGCTGCCGGGCGCCTGCGCGGCCTTCGGCGCACCGGGTGCGCCGTGCGCACCGTGTTCGGGTGCGTCGGTGCCGCTCGCACAACCGGCGAGCGACGAGGCACAGGCCACGGCGGCGACGACGCTCGCGGCGATCCTCTGGTTGGCGGCCATGTTCCGCCCACCTTCTTCCTTCTCTCGTCCAACGCCGAGACGGCGTGTGCTGGTGCTGTGCCGGCCGTGCCGACAGCGCCGTCAAGGTCGCACGAAAGCGAGAAGGAATTAGTACGACAAGCCGATGAAAAGACCACTTCACCCGTCAAGGTGAATCAGTGACCCATTTGCGCAGAATATCCATGCTTGAACTTTACGTTGCATTACCTTTGCTTTACCCAGCGTTGTATTTCGCGCTTCCCGTCACAAGGAGCAGAGACATGTCAGCCTGCGTGCCCACCCACCCCGACTCCGCGCGCACCGAGCGCTCCCACCCACCCCACAGCCCGCCACCGCCCGGGCGCCGCCCCCTCATCGCGGGTGCCGATCTCTCCGCCGCCGTCGCGGTCTTCCTGATCGCGCTGCCGCTCTCTCTCGGGATCGCCCTCGCCACCGGCGCCCCGCTCCAGGCCGGGCTCGTCGCCGCGGCCGTGGGCGGGCTGGTCGCCGGACGTCTGGGCGGCTCCCCGCTGCAGGTCAGCGGGCCCGCCGCCGGACTCACCGTCGTCACCGCCGACCTCATCCACCGCTACGGCTGGCGGACGACGTGCGCCATCACCGTCCTCGCCGGGCTCGCCCAACTCGCCCTCGGCTGCCTGCGGGTGGCGCGCGGTGCCCTCGCCGTCAGCCCCGCCGTCGTGCACGGCATGCTCGCCGGCATCGGCATCACCATCGCCGTGGCCCAGCTGCACATCGTCCTGGGCGGCAGCCCCCAGAGTTCCGTGCTCGCGAATTTGCTCGCGCTGCCCTCCCAGTTGTCCGCACCGGACCCCGCCGCTCTCGCCGCCGGCGCGCTGACCCTCGCCCTGCTGCTGTGCTGGCCCCGGCTCCCGGGCCGGGCGGGCCGCCTGCTGCGCACGGTGCCCGCCGCGCTGGTCGCCGTCGCCGGGGCCACCGCGACCGTGTGCCTCACGGGCCTGACCCTGCCCCGGGTCGACCTGCCGTCCTGGCGCAGCCACGCCCTGGCCGGGCTGCCCGAGGGCCCGGCCCTCGGGCTCGCCGCCGCGGTCCTCAGCACGACGCTGGTGTGCAGCGTTCAGTCGCTGCTCGGCGCCGTCGCCGTGGACAAGCTGGTGACGGGCCGCCCGGGCCCCGCCGGCCGCCCCGCCCGCTGCGACCTCGACCGCGAACTGCTGGGCCAGGGCGCCGCCAACGTCGTCTCCGGGGCGCTCGGCGGCCTTCCGGTGGCGGGGGTGGCCGTGCGGAGTTCGGCGAATGTCCGGGCGGGCGCCGTGAGCCGGAACTCCACGATGCTGCACGGCGTTCTCGTAGTGATCGCCGCGCTCCTGATGGTCCCGGTCCTGGAGTTCATCCCGCTCGCCTCACTCGCCGCCCTGGTGATGGCCGTCGGCGTCCAGATGGTCTCCGTGCACCACATCCGTACGGTGACCCGCCACCGGGAGGTGCCGGTGTACGCCGTCACCACCCTCGGCGTAGTGGCTCTCGGCGTCCTGCAGGGGGTGGCGCTCGGAGTCGCCGTCGCCGTCGCCCTCGCCCTGCACCGCCTCACCCGCACCCGTATCACCCACGCCGAGCAGAAGGGAGTCCATCACGTACGCGTACGAGGGCAGTTGACGTTCCTCGCGGTGCCCCGGCTCAGCCGGACCCTGCATCTGGTCCCCCACGGAGCGGACGTCACCGTCGAGTGGGACGGCTCCTTCATGGACCACGCCGCCTACGAGTCGCTGCGGGACTGGCGGCGCACGCACACCGCACAGGGCGGCTCCGTCCGGCTCACCGGCCGCCGCAGCGCGGTCCGCGGCGGCCGGCCGGCCGGTCCGGCGCCTGCGCCCGGCCCGAGCGGTGAGCAGGCCGCCCGGCTCCTGATCACCTGCGCCGACTCCCGTCCCTCCTCGTCCGTGCCGGCCGCGGGTGGCCCCGGCGACCTCTTCGTCGTGCGGAACGTGGGCAACCTCGTCCCGCTCCCCGGGCAGGAGCGCGGGGACGACTCGGTGGCCGCCGGGATCGAGTACGCGGTGGACGTGCTCGGGGTCCGTTCCATCACGGTGTGCGGCCACTCGGGATGCGGGGCCATGCAGGCCCTCCTCGGCTCCGGCGCGGCGCCCCGGTCCGGCCCGGACGCCGAATCCGGCCCCGGCCCGGGCCACCGGTCCGCCCAGGACGCCGGCCCCGACCCCGGCTCGGGCTCCGGCACCGGCGCCCGTGCTCGCTCCGGCTTCGGGGACGGCAGCACGCCCCTCGGACGGTGGCTGCGGCACGGGGCCCCCAGCCTGGAGCGGATGGCCGGCGAGGCCGGCACCGGCGGCCCTTCGCTGGACGGCCGCAGACCCGCGGACCCGGTCGAACAGCTGTGCCTCGCCAACATCGTCCAGCAACTGGAGCACCTGCGCGCCCACGACGCGGTGGCCCGGGCCCTGCGCGACGGCACGCTGGAACTGCACGGCCTGTACGTCCACGCGGCCGGGACGCAGACGTATCTGCTCACCGTCACCGCCGGGGACGGGACCGGCGGCGAGGTGTTCCGCCCCGTAGGGGCAGCGACGTCGCAGCCGGCCACAGCGACAGAAGAGATCAACGAAGCAAGACAGACAGAGGACACAAGAGGAGCAGAAGGGGCAGCGTCGGCGAAGGGCCTGTCCAGCCCGGGGTGACCGAGCGGCCGACGACACGCATGACCCCCGGCATGGCCCCCTCCGCTTCCGGGGGCCATGCTGAACACGGGCGGCAACCCGCCGTCCGACGCCGGAGCTGCGCAAGCACTCCGCAACAGGTCTAAACCAATTACCCGTCGGCCCTTGTCATCCGGCCCCCGGGTCTGATGAGCTGTGGCCTGGGACACAACGGACACCCTGGGAAAGGGAGATGTCGTGAGCAACGAAAGCCTGGCCAACCTTCTTAAGGAGGAGCGACGCTTCGCGCCGCCCGCTGACCTGGCCGCGAACGCCAACGTCACGGCAGAGGCGTACGAACAGGCCAAGGCTGACAGGCTCGGCTTCTGGGCCGAGCAGGCCCGCCGGCTGACCTGGGCCAAGGAGCCGACCGAGACCCTGGACTGGTCGAACCCGCCGTTCGCCAAGTGGTTCAAGGACGGCACGCTCAACGTGGCGTACAACTGCGTGGACCGGCACGTCGAGGCCGGACACGGCGACCGCGTCGCGATCCACTTCGAGGGCGAGCCCGGCGACAGCCGCGCCATCACCTACGCCGAACTCAAGGACGAGGTGTCCAGGGCGGCGAACGCGCTGCTCGAACTGGGGGTCCGCAAGGGCGACCGGGTCGCGATCTACATGCCGATGATCCCGGAGACCGCCGTCGCGATGCTGGCCTGCGCCCGCATCGGTGCGGCGCACTCCGTCGTCTTCGGCGGTTTCTCCTCGGACGCGCTCGCCACCCGGATCCAGGACGCCGACGCCAAGGTCGTGATCACGGCCGACGGCGGCTACCGCCGCGGCAAGCCGTCCGCGCTCAAGCCGGCCGTCGACGAGGCGGTCGGGCGCGTGGCCAACGTCCGCAACGTGCTCGTGGTCCGCCGCACCGGCCAGGAGGTCGCCTGGGACGACAGCCGCGACCTGTGGTGGCACGAGACGGTCGGCCGGCAGTCCGCCGAGCACACCCCGGAGGCGTTCGAGGCCGAGCACCCGCTGTTCATCCTCTACACCTCGGGCACCACCGGGAAGCCGAAGGGCATCCTGCACACGTCCGGCGGTTACCTCACGCAGGTCGCGTACACGCACTGGGCCGTCTTCGACCTGAAGCCGGAGACGGACGTGTACTGGTGCACCGCCGACGTCGGCTGGGTCACCGGCCACTCCTACATCGTCTACGGACCGCTGGCCAACGGCGGTACGCAGGTCATGTACGAGGGCACGCCCGACACGCCGCACCAGGGCCGGTTCTGGGAGATCGTGCAGAAGTACGGGGTCACCATCCTGTACACGGCGCCGACCGCGATCCGTACGTTCATGAAGTGGGGCGACGACATCCCCGCGAAGTTCGACCTGTCCTCCCTGCGGGTGCTCGGCTCGGTCGGCGAGCCGATCAACCCCGAGGCCTGGATCTGGTACCGCAAGAACATCGGCGGCGACCGCACCCCGGTCGTCGACACCTGGTGGCAGACGGAGACCGGCGGCATCATGATCTCCCCGCTGCCGGGCGTGACCGACGCCAAGCCCGGCTCCGCGCAGCGCCCGCTGCCCGGCATCAGCGCGACGGTCGTCGACGACGAGGCGAACGAGGTGCCCCACGGCGGCGGTGGCTACCTGGTGCTCACCGAGCCGTGGCCGTCGATGCTGCGCACGATCTGGGGCGACGACCAGCGCTTCATCGACACCTACTGGTCCCGCTTCGAGGGCCGATACTTCGCCGGTGACGGTGCCAAGAAGGACGACGACGGCGACATCTGGCTGCTCGGCCGCGTGGACGACGTGATGCTGGTGTCAGGCCACAACATCTCGACCACCGAGGTCGAGTCCGCGCTCGTCTCCCACCCCTCGGTCGCCGAGGCGGCGGTCGTCGGCGCGGCGGACGAGACGACCGGGCAGGCGATCGTGGCCTTCGTCATCCTGCGCGGGACGGCCGCCGAGAGCGACGACCTGGTCAGCGAGCTGCGCAACCACGTGGGCAGCACGCTCGGCCCGATCGCGAAGCCGAAGCGGATCCTGCCGGTGGCCGAGCTGCCGAAGACCCGCTCCGGCAAGATCATGCGCCGCCTGCTGCGCGACGTGGCGGAGAACCGCCAGCTCGGAGACGTCACGACGCTGACGGACTCCACGGTCATGGACCTCATCCAGACCAAGCTCCCGGCGGCGCCCAGCGAGGACTGACGCGAGGACCGGCTCCGGGCCGGTTCCAGGACTGGGAAGAGCGCGAGAGGGCACCCGGCGCAAGCGACGCCGGGCACCCTCTCGCGCGTTCCACGTCAGCCGCGGAAGCGCCCGAGGAAGTCCCCGGGCGTACACCTCGTCCCCCTTCCCGCCGCACGTTAGGTAAACTAAGCAAAGCGACAGTTACGCAGCAAGATCATCAGGTGCGCCGGGAAGTCTGGTCGGCATGTGCTCAGCTCTGCCCACCGACCGGAGGTTCCCGTGGCCACCCCCCGCTCCCGCGCCGCTCGCAAGGCCCTCGGGCGCCTGTCCCTGCCGGAGCGGAACTTCGTCGCGGACGCCCTGCGCACCGAGACCGTGGGCGGCGTCCTGCTGCTGCTCGCCGCGATCGCCGCGATCGTCTGGGCGAACATCCCCGCCCTGCGCGCCGGCTACGAGAGCCTCAGCCACTTCCGCTTCGGCCCCTCCGCCCTCGGCCTCGACCTCTCCGTCGAGCACTGGGCCGCCGACGGGCTCCTCGCGGTCTTCTTCTTCGTCGCGGGCATCGAACTCAAGCGAGAACTGGTCGCGGGCGACCTGAGAGACCCCAGAGCCGCCGCCCTGCCGGTCGTCGCCGCGCTGTGCGGCATGGCGGCCCCCGCGGCGGTGTACGCCCTCACCAACCTCACCGGCGCCGGTTCACTCGGCGGCTGGGCGGTGCCGACCGCCACGGACATCGCCTTCGCGCTGGCCGTGCTCGCGGTCATCGGCACCAACCTGCCCAGCGCGCTGCGCGCCTTCCTGCTCACCCTCGCCGTCGTCGACGACCTGTTCGCCATCCTGATCATCGCGGTCTTCTTCACCGACCACCTGAACTTCGCCGCGCTGGCCGGAGCCGTCGTGGGCCTGGCCGTGTTCTGGCTGCTGCTGCGCAAGGGCGTGCGCGGCTGGTACGTGTACGTGCCGCTCGCGCTCGTCATCTGGGGGCTGATGTACAACAGCGGCGTGCACGCCACCATCGCGGGCGTCGCGATGGGCCTGATGCTGCGCTGCACGACCCGCGAGGGCGAGGAGCGCTCGCCCGGCGAGCACATCGAGCACCTGGTGCGGCCGCTCTCGGCCGGGCTGGCCGTCCCGCTGTTCGCGCTGTTCAGCGCGGGCGTGTCCGTCTCCGGCGGGGCACTGGCCGACGTGTTCACCCGACCCGAGACGCTCGGTGTCGTGCTCGGTCTGGTCGTCGGCAAGACGCTCGGCATCTTCGGCGGGACGTGGCTCACCTCCCGGTTCACCAAGGCCTCGCTCAGCGACGACCTGGCCTGGGCCGACGTCTTCGCCCTCGCCACCCTCGCCGGGATCGGCTTCACCGTCTCCCTGCTCATCGGCGAACTGGCGTTCACCGGCGACGCGGCGCTGACCGACGAGGTCAAGGCCGCCGTCCTCACCGGCTCGGTCGTCGCGGCGACCCTCGCGACCGTGCTGCTCAAGGTCCGCAACGCCCGGTACCGCAGGATGTGCGAGGCCGAGGAGCGCGACGACGACCTCGACGGCATCCCGGACGTCTACGAGGAGGACGACCCGGCCTACCACCTGCGCATGGCGGCCATCCTCGAACGCAAGGCCGTCGAACACCGCCGGAGCGCCGCCCGCAAAGAGGCCGAACGGGCAGGGCGGCTTGCGGAAGTGGAGGGCGGGGCAGGCGAGCAGAACGACAGTCCGGCATGATCTGACGGGACGGTACAAAACCCCGGACCGTTCCGATACGCAGAGTCAGGCAGAAGAGGGAGACCGCGATGAGCGCACCCGACGGCAGCCCGGTCGGCGCCGAACGCAGCATCGGCCAGCTGTTCGCCTCGGCGACGGCGGAGATGTCGGCGCTGGTGCATGACGAGATCGCGTTGGCGAAGGCGCAGCTGAAGCAGGACGTCAAGCGCGGCGCGGTGAGCGGCGGCGCGTTCTCGGTGGCCGGCGCGGTCCTGCTCTTCTCGCTGCCGATGCTCAACTTCGCGCTCGCGTACGGCATCCGGACCTGGAGCCACTGGAACCTCGCGATCTGCTTCGTGCTCTCCTTCGCCGCCAACGTCCTGGTCGCCGGGTTCCTCGGCCTGATCGGCGTCGTCTTCGCCAAGAAGGCCAAGAAGAGCAAGGGCCCGCAGAAGGTGGCCGCCTCCATGAAGCAGACCGCCGGTGTGCTCCAGAACGCCAAGCCCCACCCGCGCCCGGAGACCCCCGCTCTGGAGGACCGGACCCCGCCGGCCATCGAGGCTGTGGCACGCTCGTCCTCATGACGGACCCCGCCACCCCTTCGGCGCAATCGACCTCGGTCGTACGGATCGGCATCCCCGGCGACCGCGAGGTGACGCACCGGGACGTCGCCGCCAACGGCGCGCGTTTCCACATCGCCGAAGCGGGTGACGGACCGCTGGTGCTCCTGCTGCACGGCTTCCCGCAGTTCTGGTGGGCCTGGCGGCACCAGCTCACCGCGCTCGCCGACGCGGGCTTCAGAGCCGTCGCGATGGACCTGCGCGGCGTGGGCGGCAGCGACCGCACACCGCGCGGCTACGACCCCGCCAACCTCGCCCTGGACATCACCGGGGTGATCCGCTCCCTCGGCGAGCCCGACGCGGCGCTGGTCGGCCACGACCTGGGCGGCTACCTGGCCTGGACGGCGGCGGCGATGCGCCCCAAGCTCGTCCGGCGCCTCGCCGTCGCCTCGATGCCCCATCCGCGGCGCTGGCGTTCGGCGATGCTGTCCGACGCCCGGCAGACCGCGGCGAGTTCCTACATCTGGGGCTTCCAGCGGCCGTGGATCCCCGAGCGGCAGCTCACGGCCGACGATGGCGCGCTGGTGGCCCGCCTCGTACGGGACTGGTCGGGGCCGCGGCTGCCGGACGACGACGTGGTGGACACCTACCGCAGGGCCATGTGCATCCCGTCGACGGCCCACTGCTCCGTCGAGCCGTACCGCTGGCTGGTGCGTTCCCTGGCCCGCCCGGACGGCATCCAGTTCTACCGCCGGATGAAGCGCCCGGTGCTCGTCCCCACGCTGCACCTGCACGGCTCCCTCGACCCGGTGCAGCGCACCCGCAGCGCGGCCGGTTCCGGCGAGTACGTGGAGGCGCCGTACCGCTGGCGGCTGTTCGACGGCCTCGGGCACTTCCCGCACGAGGAGGACCCGGTGGCCTTCTCGACCGAGCTGATCAACTGGCTGAAGGATCCCGAGCCCGACCGGTGACCGGTCCCGTTCGCTGCGTGACCGGTCCGTGACGGTTCCGGTGCGCCCGGTATCCGAACGTGAACACCTGTCCAACGAACGGCCAATTGCCCGGCGCATAGGCCAATTGAGGCCCGCGTGGGCGGTTATCGACCTTCGGACGGGGCAAACGTC
This sequence comes from Streptomyces sp. NPDC006743, assembly GCF_040703815.1. Lineage (NCBI taxonomy): Bacteria > Bacillati > Actinomycetota > Actinomycetes > Kitasatosporales > Streptomycetaceae > Streptomyces > Streptomyces sp. NPDC006743. Next base: position 49,748 of record NZ_JBEYJA010000012.1, on the reverse strand, counting down.
GGGGTATGGGCTGGACGCACGACTACAGTGACGTAGCACGCACCCGCCGTTCGGCGAGCGTTCCGGGCTCCCTCCACGGGGACGCCCCGCAACTGACGGACACCGACCCCCGGGTCGGCATTCCGCGCATCCTGCGCCGCCGGGCCCGCTGGGTCTCGGTGCGCCTGCGGCATCCCCGCGGCTGACCCCTCACCGGGTCCGTCTTCGAGTCCGTCTTCGGGCACCTCCGCGGGACCTGCCACCGGGCTCCGCCCGGCCACCGGGGCCGGCCTCACATCGCGCAGCGGTCGCTGTCCACCTGCTGGTTCGCCGTGCGCCCCTGGGCGATGTCCTGCTGGATCTCGTGCGCCGTGAGCGCGTAACCCGTGTCGGCGTCGTCGAGGGACTTCGCGAACACCACCCCGTAGACCTTGCCGTCGGTGGTGAGCAGCGGGCCGCCGGAGTTGCCCTGGCGGACCGTCGCGTAGAGCGAGTAGACGTCCCGGCGGACGGTGCCGCGGTGGTAGATGTCCGGGCCGTTGGCGGTGATGCGCCCGCGCACCCGCGCGGCGCGGACGTCGTACGACCCGTTCTCCGGGAAGCCTGCGACGATCGCGCTGTCCTGGTTGTGCGCGACCGTGTCGGAGAAGTGCAGCGCGGGCGCCTTCAGGTCCGGTACGTCGAGGACGGCGATGTCGCGGTGCCAGTCGTAGAGCACCACCTTCGCGTCGTACTTGCGGCCCTCGCCGCCTATCTGCACGGTGGGTTCGTCGACGCCGCCGACGACGTGCGCGTTGGTCATGACGCGGCGGTCGGCGAAGACGAAGCCGCTGCCCTCCAGTATCTTGCCGCAGCTGGTCGCGGTGCCGACGACCTTGACGACGGAGCGCTTGGCGCTGTGGGCGACCGCGCTGTGCCGCAGGGCCGGGTCCGGGGGCCGTACGTCGGTGATGGGCTCATCGGCGAACGGGCTGAAGACCTGCGGGAAGCCGTTCTGCGCGAGGACGGAGGTGAAGTCCGTGAACCAGGTGTCCGCCTGCTGGGGCATCACCTGGGAGACCCCGAGCAGCACCCGGGAGTTGCGGACCTCCTTGCCGAGCGTCGGTATCGTCGTGCCGCCCAGGGCCGAGCCGATCAGCCAGGCGACGAGCAGCATCGCGAGGACGTTGACCAGGGCGCCGCCGGTCGCGTCCAGCGCGCGGGCCGGGGACCACGTGATGTGCACCCGCAGTCTGTTGCCGAGGTGGGTGGTCAGGGCCTGGCCGACCGAGGCGCAGAGGATGACGACGATGACCGCGACGACGGCCGTGGTGGTGCTGATGGGCGAGTTGTCCGTCAGGGCGTCCCAGACGACCGGGAGCGTGTACACGGCGACCACGCCGCCGCCCAGGAAACCGATCACCGACAGGATGCCGACGACGAATCCCTGGCGGTACCCGACGACCGCGAACCACACGGCGGCGACCAGCAGCAGGATGTCCAGCACGTTCACCGCGTCGAGCCTCGCCTCATCGTCTTCCGGTCACCACGGTCACAGGTCACAGGTCGGCCGGGGTCCGGCCGGCCGCGCGGCGGCCCCAGGACACGGCGTCCTGGAGGTCCCGGCCCGAACGGCACCCGCCCACCCTGTCATGACCGCCAGTCGAGCGGGACCTGCTTGTCGCGGTCCCACGGCGTCTCCCAGCCCGCGTAGTGGAGCAGACGGTCGATGATTCCGGCCGTGAAACCCCACACGAGGGCCGATTCGACCAGGAATGCCGGTCCCCGGTGGCCGCTGGGGTGCACGGTCGTGGCCCGGTTGGCGGGATGGGTGAGATCCGCCACGGGGACCGTGAAGACGCGGGCGGTCTCCGCCGGGTCGACGACGCCCACCGGGCTGGGTTCGCGCCACCAGCCGAGCACGGGCGTCACGACGAAGCCGCTCACGGGGATGTAGAGGCGGGGCAGCACGCCGAACAACTGGACGCCGTCCGGGTCGAGTCCGGTCTCCTCCTCGGCCTCGCGCAGCGCGGCCCGCAGCGGGCCCTCGCCGTGCGGGTCGCCGTCCTCGGGGTCGAGCGCGCCGCCGGGGAAGGACGGCTGCCCGGCGTGCGAGCGCAGCGAACTCGCCCGTTCCATGAGCAGCAGTTCGGGTCCGCGCTCGCCCTCCCCGAAGAGGACGAGGACGGCGGACTGGCGTCCCGCGCCGTCCTCGGGGGGCAGGAACCGGCTCAGCTGGACGGGCTGGACCGTCTCGACGACCCGCACGACCGGTTCCAGCCAGGGGGGCAGTCCCTCCGTGCTCAGTGCCACCGGACCGCCCTGCGGCCGGGCCGCCCGGATTCCGTGCGCCGTCTCGCTCGCCCTCGTCATCGCCGCCCCCGTCCCTCGGCCCGCACCCGTGGCCGTACGCGCACCTGTGCGCGCGTCCGTACCTGCCTCCGTGCCCGTGTCGCCGTCCGTGCGCGTGCCCTTCCTCGCCGTCGTCCTGCCGTGTCCAACGCCCGAGGGCACCGGGATCGTTCCGCCGGTCATCGCCCCGCCAGGGGCGGTGCGGGCTTGCCGCCCGCGTCCAGGTACGCCTGCGGCGGCTTGAGTCGCTGGCCCGGGAAGCCGCCCTTCTCGTACTTCAGCAGCTTCCCCGCCTTCTCCGGATCGGTCTCCCCCTCCCCGTACGCGGGGCAGAGCGGGGCGATAGGGCAGGCGCCGCAGGCGGGCTTGCGGGCGTGGCAGATACGGCGGCCGTGGAAGATGACGTGGTGCGAGAGCATGGTCCACTCGCCGCGGGGGAAGAGCGCGCCGACGGCCGCCTCGATCTTGTCCGGGTCGGTCTCCTCGGTCCACCGCCAGCGCCGCACCAGCCGCTGGAAATGGGTGTCGACGGTGATGCCCGGCCGGCCGAAGGCGTTGCCGAGCACGACGAAGGCGGTCTTGCGGCCGACGCCGGGCAGCTTCACCAGGTCCTCCAGCCGGCCCGGGACCTCGCCGCCGAACTCCTCCACCAGCGCCTTGGACAGGCCCATGACGGACTTGGTCTTGGCCCGGAAGAACCCGGTGGGGCGCAGGATCTCCTCGACCTCCTCCGGGACGGCGGCCGCCAGGTCCTCGGGGGTGGGGTACTTGGCGAACAGGCCGGGGGTCGTCTGGTTGACCCGGAGGTCGGTGGTCTGGGCGGACAGGACCGTGGCGACCAGGAGCTGGAAGGGGTTCTCGAAGTCCAGTTCGGGGTGCGCGTACGGGTACACCTCGGCCAGTTCGCGGTTGATGCGGCGGGCCCGGCGCACCAGGGCGGTGCGTGACTCGCCCTTCGGCGGCTCGGGGGCGACGGTCTTCACGGAGGACGCCTTGCGCACGGCCGCGGTCGCCTTCTCCGGGGCGGCGGTCACCTTCTTGGGGGGCGCGGCCTTGCGCACGGCGGCGGGCTTCCCGGCGGGGGTGGCCTTCGTGCCGCCGGCGGTCTTCGCGACGGCCTTCTTCGCGCCGGCGGCACCGGAGCCGGACTTCCCGGCGGTCTTCTTCGCGCCGGCCGCGTCGGCGGCGGACCGCTTCGCGCCGACGGCTCCGGCCGCCCTCCTCGCCGGTTTCGACGGCACCTTCTCCGCCGCTTCCGCCGCACTCCCACCGCCGCCGGGCACTTGTTCGCCCACAGCGGAATCCTTACGTACAACCACCCGCCCAGCCCCCTAGGCCTGTGCTCTCACCGGCGATTCGGACACCCGGCCAGCCTACGGCCCGGCACCGACATCCGCCCCGGACCCCGAAGACCGGCGCCCGATTGGACCCCTGCCGCGTCCCCCGGGACACCTGTACGGCATCCTTGTGACAGATCACACTGTTTGGACCGTCCGGCAAAATGGGGAACACGGTCCCCTGGCGACGGGGGAGCAAGATCCCCTGAGCAGGTCGACAAGGAGAGAACTCGTGGACGACGTTCTGCGGCGCAATCCGCTCTTCGCGGCGCTCGACGACGAGCAGGCCGCGGAGCTTCGCGCCTCCATGACGGAGGTGACCCTCGCCCGTGGCGACTCGTTGTTCCACGAGGGCGACCCGGGCGACCGCCTCTACGTGGTCACCGAGGGCAAGGTCAAGCTGCACCGCACGTCCCCCGACGGCCGCGAGAACATGCTGGCCGTCGTGGGCCCCGGTGAGCTGATCGGTGAGCTGTCGCTCTTCGACCCGGGCCCGCGCACCGCCACCGCGACGGCGCTGACCGAGGTCAAGCTGCTCGCCCTGGGCCACGGCGACCTCCAGCCCTGGCTGAACGTGCGGCCGGAGGTGGCCGGCGCCCTGCTGCGCGCCGTCGCCCGCCGCCTGCGCAAGACCAACGACCAGATGTCCGACCTGGTCTTCTCCGACGTGCCGGGCCGTGTCGCCCGCGCCCTGCTGGACCTCTCCCGCCGCTTCGGGGTGCAGTCCGAGGAGGGCATCCACGTGGTGCACGACCTGACGCAGGAGGAGCTGGCCCAGCTGGTCGGCGCGTCCCGCGAGACGGTCAACAAGGCCCTGGCCGACTTCGCCCAGCGCGGCTGGCTCCGCCTGGAGGCGCGCGCGGTCATCCTGCTCGACGTGGAGCGGCTGGCCAAGAGGTCGCGCTGACCGCACCGGGGCCGCGAGCCGCCGCGGGCAAGGGCCTCACCCCGCAGGGGCACATCGCGCGCGAAGGATCCCTCGCGCGCGTGCCCGCCGTGTTCCGCCCCGTCGTCGAGGCGGCCCGCCACCGGCTGCCCCGCCTCTACGGGCCGCGGTTGCACAGCGCGTACCTCTACGGGTCGATCCCCCGCGGCACCGCGCGCGCGGGCCGCAGCGACCTGGACCTGCTGGTCGCGCTGCACGACGAGCCGAGCGACACCGACCGGCAGGCGGCGCGGGCCCTCGGTGCGGCCCTCGATCAGGAGTTCTTGCAGATCGACGGCGTCGGCATGCTCCTCCACGGCCGGGAGCGGCTGCTGAGCGACCTGGAGCGCCACGACCTGGGCTGGTTCGTCGCCTGCCTGTGCACGCCGCTGCTCGGGGACGATCTCGCCGCCCGCCTGCCCCGCTACCGGCCCGACGACCCGCTGCTCGCCCGCGAGACCAACGGGGACCTGGCCCTGCTCCTGCCCGTGTGGCGGGAACGGATCGCCGCGGCCGGTGACACCGAGGAGGCCCGCAGGCCCCTGGTCCGGTTCATGTCCCGCCACCTCGTCCGGACCGGCTTCACGCTGGTGATGGGCCGCTGGCAGGGCTGGACCAGCGACCTGCACGAGATGGCCGCCGCCTTCGGGACGTACTACCCGGCGCGGGCCGCGCAGATGACCGCGGCGGCCGTGCGCGGGTACGAGCCCGTCGGTGACCTCGCCCCGCTGCGCACCTACGTCGACGACCTCGGCCCCTGGCTCGCCGGGGAGTACGCGCGCGTGCACGGCGTCAAGGCACCCCGCCCCTGAGCCGGCCACCGAGCCAGGGCCCGGCCCGCTGCGCAGGAGCCGGCGCCGGATGAGCCGCGCCGGCCGGGACAGTGGCGGGGAGAGCCGCGTCCATGAGGTCCTGGCCAGGGCGTGTTTCGAAGGTGGCGCCGTCCGCCCGAAGGGCGGGCCCCGCCGCGGGGCAGGCGGGACTTTCGAAACGCGCCCTAGATGAGCCCGTGCTCCTCGAGGTAGTCGAGCTGGGCCCGTACCGACAGCTCGGCCGCCGGCCACAGGGAGCGGTCCACGTCGGCGTACACGTGCGCGACGACGTCGGCCGGGCGGCGGTGGCCGTCCTCGACGGCCGTCTCGACCTGGGCCAGCCGGTGGGCGCGGTGCGCCAGGTAGTACTCGACCGCGCCCTGGGCGTCCTCCAGGACCGGGCCGTGGCCCGGCAGGACCGTGTGCACCCCGTCGTCGACCGTGAGGGACCGCAGACGCCGCAGCGAGTCCAGGTAGTCGCCGAGCCGGCCGTCGGGGTGGGCCACGACCGTCGTACCGCGGCCCAGGACGGTGTCACCGGTGAGCACCGCCCGGTCGGCCGGGAGGTGGAAGCACAGGGAGTCCGCGGTGTGGCCGGGCGTCGGTACGACCCTCAGTTCCAGGCCGCCGACCCGGATCACGTCCCCTGCCCCGAGACCCTCGTCGCCCAGCCGCAGGGCCGGATCCAGCGCGCGCACGCGCGTGCCGGTCAGCTCGGCGAAGCGGGCGGCGCCCTCCGCGTGGTCGGGGTGCCCGTGGGTCAGCAGGGTCAGGGCGATGCGCTTGCCCGCCTCCTCGGCGGTGCCGACGACGGTGCGCAGGTGGCCCTCGTCGAGCGGGCCCGGGTCGATCACCACCGCCAGTTCCGAGTCGGGCTCGGACAGGATCCAGGTGTTGGTGCCGTCCAGGGTCATGGCGGAGGCGTTGGGCGCGAGGACGTTGACCGCCCGCGCGGTGGCGGGGCCGGACAGGACCCCGCCGCGGGGCTGGCCGGGGAGCGCTGCTGCGTCCGTCATGCGAGGGGACCTTCCTGGGCATCGGCCGTACGGAGCCGGAGGCGGGGCCCGGGGCCCGGCCGCAGGCACGGGCAGGACGCGAGCCGGGGCCGCGGGCAGGGCGGTCGCCGGAGCGGGAGGCGGGACGCGGGCCGGTACGGGGGCCGGGGCCTGGCCGCGGTCATGCGGACGCCGTCCCGCCGGCCGGGATGCGCAGGGTGAACTCGTCGTGGCCGGGCCAGGACAGGACGACCTCGCCGTCCACCGGGCGGGCCCGCGCGAGCACGGGGGTCAGGTCCCGTTCCCCCGCCGCCCTCAGCACCTGCGCGGGGCTGCCGAAGGGAAGGAGCTGGCGCAGGGTGGCGACGGTCGGCGGCATCATCAGCAGCCGGCCCTCGTCGTACCCGCAGAGCGCGTCCGCGGGACGGATCCACACCGTGCGGTCGGCCTCCGTGGAGGCGTTCCGGGTCCGCTGCCCCCCGGGGAGGGCGGCCACGAAGAACCAGGTGTCGTAGCGGCGGGGTTCGAACTCGGGCGTGATCCACCGCGTCCAGGCGCCCAGCAGGTCCGAGCGCAGGGTCAGGCCGCGGCGGTCGAGGAACTCCGCGAAGGAGAGTTCCCGCGCGACCAGGGCGGCGCGGTCGGTCTCCCAGTCCGCGCCCGTGGTGTCGCCGACGACCGAGTCGGGGCCCGGCCCGGCGAGCAGGACGCCCGCCTCCTCGTACGTCTCGCGGACGGCCGCGCAGACGATCGCCTGGGCCGCCGCGTCGTCCACGCCGAGCCGGTCGGCCCACCACGCGCGCGTGGGACCCGCCCAGCGCACCTGCTGGTCGTCGTCGCGCGGGTCGACACCACCGCCCGGGTACGCGTACGCGCCTCCGGCGAAGGCCATGGAGGCGCGTCTGCGCAGCATGTGCACGGCGGGGCCGGTACCGGTGTCCCGCAGGAGCATGACGGTGGCCGCACGTCTGGGCGCGACCGGGGTGAGGGTGCCGTCCGCGAGCGCGCGGACGCGGTCCGGCCAGTCCGGGGGGAACCACTGCCCATTCGCCATGGCCGGAGGCTATCCCGTGGCGCGCGAATGTTCGAGAGGTGCCGGAGAGATGCCCGAGGCCAGGAGGCCGCCGGCCGGCCGGTACCGGCTCAGGGAGCCAGTTCGACCTGGATCTCGACCTCGACGGGCGCGTCCAGCGGCAGCACCGCCACACCGACCGCGCTGCGCGCGTGCACGCCCTTGTCGCCCAGGACCTCGCCCAGCAGCTCGCTGGCGCCGTTGACGACGCCGGGCTGGCCGGTGAAGTCCGTCGCCGAGGCGACGAAGCCCACGACCTTCACCACGCGCGCGATGCGGTCCAGGTCGCCCGCGACGGACTTGACGGCCGCGAGCGCGTTCAGCGCGCAGGTGCGGGCCAGGTCCTTGGCCTCCTCCGGGGTGACCTCCGAGCCGACCTTGCCGGTGACCGGGAGCTTGCCGTCCACCATCGGCAGCTGGCCGGCGGTGTAGACGTACGGGCCGGACTGCACGGCCGGCTGGTAGGCGGCCAGCGGCGGCACGACCTCCGGCAGCGTCAGGCCCAGTTCGGCCAGCTTCGCCTCGACCGCGCTCATGCCTGCTTCTCCCGCTTCAGGTAGGCCACCAGCTGCTCCGGATTGGGCCCGGGCACCACCTGGACCAGCTCCCAGCCGTCCTCGCCCCAGTTGTCCAGAATCTGCTTCGTGGCGTGGACGAGCAGCGGCACGGTTGCGTATTCCCACTTGGTCATGGGCCGACTGTAGCCGCTGCCGTCACCGGTGCCGCGACCGCGCCGCCCGGGCCGCCCGCCCTCCCGCCGTGCGCCCTTTGCCGCCCGCCGCGGAGGCGGCCGCCCACGACCACGCCACGGGCTCCAGGGGCGGGCACCACGGCCCCGGCGACTCCCAGGTGCCGGCCACCGCGACGCCCGGGTGACGGGCTCGGAGACGCCACAGCGGATGCGGTTGTCCACAGCCTCCCGCGTGACCCGAGCGCGGACTGGTTAGGCTCGAAGGCGTGAGCAGGCTCCAGGTCGTCAGCGGCAAGGGCGGGACCGGAAAGACCACGGTCGCCGCAGCCCTCGCGCTGGCCCTGGCCACGAAGGGGAAGCGCACGCTCCTCGTCGAGGTCGAGGGCCGCCAGGGCATCGCACAGCTCTTCGAAACGGAGGCGCTGCCCTATGAGGAACGCAAGATCGCCGTCGCCCCCGGGGGCGGGGAGGTGTACGCACTCGCCATAGACCCCGAACTGGCACTGCTGGACTACCTCCAGATGTTCTACAAGCTGGGCAGCGCGGGGCGGGCCCTGAAGAAACTCGGCGCCATCGACTTCGCGACCACCATCGCGCCCGGCGTCCGGGACGTCCTGCTGACCGGCAAGGCGTGCGAGGCGGTGCGGCGCAAGGACCGGAGCGGGCGGTTCGCCTACGACTACGTCGTGATGGACGCGCCCCCGACCGGCCGCATCACCCGCTTCCTCAACGTCAACGACGAGGTGGCCGGGCTGGCCAGGATCGGCCCGATACACAATCAGGCGCAAGCGGTGATGAGGGTGCTGAAGTCGGCCGAGACGGCCGTGCACCTGGTGGCGCTGCTGGAGGAGATGCCGGTCCAGGAGACCGTGGACGGCATCGCGGAACTGCGCGCCGCCCGGCTCCCGGTGGGCCGTATCGTCGTGAACATGGTGCGGCCGCGGGTGCTCGACGCGGCCGACCTGGAACTCGTACGGACCGTGCCGCGCGCCGCCCTCGCCCGCTCGCTGTCCGCCGCGGGCCTCGGCGGTGCCCGGCGCGGCGGCAACGCCGAGCGGCTGGTGGACCCGCTGCTCGGCCAGGCCGACGAGTACGCCGAGCGGTACGCACTGGAGCAGGAGCAGCGGTCGGTCCTGACGGAGCTGGACCTGCCGCTGCACGAACTGCCGCTGCTCGCCGAGGGCATGGACCTGGCGGGCCTGTACGAACTGGCGACCGAGCTGCGGAAGCAGGGAATGCAGGGGATGTCATGAGCCCGGACCCGGCCCGCGCGCGGGAGACCGAACGTTCCTCCGGCCACCCTCACCAGGACGGCGCGCGCCGCCTCGCCCACACGCGCGTGCTGGACGTCGACCCGCTGATCGACGACCCGCAGACCCGGATCGTGGTGTGCTGCGGTTCGGGCGGGGTCGGCAAGACGACGACGGCGGCGGCCCTGGGACTGCGGGCCGCCGAGCGGGGCCGCAAGGTGGTCGTCCTGACGATCGACCCGGCCCGCCGGCTCGCCCAGTCCATGGGCATCGACTCCCTCGACAACGTCCCGCGCCGGGTGAAGGGCACCGAGGGCGACGGCGAGCTGCACGCCATGATGCTCGACATGAAGCGCACCTTCGACGAGGTCGTCGAGGCGCACGCCGACCCCGACCGGGCCGCCGCGATCCTGGCCAACCCCTTCTACCAGTCGCTCTCGGCGGGTTTCGCGGGCACGCAGGAGTACATGGCGATGGAGAAGCTGGGCCAGCTGCGGGCGCGCGACGAGTGGGACCTGATCGTCGTCGACACGCCGCCCTCCCGCTCGGCGCTGGACTTCCTGGACGCGCCCAAGCGGCTCGGTTCCTTCCTCGACGGCCGGCTGATCCGGCTGCTGACCGCCCCGGCGAAGCTGGGCGGACGCGCGGGCATGAAGTTCCTGAACGTCGGCATGTCGATGATGACCGGCACGCTCGGCAAGCTGCTCGGCGGTCAGCTGCTCAAGGACATGCAGACGTTCGTGGCGGCGATGGACACCACCTTCGGCGGGTTCAGGACGCGCGCGGACGCCACGTACAAGCTGCTCCAGGCGCCGGGGACGGCGTTCCTGGTGGTCGCCGCCCCGGAGCGGGACGCGCTGCGCGAGGCGGCGTACTTCGTGGAGCGGCTGGCCGCGGAGAAGATGCCGCTGGCGGGGCTGGTGCTCAACCGCGTGCACGGCAGCGGCGCCGGCCAGTTGTCGGCCGAGCGGGCGCTCGCGGCGGCGGAAAATCTTGAAGAGCCCCGCATTGTGGATCAGGACGACGGGAAAGCTGGACTTCGTAACTCTCCCGAAACGCACGGAAGTCCAGACTCCCCCGGTCCTGCCTCTTCCGGCTCTGCCTCTTCAGGTCCCGCTTCTTCAGGCTCCGCCTCTTCCGGTCCTGCGCCCGGTGCTTCCGCCGAGACCGCCGAACACGCCGAGCAGGCGGATTCATCCGCGTCCGCCGAGCCGGCCGATCCCGTGGCCCAGGTCACGGCAGGTCTGCTGCGCCTGCACGCCGAGCGCATGCAGTTGCTCGCGCGCGAGCAGCGCACGCGGGACCGCTTCGCCGCCCGGCACCCCGAGGTGGCGGTCGCGGAGGTGGCCGCGCTGCCCGGTGACGTGCACGACCTCACGGGGCTGCGGGACATCGGAGAACGGCTCGCGGACAACCGCCGCGAACTGCCCGAGCCGGGCGCCTGAGAACACCGGGGACGGTGGCTGAGGGAGCGAGGGGACCCGGGACCCGAGGCCGTGGAGGCCGGCGGCAGGGAGAGCGGCGCGACAGGGCGCGTGCGTACCCGGGACGCCCTCAGCTCACCGCCGCGTAGCTCTCGTACACCGCGTCGTCGTCGAGGGAGACGATCCCCATGCCGCGCTCGTACTCCGAGCGAGCGGTCTCCAGCAGCCGCCGCCAGGAGGTGACGGTCGGCCGCCTGCGCAGCAGCGCACGGCGTTCCCGCTCCGTCATGCCTCCCCAGACGCCGAACTCGACGCGGTTGTCGAGCGCGTCGGCGAGGCACTCGGTGCGCACCGGGCACCCCGTGCACACCGCCTTGGCCCTGTTCTGCGCTGCTCCCTGAACGAACAGTTCATCCGGATCGGTAGTGCGGCAGGCCGCCTGCGCACTCCAGTCGGTTACCCAGCCCATACCGGCGCCGTCCTCTCCCGAATCGAGGCTCCCCCACGGCGGCAGCGGCATATTCACCGCCGCCAGTTGAGGACGTTACGGAAGGTGGGCACAGGGCAACACCCCCAGCGGGCCCAATCTTGAATGGTCCGAACGGACTATGGGTTAACGGCAGATCACCCGGGGGAGTGAGGTGGCGACATCCGTGACATTCCCTGGCACAACAGGGCATTTTCCTTGCGGCACACCGGACGTCACGCCACACACAAGGCGATTCCGGGCACGCTTTCCCCGGCCCTTTCCTCGCCCGCCGGCACGGCCGCACCCGCCGGCACCACCCGGTACGCCCCGGCACCCCCGCCCCCCACTGCCCGGCAGGCACCGACAAGCCTCGGAAACCGGCCTGATGGCGAAACCCGTGGAGAAAACCGCACGGGTCCGGAACGTTTCGGGATCGCCGGACGTATGGATACATGGACGTACCGCTGTGACAGCCGAGAGCAGCTTAGGCCAAGGCATATACGCGTGTCCGGCGAATGAGAACGTAGGCTGCCCCCATGCCAAAGAAGCGCTCGGGCGGTGGCCAGTCGCCAACGCAGCAGGCCGCCAAGTTCCTCGGTGTCAGTGTGCTCGCCGGAGCGGTGCTGGCCGGTATCGCGTTGCCCGCGGCCGGCGCACTGGGCCTCGCGGCCAAGGGGTCGGTCCAGGGGTTCGACGACATCCCGGCCAACCTCAAGCGTCCGCCGCTCAGTCAGCGCACCACGATCCTCGACGCCGAGGGCAACCAGCTCGCCCAGGTCTACTCCCGTGACCGCACGGTGGTGGAGCTGAAGGACATCTCGCCGTACATGCAGAAGGCGATCGTCGCGATCGAGGACTCGCGCTTCTACCAGCACGGCGCGATCGACCTGAAGGGCGTCCTGCGCGCGCTCAACAAGAACGCGACGAGCGGCGGGGTCGCCCAGGGCGCCTCCACGCTCACCCAGCAGTACGTGAAGAACGTCTTCGTGGAGGAGGCCGGCGACGACCCGACGAAGGTCGCGCAGGCCACCCAGCAGACCCTCGGTCGCAAGATCAAGGAACTGAAGTACGCGATCCAGGTCGAGCAGGACCTCGGCAAGCAGCGCATCCTCGAGAACTACCTGAACATCACCTTCTTCGGTGAGCAGGCCTACGGCATCGAGGCCGCCTCCCAGCGCTACTTCTCCAAGCACGCCAAGGACCTCACCCTCCCCGAGGCGGCGCTGCTGGCCGGCGTCGTCCAGTCGCCGAGCCGCTACGACCCGGTCAACGACGAGGCCGAGGCCACCAAGCGGCGCAACACCGTGCTGCAGCGCATGGCCGAGGTCGGGGACATCTCGCGGGCCGAGGCCGACAAGGCCAAGAAGGCGCCGCTGGAGCTGAAGGTCACCCGTCCGCGCAACGGCTGCATCACGGCGGTCAAGGACTCGGCCTTCTTCTGCAAGTACGTCGAGAAGGTGTTCCTGAACGAGCCGGTCTTCGGCAAGACCCGCGCCGAGCGGGCCAAGATCTGGAACCAGGGCGGCCTGACCATCCGCACCACCCTGGACCCGCAGGCCCAGGCGTCGGTGCAGGCCTCGCTCAAGCAGCACATCTACCAGTCGGACCCCGTCGCGTCGGCGGCGGTGCTGGTCCAGCCGGGCACCGGCAAGATCATCGCGATGGGCCAGTCCAAGCCGTACGGCTACGGTAAGAACGAGACCGAGATCAACTACTCGGTCGGCAGCGACGCGGGCGGCTCGAACTACGGCTTCCCGACCGGTTCGACGTTCAAGCCGTTCGTGGCGGCGGCGGCGATCGAGGGCGGCAAGCCGCCCACGCAGGAGTACTCGTCGCCGTACAAGATGCCGTACCCGAGCCCGGTCCAGGCGTGCGACGGCAAGCGCTGGGTGAACACGTACCACGACAACGTGGAGAACGAGAGCACCTCCGAGCACGGCCCGTACGCCATGAAGGAGGCCATGGCGAAGTCGGTCAACACCTACTTCGTGCAGATGATCTCCGAGATCGGCCTCTGCCCGGTGACCACGATGACCGACAAGCTGCACGTGGTGCAGGGTGACGGCAAGAAGCTGCCGCAGGCCCCCTCCATCGCGCTCGGCGCGGTCGGCATCTCGCCGCTGACGATGGCCGGCGCCTACGCCACGTTCGCCTCGCGCGGCACCTACTGCACCCCGGTCGCCATCGAGTCGATCACCCAGAAGATCGGCGGCCAGGAGAAGCCTCTGGCCGTCCCGAAGACGACCTGCACGCGTGCGATGAGCGAGAAGACCGCGGACACCGTGAACACGCTGCTGCAAGGCGTGATCGACTCCGGTACCGGCCAGCAGGCCGGCCTCTCCGACCGCGACAACGCCGGTAAGACGGGTACGACGGACGAGCGCAAGAACGCCTGGTTCGTCGGCTACACGCCGAACCTGGCGGGTGCGGTGTGGGTCGGCAGCGCCACCCAGAAGGTCAAGATGACCGACATCCGCATCGGCGGTGTGATGCACGGCCTGGTCTACGGTGCCGACGTGCCCGGTCCGATCTGGCGGGACGCGATGACGGGCGCCCTGCAGGGCAAGCCCGCGCCGTCCTTCAACCTCGTCGACATCCCGGACGCCGACAAGGGCAAGAACCAGGACCAGGACAAGGGAAAGCAGCAGAACCAGGGAAAAGGCCGGGACAAGGGAAAAGGCCGACGGGGAGGCGGAGGTGACGGCGACAACGGCGGCGGCCTCCCCGGCGGCACCGGGCTCCCCGGCTTCCCCGGCGGCTTCATCCAGGGTCAGGGCGGCGGCACACACGGGAACGGCAACGGCGGACGGCACGGCTGACGGCGCCACCGGCGCACGCCGGCGTACGTAGGGCGGACGGACGAAGGAAGAGAAAGCGGGGCGCCCGGCAGCAGCCGGGCGCCCCGCTTCGCGTTCAGCGGCGTGTCCAGGGGGTTCCGGGCCGGCGAATCCCTGCCCCTGCCCCCTGCCCCTCCCGGTCTCAGCCGGCCAGCAGCTTCTTGACCACGGCGGCGACCCGGCCGCCCTCGGCCTGCCCCGCGACCTTCGGGTTCACGATCTTCATGACCGCGCCCATGGCCCGCGGCCCCTCCGCACCGGACGCCCTGGCCTCCTCGACGGCCTGGGCGACGATCGCGTTCAGCTCGTCGTCGGAGAGCTGCTTGGGCAGGTACGCCGCGAGCACCTCACCCTCCGCCCGCTCCCGCTCGGCCGACTCCGTACGACCGCCCTGCGCGAAGGCCTCGGCCGCCTCACGACGCTTCTTGGCCTCCTTGGCGATCACCTTGAGGACCTCGTCGTCGGACAGCTCACGCTTCTCCGTGCCCGCGACCTCCTCCTTGGTGATCGCGGCGAGCGTCAGCCGGAGCGTCGAGGAGCGCAGCTCGTCGCGCTCCTTGATCGAGGCGTTGAGGTCTTCGTGCAGCTTCGACTTGAGCGTGGTCATGAAGTTGATTGTCGCAGGTACGCCGGGCCCGACGCGCGCCGATTTCACGCACCGGCGCGCGCCGATCCCACGCGGCGACGGGGCGCCGATCCCGCGCGGCGGGTGGGCGGGGGTGCCCCGCGGGGAGTGGGCGGGGGTCCCCCGCGGCGGGTGGGCGGGGGTCGGAGTACGACGGCTCCGACCACGTACACACCCACACCGGTCACCGGCGTACGCCGCAATCCGTCCCCGCGGCTGATTTCCGCGGCACGGCAGGGTTTTGAGACGATGGACACATGCGCGCGCGATACGGAGTACCCCTGGGCATCACGGCGGTCGCGACCGCCGGTCTCCTCTACTCGGCGGGATTCGAAGCCCGCTCCTTCCGTCTGCGGCGGGTGACGGTCCCGGTCCTGCCCTCCGGTATGCGCCCCCTGCGCGTCCTCCAGGTCTCCGACATCCACATGGTCGGCGGCCAGCGCAAGAAACAGCGCTGGCTGCGCTCGCTCGCCGGCCTGCGCCCGGACTTCGTGATCAACACGGGGGACAACCTCTCCGACCCGGAGGGTGTGCCGGAGGTCCTGGACGCGCTCGGCCCGCTGATGGAGTTCCCGGGCGCCTACGTCTTCGGCTCCAACGACTACTACGGCCCCAAGCTGCGCAATCCGGCGCGCTACCTGCTGGAGAAGGCGAGCGGACGCCACGGCCTCAACGGCAACGCGCCCGCGGTCGGCGCCGTCCACAACCCGTGGGAAGACCTGCGCGACGGCTTCGACGCGGCGGGCTGGCTCAACCTGACGAACACCCGCGGCACCCTGAAGGTCGAGGGCGTCTCGGTGGAACTGACCGGCCTGGACGACCCGCACATCAAGCGGGACCGCTACGCACGCGTGGCCGGCGGCCCGTCCGGCGACGCGGACTTCTCCATGGGCGTGGTGCACGCGCCCTACCTGCGCGTCCTGGACGCCTTCACGGCCGACGCCTACCCCCTGATCCTGGCCGGCCACACCCACGGCGGCCAGCTCTGCATCCCGTTCTACGGCGCCCTGGTCACCAACTGCGACCTGGACACCGACCGGGTCAAGGGCCTGTCCACCCACACGTCCGAGGGCCACACGTCCTACCTGCACGTCTCGGCCGGCTGCGGCACCAACCGCTACACCCCGGTCCGCTTCGCCTGTCCGCCGGAGGCGACGCTGCTGACACTGGTGGGCCGGGACTGACGAGGCCGCCCGGGCCGAGGGCCGGGTGCCGGGGGGCCGAGGGCCGGGGCGGAGGAGCCTGGGCAGGCGGGTGGCGGGGGCAGCCTGGGCAGCCGGGAGGCAGGGCCCTGTGGGCGGAGGGCAGCGGGGGCGGGGCGCCTGGGCCGTGGTGAGCGGGACGCCTGGGGCGGAGGCGCCTGGAAAGGCGCCCTGGAGGGAATGCCCGGGGAGGGTCGCCGGAGGGCCGCCCTGCATGGCACCCGGGGCGCGGCGCGCGGAGGTGCCGGATACGCGCCTGCGGCTGCCCCGAGGGGCACCCAGAACGAGGGGGCGCGCCGAATCTCAGGGGCTCTCCGCAAGTAACCCACCAAGGAGTTCCCCGGCAAGGGACCCGCTCCGGGGACCCACCCAAGGAACCCGCCCCGGCAACCGGAGCCACCCGGAACGCACTCCACCCGACGGACACCAGACAATCCGCCCGTAACCCACATAGACCACCCACATCGCCCATTACGCCCGCACTTCCTACGGTGAGGGCATGACCGCGCCGATACCTCCGATACCGTCGCCACCCCCGGCACCCCCGCCGGACTCGGCCCCCGCCACACCGGCAGCAGCGCCGGCCACACCTGCCACTCCCGTGGCCCAGGCCATACCCGCGGCGCCCGCGACGCCCTCGATCCCCCGAGACATCCCGGATCTCCCCGCGATCCCGGGCATCACGGCACTGGCGCCCTACGTCGTCCCCGCGACCGCTGTCGTGACGCCCGTGCGCCACCCATGGGCAGCGGTCTACCGCCTCCTGGTCGCTGCGGTGGCTGCGGCAGCGGTGACCGCCGAGATGATCGTCGGCCCACCGCTGCACGTCCTGAGCCACTTCGCGATCCAGAGCACCCTCGTGCTCGTCCTGGCCCTCGCCCTCTCGGCCCGCAGGGCCTGGACCGCCCGCCGCCCCGCACCGGCAGCCCTGACCGGCGCGGCCGTGCTCTACGTCAGCATGGCGGCACTGGTCTACCACCTGCTGCTGACCGAGGCGTCCCCGCCGTTCGCGATCACGGACTCCCCCGGCACCCACCCGCTCTGGCAGTCGGTGGCCGGCCGGCTCCTCCACACAGTGATCCCCGTCGCCGTCCTCCTGGACTGGCTCGTACTGACCACCCCGGCCCGCCTCCACCTGCGACAAGCCGCGCCCTGGCTGCTCTACCCCCTGGCCTACCTGGCCTTCTCCCTGGCCCGCGGCGAACTGCTCCCGGCGCGCTCCGCGCACCGGTACCTGTACGCCTTCCTGGACGTCGGACGGCACGGCTACAAACACGTCCTGGCAAACGCCCTCCTCCTGGGCCTCTCCTTCTACGCCCTCGCCCTCCTCCTGGTGGCCCTCGACCACGCCCGCCCGAACCCGGTCCGCCGCCGCACGAAAACCGGATTTCGTCTCAGGCCCCCGGTGGGCTAAAGTAAACGTCGTCGCCGCGACAAGCAGTGACATCGGGGTGTAGCGCAGCTTGGCAGCGCGCTTCGTTCGGGACGAAGAGGTCGTGGGTTCAAATCCCGCCACCCCGACGCCGTAGTACCAGGTCAGGGGCCTGATCCGCTTAGCGGGTCGGGCCCCTGAGTGGTTCCGGGGGTCGTTTTGGGAGCCGTTTGGGAGCCGACTTCCGGAACTGGCTCCCCAGCGTCCGTGGCTACCCTACTCGATCACTGCTTGCTGGCGGCCTTCCGCAATGCCATCAGACCCGTCGAGCAAGGTGGGCCATCCACCCGCTCAAAGTGATCCAGCTCATCCTCGTCCAGATAGTCCCATCGGCGCCGGTGGAACGCCCTGGCCGCACGCGCCTCCAGCCATTCGTCGTAGTCCTCGTCCTGGCGGAGTTGCCCAGTCTTTCGTTTGATCCTCTCGTCGCGATCACGACGTTCCAGGAACCCAATTACGGAGGGGTCCCCGTCCGGGCACACACACCCAGCAGGCCAGGTCGGCACTGGGTACATGCCCGTCACAATGCGATTAAGCGCGATACGCCAGCCCAAGGAAGCAGCTTCGGTGACAGCGAAGGCGTTCAGGAGGGCAGCCAGCTGCTCCGAGGTGGGCAGGACGCGGCCAGCCAAGATCAACTGGCACGTCGATCGCGGGACGCGGTGGCCACTAGCAGCGGTCTCCCGTTCGATCTCACGCAGTGACGGCTGGCCTGCACGCGCGCGGAGCCTCGCTAGGCCCTGGCCGAGTGCCTCTGACGTACGGATCTGTCGGAGCCGGCGCCCACGGCCTGCCCGGAGGGGACGCGCCTGCTCAATGGCCGCAGCTTTCCACAGTTGACGCGCTCGTCCCACACGGCGCTGACGCGCCTCCTGGTCGGCGCGGCTACCAGCTGCGCGAGCGTAGGCTTCCACAACCTGAAGCCGGGGAAGTCGAGCACCGGTTACTGCTTGGCTGAGCGTCGAAGCACCGCAGTAATACGGCTTTGGCCCCGTACGCCCCGCCATCTCGCGGTAAGTGAGGCGGCTGGTGGCCTTGAGCTCACGCAGGTACTTCACCAGCTCAAGCAGTCGGGGCCCCGCACCCACGTCGGGGCCCTTGGCGCGCCGGCCCACGATTACCTGCCCTGTTGCGCCCAGGCACATGCAGAACGACGACCGACCAGCAAGTCGGCCAGGGCTGCGGCTAGTACTGCGACGGTGCCCGGAACCACTCGGTCAGGACCAGCATGAGCAGCCAGCGCCCACACGAGTACGACGATCACGACCAGCACCGGCGGCGCAGTCCACCGTTCTTGGCGGTGACCCGTGAAACAGAAGATGACTGTGGCGAAGTCACTGTCGCTCGAAGGTGAACTGGACATACTGCCGCTCCAGAAGTGAGTTCGGAGGTTCGACAGTTCAACTGCGCTGCCCACGCAGGAACTTGGGCTACGTCCGCCCGCGTCGATGCCTCGATCGTCTCAGGCTCACTCGCTCCGGGGCTACTTCCCAGGCGGGGGCACACTGCCGACGTCTGCACCCCACTGACTAGGCCGACTTGCCCGCTTCCTGGTCAGCCCGCCTCTCAAGGCTTTTTGATCCGATTCCGTCCAGAGACTTCTGCGCTGCCGGCTTCCTTGCCCGCGAGGCTCAGCTTTCGACACGGACGCCGAACACCGGACGGCTTCCATGCGCCCGCAATGGGCTTGGGTGGACAAGCTGCGGCTCAATTCAATGAACGGACCGCGTGATCCTGGTAATGACGGCGAGGCCCTGCAGCACCGCTGCAGGGCCTCATGGGGTTATCGGGCGACGAGCGCGCGCGAGCGCAGTAGATCGTTTAGCACGCGCACTGGTGACGTCGGATACATCACCAGTCGGGCGTCGAGCGCCGCCTCCCACTGCTCGGTCAAGCCAAGCATGAGGCGTTTCCGCATGCCTGGGGTGACGTGGGCGTACCGCGCGGAGACGGAGCCGTCGATGTGGCCCATGCGTTCGTCCATGAGCACCTTCTCGGTTCCCAAGTCCTCCATCATCGTCCGGTGGGTGTGGCGAAGGCCATGGGGCGTGAGCCCCTTGGCTATCGGGAGCCAGCAGGCGTCAGCCCGATCGCTGGCACCCCGTCCCCGGACCGGGACGCCGGGCCACGGTTCGCCGAGCAAGGGCACCGGCCGTGGCTCCTGCGGCGCCTTCTTCGGGTACCAGCCGGAGACCGCCGGCGTGAACAACCAGGTCGCGAAACCGTTCCTGCGCCAGTGGGCGGCATGCTCCGGCACGACGCCGCCCCGGACGAACCGGAGGTCCGCGATGGCCTGCTCGACCTTCTCTCGCGTGGCCTCGGTGACGCGTTCCGAGTGGTTGAGGACGTTGGACACCGTGCCGGTCGAGACGCCGGCACGGCGGGCGACGTCGACGAGCTTCGCGCCCTGGTGGCCACCGGCACGGGCCGCGCCCTGTCCTCGGAAGACGTAGGTCTTGCCGTGGCAGGGGCATGGCTTGGGCTTCGTGCGGGCGATGTGGTTGGCGACCAGCGCGGACAGCCAGTCCATCGAGTCGATGGTGCGGTAGCTGTCGTCCTTCGGCGGGCAGCGCACCAGCTCGCCCGTGTCGAGCTCGTACAGCTGCCACTCGACCCGGACGGCTCCAGGGCGGACGAACGCGGTCTCCAGGCCGACGATCTCGCCCCAGCGCATGCCGGTGTACCCCTTGAGGACCACGGCGACGAACTCGTCGTCGCGGCCGGAGAGCAGGGCAGCTCGCTCGGCGGTCAGCAGAATGCCGAGCGCGTCGGTGACCACCTTCTCCGGACCACGGTCTCGGGAGCGGCCGGCGCGTTTGCCCCGTCCGCGCCGCCTTGCGGCCGGGTTGGACGTGATCAGGCCCTCGTCGATCGCGTCCTCGAAGATCAGGTGGAGCGTCGAGCGCCAGGTCTTGACGCTGGACGCCGCGTAGAGGGCCTTCTCCTTCTTCTCCCACAGGTCGACGTCCGTGCGCAGGATGCCGGCGAGCGCCTTGTCCTCGAACTCGGGGAGGAGGTGCTCCTCGATGTGGCGCTTGTAGTTCTGCATGGTCGAGGCGGCCAGGTCCTGGGCCTCGTACCAGCGGTTCGCGTACTCGCCGAAGGTCTCCTGGCCGAGGGCCGGGTCGCGCCAGTCGCCGCGACGGTACTTG
This sequence comes from Streptomyces sp. NPDC006743, assembly GCF_040703815.1. Classification (NCBI taxonomy): domain Bacteria; kingdom Bacillati; phylum Actinomycetota; class Actinomycetes; order Kitasatosporales; family Streptomycetaceae; genus Streptomyces; species Streptomyces sp. NPDC006743. The sequence continues at coordinate 29,215 of NZ_JBEYJA010000012.1, read as the reverse complement.
TTCTCGGCCTCGGCCGCTGCCCGTTGGGCCTCGCCCTTGGTGGCGAACCTGATCGCCTTGCCGTTCTCGTCGACGACCGTGTTGTGCTTGCCGGGCGCGACCTTGTACCGGCCGCGCCAGTAATTTCCGCGCTTCTCCGCGAAACCCAAGTCCCGCTCTCCCCCTCTTCCTTGTCCTCGGCTACGGCAGATGCGATCGGGTCACGCGACAGTGCCGTACTGCTGCTGTCGACGCGGCGGGCGGCCCCGCAGACGGGTCGCCGGCGCAACGACAGGGCGGCGAGGTTGCCCGGAGCCGGTCTGCGCACCGGGCTCGGAGAGCGGCTCGGTCACCCGTGCGACTGCCTGCGCAGGCTGGGCCGGCCGCTGCTCGTAGAGGCGGATGATCTCGGCGAGGTGCTCGGCGGTGAAGCGGTAGGCACGGCCGACCCGGGTGTGCGGTATCAGGCGACGTCGCGCGCGGTCCTTGACCCACCAGGCCGAGCATCCGAGGGTGTCGGCGATCTCCTCGGGGCAGTAGAGGCGGGGCGGAGGGGCGTCGGACGGCCCGTGGGGGACGAGCGCGGGCGTGGATCGGCGCAAGGGGGCGGCTCCTGGTCGGGAAGTCGGGGAGGGCTGCGTGGGCGGCTCAGGCGGCGCCCGGCCCCTAGAGGAGGGCGGCGGGTGACACCTGCAGGGCTGCGGCGATGGCGACGAGGTCGTCGATATCGCATCGCCGCTTGGCGAGTTCGATGCGGGACAGCATCGTGTTGGACATAGGACGGCCCAAAGCGGTACACCGCGCGGCGAGTTGGCGCTGCCCAAGGTTGCGTTCCGTGCGAAGGATTTCGATGGTGCGAGCAGCCAGCATTCCTGCGGGCCCTATTTCCAGAGATCGTGCTGCCATGGCTCCAGTTGTAGCGTGCATTCGCCGGTTTGGTTAACCGGCGATCGTCGGCTATGTTGCGCCGCGCTCAATCGGTGAGCGAGGCGATCGGGGTGCTGTGCAGAGCCGGATCCCCGAACGGGCCCCAACACCAGAGAGCCTCTCTGACGTGGGGTGTTGTGTTGTAGCTTCGTCGCTCGCGGGACGTCAACGGATTGCCGATGTGATCCTTCTGGCTCGGGATGCGGGGCAACTATTTGGTCAACCGCCGATCGTGCCCTACCTTTTTCGCACCGCCCTCGCCGACTCGATTTCCAGCGGCATTTCTGCCGTGAGAGATTGCGCCGGATAGGGCTGGACTTGCGCGACCTGGGTGTGGCTATGTTGACGACACCCCGGAAAGCGCGAGCGGCCATCAACGCTCCCGCGTCAACGGCCAGACATCCCCGCCCTTCACGCCCGACCCGCCCCGACCCGCCCCGACCAACGGTGAACCGTGGGCACCCAGCCCACCGGCCACCGAGTGAGGACCGCCCCTCTTGGCACGAATCCGCACCATCAAACCGGAAGCCTTCGTCTCCGAGTCCCTGGCCGCCGTCTCCCTGACCGCCGAGCGCACCTTCTTCGGCCTGCTCACCCAGGCTGACGACCAGGGGCGCCACCGCGACCACGCCGCGATCACCGCCGGGCAGCTGTGGGTCCTGCGCCCGGAACACACGCCTGGCGCTGTCGAGCAGGACCTCGCCCAGCTCGCCGACGCCGGACTGATATGCCGCTACAAGGGCCCGGGCGACAAGCGCTACCTGCACATCGTCACCTGGCGGCAGCATCAGAAGATCAATCGTCCCAGCGCGAGCCGTCTTCCAGCCTGCCCGCACCACGACACGCAGGCTCGCACCGCGCCCGGCGTCGATGCGTCGGCTGCGGGAGTGGGCGTCATGGAGCCCGCACCGCAGCCTCACGGAGCCCTCCGTGAGGACTCCGGGCGAATACGCGAGCCTGCGGTGAATCCGGTCACCGATGACGAAACAGCAGGTCAGAGCGACTTCTGTGAGTCCTCCGCGAGACGGCGGGGAGGGCTCAGTGAGGGAGCGGTGACGCCTCAGCGTCCGGATCTAGGACCTAGGACCATGGATCTAGGAAATACCCCTTCGGGGGGCGCGAGCGCCCCCGCACCCCACGCCGTCTCGGCCAACGAGCTCATCGCCGAGTACGCCGCCGCTTGCGCACACCGTCCGCCCAAGGACGTCCTGGGCCATCTCGCTCGCGAGGTGCGCAAGCTGCTCGGCGAGGGCATCGCCCCCGCCCACATCCGGGCCGGCCTGGAACGGCACCGCGCCAAGGGCCTGCACCCCAGCACTCTGCCGAGCCTCGTGCACGAGGCCATGAACGCGGCCCCCACCGCGCCGGTTGTCCACAGGGCGTGGACAAACCCCGCCGATGTCGAAGCCGCCTACGGAGGTGACCTCTGACCGCCACCCTCACCCGCGAGCCCCACCGGGTCGGCCCGCTCGCCGACCGGCTCAACGGCATCCTTGCCAGTCGAGGCATCGACCTCGCCACCGCCGCCGTGGAAGAAGGGCACGCCGAACCCGTCACCGCGCTGGAACTCGCCGACGCCAGGATCCCCGCCCGGTACCGCCGAGCCCTGGCCGACCACCCGAAGATCACCGCCTGGGCCGACGAGATCGCCCGCGCCGGACGCCCCGGCCCCGGCGGGCCGGGCATCGCCGAGGGCCCGTCGTTGCTGATCGCCGGCCCCACGGGCACGGGCAAGACCTACCAGGCGTACGGGGCCATCCGCACCCTGCTCGCCCGAGGGGTTCGTTTGCGCTGGGAAGCGACCACCACCGCCGACTTCCACGCGCGCCTGCGCCCACGCGCCGGCCACGACGCCGAACGTGACCTACAGACCCTGGCGCGCTGCCCGCTGCTGTTCCTGGACGACCTCGGCGCGGCCAAGACCAGCGAGTGGACCGAGGAGCTGACCTACCGGCTCATCAACCACCGGTACGAGCGCATGCTCCCAACCCTCATCACCACCAACCTTCCGATGGAGCAGCTGCGCGTCACCCTCGGTGACCGCGTTGCCTCCCGCCTCGCCGAGATGACGGAGCGCGTCATCCTCGACGGCCCCGACAGGCGACGCCGCACAGCGCCCGCCGCCTGACTGGCCGCCTCAGCGCCCTCTCCTGGCCGACCCGCCGCATCACCCTCGCTCACACCAGCCCTGCCCGCGCCAGCCACTCGCGTAGGCGGTTGCTCAGCGCTCCGTCGATTCGCCCTTCGCCCTCAATCCTCGACGCCTTGGAGCCCCCTCCTGCTTCCTCTCAGCCCCGTCCCCCTCGCCATACGGATCAGCGGCACGCCGCTCCTTCCTGACTGGGCCACCTCCCCGGTGATGAGCGTGGCGCTCCTCATCCCGCCCGTGGTGCTCGGCCTGCTCGCCGCGTGGCTGATCCGCCAGCAGCGCCTCCGACGGCATCACACCAACCGCTGGCGTGGAACCGCCGCGGTGCCGGTCGCGGCCGTGGCCGCGCTCGGCTGCACCGCGTACAGCGCGGACACCAGCTGGCGGTTCGCCGCCGACTACCTCGGCATGGGCGGCACCGCCGAGCGCGTCGCGATGTTCGCCGCCGCCGAGCTGGCCCTGTTCGCCACCGCCCTGATGGCCCGGCAGAACCTCAACGGCCCGAAGCAGGCTCCCGGCCTGCCCGGCAGCCTCACGTGGGTCATCACCGCCGTACAGGTTCTGCCCGCCTACGCAGAGTCCGGGCCGGTCGGCGGCACCGTGCGAGCCTTCGTCGGCCCAGTCATGGCCGCGATGCTGTGGCACCTGGCCATGGGCATCGAGCTGCGCCACCGCACCCCCGACGCCGCCTCACGCGGCCTGGCCGCCATCCTCGTTCGCCAGGCTCGCGAACGCCTCCTGGCCCGGCTCGGCATCGCCGACCAGGACGCCGATGCCGCCCGCCTCATCCGCGACCGCGCGCTGAGCGAAGCCGTCGCCCTGATCCTGCGCGCCGAGTCGATGACCGACCGCCAGCGCGGCAAGCGACGGGGCCGACGTCTGACAGAGCGCCTGCACGAGGCCCTGGAGCGGGCCGACGTCGACAGCGACCCGCTCCAGGACAAGCTGCTGCTGCGCAAGCTCGCCACCCGCAAGCAGGCCCTCGGCCTCGCTTCCATCGCGCTCCCGCCGCGCTGGGAAGTCCCGGCCTCCAACCCCGCCCGGGAATCCGAGCACAGCAGCCTGCGCTCCGGCCGCACGGCACAACTGCCGCGGGCAGAGGAAACTGCCCGCCCGCACCCGTCAGATCCGGGTGACGACGAGCTCCCTCCGGCTGCCCGCCCGCAGCCTGCCCGCCCGGTTCCCGGGCTGCCCGCCCGCGCAGAAGCCGAAGACAGCCCAGCACCGACGGGCAACAGCGCGGGCAACGGGTCGGGCAGGCGTGAACGGAAGGCGGCTGCCCGGAAGAAACGTGACGTCGGCAAAGCCCGTGCCTCCGACGAGGTCATCCTCAAGCACGCTCGCCGCATCTACGAGGAGACCGGCAGCGTCGGACGCGACCGGGTCGAGGACGCCCTGCGCGCCGTCGGCTACACCGTCTCCAGCGACGGCGTCGGACGAGTCGTCCGCGAGTTCAAGGCCCAGCTCAAAGCCGTAGCCGGTACTGCGTCCCGCTGATCCCCGCAGCACCAGCACTCCCGACCAGACCCCGACCCGAAAGGCCCCATGCACACCCCTCACCACGAAGACCCCACCACCCACGGTGAATCGCTGCCGATCACCCCTGCCCCAGGCGGAGCAAGTTGGAGGTCCGGACACTCCCCCGCAGGGGGAGCGCCCGAGCCTGACCCCGCCCCGGGGGTGGCGGGGCCCGTCCGGCGCCAGGGGGCGCCGGACGGGAAGGCTGCGACCGGGGGCGGACCGCAGCCAGGCAAGGCCAGCCGCAAGGGCAAGGCCAGGAGGGGGAAGTCGCGTCCGCGTGACAAGAAGCAGCGCCCCGCTCACAGCGTCCGCCTCAACGAGCTAGAACTCGCCATCATCCAGTCCGGCGCCGACCACGTCGGCATGAGCGTGGCCGGGTTCATGGCCCACTCCGCGCTGGCCGCTGCCCGCGACCAGTCCCGCACCGCAGCGGCCATCGCCACCGAGCGGGACATCCTGACTGCCCTGTTCGGTGTGCGCCGTCAGCTCGGCTGGGCGGGTGGCAACGTCAACCAGATCGCCAAGGCCCTCAACTCCGGTGCCGACGCACCGCACTTCGCCGCTGCCCTCGACGATCTGCAGCGTGCCGCACAGGCCGTCCAGCGGGCAGCCGACAGGGTTGCCAACGGGCAGGAGGGCGAGGCGGCTTGATCCCTCGGATCCACCAGCAGGGCAGCAACGCCCTCGGGCTCCTGCACTACCTGTACGGCAAGGGCACCCACGAGGAGCACATCGATCCGCACCTTGTCGCTTCCTTCGACGGCATGGCCCCCGACCCCGGCCGCGACCCCTCGGTCACGAAGAAGGACCTCCAGCACCTCCTCGACCAAACGCTGTCCCTGCTCGACGCGGACCGGCGTCCCGACAAGTACGTCTGGCACTGCTCGGTGCGCGCCGCGCCTGACGATCCGATCCTGTCCGACGAGCAGTGGGGCGACATCGCCCGCCGTATGGTCGCCGCCACCGGCATCGACCCCGGCGACGGCGCCGGCTGCCGCTGGGCAGCCGTCCGTCACGCCGACGACCACATCCACATCATCGCTACCCTCGTCCGCGAGGACGGCCGCCGCCCCGACCACCACCGCTCCGGCAAACGCGCCCAGGCCGAGTGCCGCCTGATCGAAAAGGAACTCGGCCTGCACCAAGTCGCGCCCGGGGACAGCACCGCCGCCAAGCGGGCCACCAGCGCGGAACGGCACAAGGCCGAACGACAGGGCAGGGAGCGCCCTGCACGCGAGGAGCTGCGGGAGACCGTACGGCGCGCGGTGGCCGGCGCGAGCAGCGAGGAGGAGTTCTTCGACCGCCTGGCCGCCGCCGGTCTGCTGATCCGCAAGCGCGTCGCGCCCTCAGGTGATCTGCTCGGCTACAAGGTCGCGCTGCCCGATGACCGCAACGGTGAGAAGGAGCCGGTGTTCTACGCGGGTTCCACGCTCGCAGCCGATCTGTCCCTGCCCCGCATCCGCGAACGCTGGACCCTGCCCGGGGAGGCCGCAGCCTCGGCGGACGGTTCGCGGCCGGAGCAGCCGGTCCTGCCGGACGTGACAGGTCCCGCGTTCGCGCGGCATCGGGCCACCGCCGCTACCTGGCAGGCGCTGCTGATCATCGATAACGGTGACGACGGTGCAGCAGCGGCCCAGATCGCCGCGGCGGGTGAGGTCCTGGACGCGCTGGCCAAGACCTCCGCCGCCCACACCCGCGCTGAGCTGCGCGAGGCGGCGTTCGTGTTCGAGCGTGCCAGCCGCTCCCACGTGAAGGCTGTACGCGGGCACGACCGCGCCCTGCGTCAGGCCGCCCGCGACCTCGTCCACAGCGGACCCGCCCTGGGCCGCGGGGAAGACGGCGCCACCACCGCCATGCTCATCGACATGGCCTTCTTCCTCGCGATCGCCGCGGCGAACTGGCACGCGAAGAAGCATCACAGCCAGCAGGCCGCAGCGGCCCAGCAGGCGGCCGAACACCTGCGCGCCGCCTACCAAGCCGCTGCGGCCGAGTCCATGGCCGTCCTCCGCCAGCGAGGCCAACGTCTGGCCCTGCGTGCTCGGCAGCGGCAAGCCGACCTCCTGCGCGAGGTGCTGCCAGACCTGGCCGCAAGGGTCCAGGTCGAGCCCGGCTGGACCGCCCTGGCCGCCACCCTCGACGACGCGCGGAAAGCCGGCCATGACCCGGGCGCCCTGCTGACCGAAGCCGCCCGGCGGCGCGAGCTCGACACCGCCACCTTCATCAGCGACGTCCTCGTCTGGCGCCTGCGCCGCAGCGCCCACCTGCCCGCCCTGCCCGAGAGCTCCCGCGAGACGCCCGCCCCAGGCAGTCGGCGCCAAGGGCTCTCGGCGCCCAGCACGCCGCTGCCGCAGGGCACCGTGAACCATTCCAGCCGCCGCCGCTGACCGGAAAGCGATGCAACATAGCCGACGATCGCCGGTTGGGCAAAACGGCGATCCTCCGGACCATTGATGTCTCCACCCACCCCACTCCCATGAGGAGCACCCGCATGCCCAAGACCCAAGCCCGACCGGAGATCGTCGTCCTGCTCTGCGACGCGGACTTCAAGCGCCGGCGTGAGACCAACACGTGGCACCACCTCGATGGACGCCCGTTCAGCAAGGACGAGCAGGGCCTCGTTCGCAGGGCCACTCGCGTCGAGTTCGAAGAGATAGCGTCTCAGCTCAAGCGATACCGGGACTACCGGCGCACGGTGGACGAAGCTCCGGATGCCCTGGAGCAGTTCCTGGCCCCGTTCATGGAGCGGCTCGCCGAGAAGAAGCTCGGCAACGCCGTCGAGCTCATGAACGAGGACGAGCGAGCCGAGCTCGATCGCCTCCTCGGGCTCATCGTCGATCCAGTCCGTCCCTTCGCCCCGTACACCTTCTGACCGGGGCCCCCATGACCAGCATGGTAGTGCGCTCCCCGTAGCCAGCCTCTGACACACAGAGCCATGGGCATTCAGGCGGTAGCGGTACGGCGCGCCGCCGCGACTGAAGCATGGACCGCTCCCTGTAACCGCGGACCGTAACGCCACGCAGACTCCGGCCAAGGCACAGCAGCACGAAGCCGGGCCTCCCCGAGGGGAGGCCCGGCTTCCATGCGTTGGATGGCCCTCAGCTGGCTGGAGCGCGCAGGAGCCGGTCGCGTGTGCTCTCCGGCAGCACCCGGCGCAGGACCGGTGCGCTGGAGCTGAGGGAGTCAGCGAAGGCGGCGACGAGGTCGTGCGGCACGCTGCTGCTGAACGACGCGGCCCACAGGTAGCCCGCGCCGAGCACCGGCTCGGCCCACGCCTGCCACCCGGCCAAGGCCGCCTCGTCCGCCTCAGCCACCAGCGCCAGGAGGTTGCCGTCCTGGATGAGGGGCGGCACCTCACCGAGGCGGACGTGGGAGGCGAACGTTGGATCCACCGCGCCTGTGCCGGGTTGGTCGACGCCGCGCAGCCACCCGTGCGCTGTAACAGCGTCGAGGACCAGCTCAGGCCCACCGCACGGCAGGGCGGGCTGATCGCGGGCGTCGAGCGCGACAAGGAAGCCGGCGAGGATCTCCCCCGGGACCTCGGGGGTGAAGTAGGCCGACCACTGGGCGAGCGGGCTGCTCGGGTCCGTACGAGCGGCCACTTGCCAGGCGATCGGCAGGTTCCCCAGGTGGAACGGCTCGTCCGGCATGACCCACTGCGCCCACCGCAGGGAGTCGGGACTGATGTGCAGGACGGTGCTGCGCAGGACCTGGCGGTCCTCCGGCGCCTCGTCCGGCTCCTGGCGCCCGCGGACGATCGTCAGGCTCGTCCAACCCAGGCCGGCGAGCGTGTCAGCGACGGCGTCGTACAGGCGGCCGTCGTCACCGGCCAGGTGCCGGGGACCGACCCAGTACGCGGACGTGACACCAGCCAAAGCAGGTGGATCGATCGGGAAATCGGAATGCAGGTACGCCTCCAAGAGGTTGTGGGCCGGGGGCTTGATGCCGCCAGCGGTGCGTGCGACTGGATGGAGGTGCCGGGCCGGCTTCGCGGCGGCCACGGGTGGCAGACAACCGGGCCACCCGTCTCTCCCTCAACAGACAGATCAGACGACGGGCTCCCCCAAGAGCGCTGACTCGAGCCTTTGACTGTCACACCCGCTGGGACGTCTCCAGCACACGAGCGACTGCGGCGACGACGTCCGCCGGCGTCTCGGTGTCGAAGGAGGTCTGGTAGCCGCGCACCTTGGCCGTACCGGTGACGGCGATCTTCCACCCCTCGCCGTCGGTACCAGGGCGGCCAGACGGAAACCAACCGAGATAGAAGGATCCATCCTTCGAGTTGACGTGTACGTCCGCGCGGTCGTCGACGACTAGGCGGAAGTCGTCGGCGGAGAACTGATCCATCACGACCGTGGCCTGACCCGGCCCGAGCAGCCACTCACGCAGCCGCAGAGCCTCGACGGTGGTAGAGAATCCGGGACCCGAGGACGCCGCTGTCACGGGCAATCACCTCTTTGACCTGGTGCTTTGCAAGAAGGTCGTCCAGGTTCACATGCCACTGCCGCGTTGGCCAGTCATTCGTGGATCTTTGCTGTCTGCCCCCCGCGAACCGTCCTCTGACATCAATCCGGTCGTTTGACAGCGAACCTAGTCGTGCACGGTGAGCACGCTCCTGCATGCAGGGGCGTTACCTGCGACGCTAGATCGTTGAAGACGCAGACCGGCGAGAGTCTCAGGCGATCTGGTCCGGGTTTGTCGGGTTGAGGACGAAGGGAGTAATCGCTGCAGCGGTGAGCGGGGAGGACAAATACGCTCCGAGGGTGTGGAAGTCGATACGGCCAATCGGGGTGTCGGCGTGCTGGTCAACGGGGAATCGATCGCCGAGCCGACGGGGAATCGCTACAAGGTCACCTGTGTCGGCGAGGTTCACCCAGTAGTGGACCCCGGCAGGTCGGGCACCCCGATCGGCGATGGGTGCGGGCACCAGGTGATCAAAAATCCCGCCCGGCAGGCCAAGGGGAGAGCCCAGCGTCACGAAGCAGTCCACGGTCAGTTCCGGGTGAGCGTGGAGGGCCTCGTACGCGACGACGGAGCCGAGGGAGTGCGCCAGCACCACGCGGGGGCGCACCCGCCGAATCGACTCGGCCACGGCGGATCGGGCGGCAGCCCGTACCTGCGGAACATGGAGGTAGCGGCGGACCTCGCCCGCCAGCTGGACGGCGAGCCGGATGACCGTCCCGATGGGGATGTTGCGGCGTCGGGAAACCCAGGACAAGACCTGCCGCAGCGGTGCAGTAATCAGTCCCTGCCGCTCCTGAAGGGTGGGTGAACCCAGGGCCAGCGCCCAGGCGATGACCACGGACTGTTCTCGTTCGTCGATGGCAAGTACATCCGGCACGACGGCCTGCCGCTCCCCGGCGTGGGTGTGGTGAGCGTAGTACGCGACGTGTAGGGCAGGGAGTCGGTGGGCGCCCAGACCGGCGGCCGTGAAGCCACGCTGAAGTTTGAGCCGCCACTGCCCTGCTAGTTCGGTGGCCGCCTGTTCCGGCGAGCGGCCGCTCAGGTGGTTGCCGATGCCGTGCACTGCGACGATCGTCACTGCTCTGGTCCCTCCTCCAAGTGACAATGAACGGAGTACGCCGGGAACCGCCACGGGCCGCCGGTGGTCACGCCGTCGACCTTGCTGATCTCGTACACGTGTGCCTCCAGCCGCACGACCTCAAATCCCTCGGGCGTCAGTACGTCGACGAGAGCATCGTGGAGTTGGGCAGTCGTCGCAGTGATGGGGCGGGCATAGACCAGGCCGAAGGAAGGCGGCAGTCCACCCTCCCATTCGTCGACGGTGTACAACTCCCACCCGTCTGCGCGGGCATCGCCACATAGCAGTTCGCCCGGCAACCAAGCTAGGACGTGGGTGACGTGGACGGTCGGCCGCGTCGGATGGAGCGCCGGCGCCGTTTCGGAGCAGGCCCACCTGAGCGCCGTGACATGGCCGGCCTTGCTGCCCACCAGCACGCCGTTTTCGTAGGGGGCGATCGTGTGTACTCGATCCGGTACTGGGGCCGGCGGTCCGAGTGGATCGCCGGATTCGGCATCCCATGCCTGGATCTCTGTCTCGCTTGCAGCGGCCACGAGTACTGGCCTGCCGTTCACTTGGCTGACAGTCATCACCCGAGGGCCGGCCACGGGGACGGAACCCACGAGCGATGCCGTCACAAGGTCCCAGATCCGCACCTGATCGTCGTCCGACGATTGCTCGGCAGCGAACAGGCGCTCGCCCTGCATCGCGATCGCTCCGATCCGGTCCAGCGTGAGCGCTTGCCGCAGGGTGCTGTCAGCCAGGGACCAGAGACAGACCCTGTGCTCGTTGTGCACGCTGATCAGGAGCGACTCGCCGCCGACGGCGCCTGCGACCAGCTCTGTGACCGGCCCCTCCGCGCTGGCGAGGAGATGGGAAGGCGACTCCTTGATCGTGTCCCAGACATGGATACCGCCGTCGGCACCGCCGACCACGGCCCACACCGAATCGCCGTGTGGCACAGCGGCCAATGCGGTGGCCGGGGAGGGGAGGCGGACCGTCGACTCCAGGGCATCCTCACGGACATTCCAGGTGTCGAGCTCATTCTCCGTGGTCACCGTGACGATGTAGGACGCGTCGCTGGCCGTTACGGTGGTGGCATGGCTGAGCCTGCCCAGGTCGGCCAATTCGCGATCCTCGGCGCCGGTGTTCAGGTCCCAAGCCTTGATCGTGCCGGACACGAGTTCGGCGCTGAGTGCGAGATCCGAGCCGCCCAGCCGGATGGTGCCGAGCATTGTGGCGGGGTGCCAGTGGTTTTGGCCGTGCCCGAAGCGTGGGCAAACGTCGAGGTCCCACACCCGCACATTGCCGTCGCGATGGGCGGTCAGCGCGAGCTGAAAGTGGTCGACGCGGCGGATATCTCCTAGCGCCAGCCTTCTGTCCTCTGCGCGTGTGACGACCTGGACGGTGTCACCGTTCGCCCGGACCGCGTACATGCCGGGGGTGTAGGCGACGAGGGAGAACAGAGGGGCCAGCGCGTCGGTGCGCTGGATCCGCACTGCTTGGAGCCCGCCGGCCGATGTGAGGCAGACGGGCCGCCCGTCCAGTTTGCGCAGCACCCTCGGTCCGTCATCATGAGGTTCGGCGCAAACATAGTGGATCGCGAGGGAACCGTCCGCAGACTCCACTGCGAGTAGCGAGCAGATGGTGATGTCCCCGGCGTTGACGGTGTCGAGGGTTGTGCCGAACGACTCATCCAGCAGGCCGATCCGGCTGATGTCACCATTGCCCCGACCAACTACAAGGACGGCCTCATTCCCAGTGTCGGCGACCGCCAGGGCCGAGACCCCCGCGCCGTCGAGGTGCGCGTCGGCAATGATCGCGCCAGTGGCGAGATCGTGCAGCCGCAGAACGTTCTGGTCAGTCACCAAGGCAATGACCACCCGCTCCTCCAGATCCACGATCACCATGTGAGTGATGGCATCTCTGTCTGTCCGGAGTGTCGAGGAGTACCGGAGGACTGCGCCGGTTCGGCTCGGTGTGATGTCCCACGCTTGGAGGGAGCCGTCGGTGCCGCCGAACACAGCGAGGAGCCGTCGATCGACAGCTCCCAGGGCAAGGGCTGACACTGTGGTGCCCAACTCGTCCTTGGTGATGACGTGAAGCAGAGCCTCCTCAGGCAAGCCCGTACTCCAGCGTGTGCGGAACACCGAATGTTCGTCTTCGAGATGGCGCGCCAGTCCGGCCGCCCGGTAGGTCACAAGGCTCTGATGAAGCCTCGCACGCCGTGTCTCCAGCAATCCGTCCTGTCCGAAGCGGCTGCCACGACCGAATGCTTTCTGGTACGCGGCTCCGGCTCGCCGCGCCGTGGGGGTTTTCGTCCTGTGAACGGCTTCCCAGATGCTGTTGCGGTCGGCGCGGACTAGGTACTCCGGGTCTAGGAACAACTGGTCGACTGCGGATCCGCCCGGCACAGCGACGGCATGCTCCATGAGGTGTCGTAGCAGATACGGTGCAGCGAGGTCCCACCGAGGCCCCTCAGCGGCCCACCGGCCGGGGACGGCAGACAATAGCTCGTGGAAGAGCTTGTCGGTGAGTCCGTCGAGTTCGGCCCCGGCGTCCCGGAAGTGTTCGGTGATCGTCTCGTGGAAGAACCGGTAGAGCTGACGTCCGTCCGAGTCGATGTTCGTCCGTAGATAGAAGCGGGCGGTGGCCAACTTTTCGCGGGCTTCGCCCGGGGTCAGCGGGCGAAGCCCCTGCCCTGCGGCCATGGCGGCAGCGCTGGCCGCTGCCGCCACAAGCTCCAGTGGCATACCCTGGCCCCGCGCTTGTGCCAGCCCCACCATCACGTGCCGCATCCACGGGTCGCCGTCCATTGTGGTCCGCAAATGCAGTTCGAGTAGGTGCGGCAGACTCTGCGGTAGCCGGGCGACCGCCTCGGCAGGTTTCAGGGGCACGCCGGCCCGCAGGAAGTCGGCGAAGAGTGCTGCGACGAGGAAGGTGCTGCGATTGCGGCTATGAGCGATCGCGGTGGCAACCGCATGGGCTACGGACTCGCGGAGGGCCTGGTCGCTGTAACCGGGTGCGCTGTACAGGATGTCGGCGATGTAGGTCGTGAGGTCGTTCGCAAGGTCCTCGACATTGGAAGAGCTGTCCAGGTCAAGCACCACCCGGCGGGCACCGGGCGCTTCCCAGAACCGGTGGCCGTCAGTCTGCGGCGGGCGCATTCCAACGAGCGCTCGGAAGGCGGGGCGGCCGTCGGAGCGGAGCGTGCGCAGGAGCTGGGGTAGCAGATCGCGGAGGATGCGGTCGCTCTCCAGGGCTTCGTCAATGGCATCGAGGATGAGTATTACCGGTTCTGACAGGTCCTGGGCGATGCGTTTCAGCTGGTCGAGAGCTGGCTCACTGCTAGCGGCGGCCGGCGCCGTGTCCTCGGGAGTAAGTTGCGCCGTGATCGAAGCGATCACCTCGTCCGTACTCCGGTGCCGGGCATGGACCGCGACAAGAGTCGGGTACCTACGCTCCGGGCGGTACTGAGCAGGAATGCGGCCAACCAGCCCGGCACTCAGCTCGGCGAGCTGGTTGTGCGACAGGAAGACCGTTACCCCCAGAAGCGCCGACTTTCCAGCCCCCGGGCTTCCGGTGACCAGCAACAGGGTGTCGTCGCTCGCCAACCAGGAGCGAATCTGGCTCAGCTCACGGGTTCGCCCAGTAAAGAGGCAGGCCGTGATCGCAGCGGCGTCGTCCAGGCGGCCGGACGCCCGGGTGAGGAAGTGGACTGGGTCCAGACCGGGGTCAAACTCCGCCGCGAGTTCCCGGACTGCAAATCGCAGTCGGCTCCGAAGCCGCTGCCAGCCGTCAGTGCTATACGCCGGGTTGGCGAAGAACTCCGGTACCGGCAACGAGGCGGCTCGGCGCGGCGAGTGCACCACGGTCTGTGGATACCCCTCGCCGAGGCGGACCAGCTCCCGCGCGATCTCGTCAGCGACAGCCTCCACCGGCACGTGGGACAGAGTCGGAGAAATGTCCCAGTGCCCCAAGCGGAGCCGATCCAGCGCTTGGGCCGTTGCCTTGGTGAACCGTGCGTCAAAGGCGCTCTCGTCCGCTGTGCAGGCCGCAATTACCCAGGTCCTACGATCGCCTTCGGGAACGTCCTGGAACAGCTGGTAGTCCGTCGCGGCCCCTGCACCGCAAACATCAAGCAGGAACAGGACGGGAGACTGGTTGGAGCTGTGTTCGACCTCGTTCAGCCATCGACCTACATCGATCGCCGACTCCGGGAGGTCGGTCGGACGGCTGTCGTGCACGGGCAGGTACAAGACGCGGCTACGAAGGGCCCCGTGACCGGCAAAGTGAACGATACGGGGCTCGCCCGCCGAATCGTGCCGCAGTTGCCGCCAGCTCTCCTCAATGCTGACCCGGTCCCCGTCGATCACCGGTTCACCGACGTTCAGTCCGTCGAAGCGTGAAAGCACCACAGCGAGTTCGCGCACCTGCGGTTCAACCGATGGCAGCGGGCGCAACCCCTCCGACATGGGGCTCCACTCGCCGTCGATCACGCTCTCAAAGGTCCCAACCCCGAGCAGAAGTGCTCGAACCATCATCCCCCCGTGACCATACGCTTCGGTCTCCAGGCTATCGGGATCGAGGCTGGTCACCCCTCACGACTAGATTGGCTGTCAGGAAAGCCCAGACGACTGCGTCTGCTGTCAAACGCCTCGATTGGATGACGAAGGACACGAACTGAGGCGCAGAGCGCAAGACCTCGCGGTCCAGCCATGGAAAACGGCGTGCGGCCGGTGGGGGCAGTGGTGATAGTTGCCGCATGGATGCGATCGAGGCCGCACGCGCCGTCGTAGACGAACAGCACCCCGATGCGCGCGCCGCGTTCCTGGGCGGCAGCGTCGTGACGGGCCGCCGAACGGCCACGTCGGACCTCGACGTCGTGGTCCTGCTCCACGGAGCCCCAGCCCCCTACCGGGCGAGCCTCCAGTACGCCGGCTGGCCAGTGGAGATGTTCGTGCACACCGAGGCGACGTGGCACGCCTATGTCGAACGGGAGCTGCGCAAGCGCCGGTCACCGCTGCTGTGGATGTGTGCCGACGGGCTGCTGCTCTTCGACACCGATGGACTCGGAGCCCGCCTCGCCGCACAGGCCCGGAAGCTGACTGCCGCCGGACCACCCCCGGTGTCGTCGGAAGAGATCGACGACCGCCGCTACGCGATCAGCGACCTCCTGGACGACCTCGCGAGAAGCCACGACCAGAGCGAGCTTCTCTTCATCGCGACCGAACTGGTCCGACGCACCGGTGAGCTGGCACTGGCCGTTGGCGGTTCGTGGGGTGGCGGTGGGAAGTGGCTGGCACGCCGTCTTGAGACGACCGCGCCAGGACTCAACACACGCCTCCACCACGGCCTACAGGAAGTACTGAGCGGGAGAGTCGAGCCTCTCGTGGCCGTCGTGGACGAGGTGCTCGGGCAGGCCGGCGGCCGGTTGCGGGACGGCTACAAGCGTGCCGGGACTCCCTAAGCGATCCCGCGCTGCGGACGTCGCAACGTCTGTCCTTCCACGTGCAGATCACTTGACGGAGAGCAACGCCCGAGCCTCCTTGGCGCACCCCCACGACAGCGTGACTCCAGCACCTCCGTGCCCATAGTTGTGCACAACCACGGTGCCGTCCTCCCCCACCTCTTCCTCCACACGGACCGTGGCGCGGGTCGGTCGAGCGCCGACCCGGTGCTCCAGGACACGGGCCTCGGCGAGGCGGGGCTCGACCTCGGAACAGCGGGCGAGGATGCCGGCAGCCGCCTTGTCGTCGGGGGCCAGATCGCCCTCGCCGTCGATCGCTGTGCCGCCCAGGACGACGGTGTCGCCGTGGGGGTAGAAGCACAGGAGGTCCGGGGAGAGGCCGGTGTCCTCGGAGAAGAACTCGGTCAGCCCGGGGTTGGTGACGACGACATGCTGGCCGCGGATGGGCCGGAGGTCAGGGTCCGGAACCAGGTCGCGTGCGCCAAGGCCCGCGCAGTTGATGATCGCCGAAGCCGGACCGGCCTCCGAGAACGAGGTCAGCCGTCGCCGCTCGACCACACCCCCGGCGTCGCGGAGCCGGCGCAGGAGGTAGTCGAGGTAGGTGGGCATGTCGATCAGTGGCACGGTGAACCGGTAGCCCGCCGTGAACCCGGCCGGTAGTTCGGCCCGCTCGCACGGTCGGAAGCCAGGCAAAGTGGTGGCCCAGTCCGGCGCGGCCTCGGCCGTGCGGGACGCTTCGATGCCACTGGTGAGCCGGACGCCCGTCGCCGGGTCCTGGGCCAGTTCCCGGAAGATCTCCAGGGACCGTTGTCCCCACTGGTCGACCTTGTCCTTCGGTTCGACCAGGTAAGGCCCCCACATCGCCCCGGCCGCCAGCGACGTGCCCCCCGGCACCTGCTCGGCGATCACGTGCACCGAAGCCCCGGCCTCGGCGAGAACGACGGCCGTGGTGAGCCCAGCCACCCCAGCCCCGACAACGACAACGCGCTCCCCTGCGGTCATGAACCTGACCCTAACGGCCGGGTTGCGTCGATGGGGCGTGTTGGGCGAGGGCGTTCTCCAGGGCTGGCAGGAAGCCGCGCACGTGAGGGTTGCGCTGTCGGCGGCGCAGGTCGGCGGCAAGTTGGTGGAGCAGCGCCGCGCTGCGAGGCGAGCGGACGGCATCGAGGCGGTCGGCGGCGATTCGGCCGATCTCGCAGGCTGCCTCCAGGTCGCCGTGCGCGCTGTGGCCCAGGGCCAGCCAGGCTCCCTCGAACATGGCTCGGCGCTGGCTTGGGTCGCCGCGCGGGACGTCGTACGCCCCGGACCTGAGCATCTCGGTCCCCTGGGCGAGGAAGCGGCGGCTCTTCTTCCCGCTCTCCGCCTTCTGCTGTGCACGACCCATCTGGATGAGGCCGTAACCGGCCTGACAGTCCAGGTGGTTGTCGGTGAGGAAGTACATCCAGCGGGGCTCTTCTTGGCACCCGTCCCGGCTTGCGATCAGTTCGCGGGCAGCGCCACGAGTGTGGGCGAAGTCGTTGTCACGACCGGCGGCGGCGTACGCGTAGGCGAGCCGGGACAGGACGGACGCCCGGACGGCCAGCGGGGCGGCGTCACTCGCACGGCGGGCGGCCTCTCCGAGGGCGATGGCGTCCGCGGGGTGTCCTCGACTCGCCGCCTGGAAGGAGAGGTCGCCCAGGATGTGGGCGCACAGGGGGAGATCGTTTACCTGATGCGCGGCCCGGAGCGCCGTGACGAAGTAGCGCTGCGCCAGTCCGTGGTCGGCCGCGTCGAAGGCCATCCAGCCGGCCAGCTGGCCGATCTCCGCGAGCGCGCGGATCAGACGGCTCGCGACAGCCGGAGAGTGGCCGCCTTCGCGAATCAGCAGCCCAACAGCCCGGAACTGTGCTCCGACGTAGGGCAGATGACGTGCCCCTCCGTGCTCGTCGTCGAGCAACTGGAGCATGGGAAGGTGCTGCTCGACCTGGTCCACGAGCGGATCGGTGCCGAGCGATGACGTCATTCGAGGCGTGTACTGACCGCGTCCCGCGGTGCCGTCGAGGTACTGGGCGACGATCGCGAGGAGTCCCGCGCCCGAGATCGCGAGGAACCGGCGACGGTCGACAAGCCCTCCCATCACCCAGTCCTCCACGATCGCCTCCATGCCCTGCGCGGTCCAAGGTCGCGCGAGATCCGTGTCCGCGGGGACCAGCGCTGACGAGTCGCCCACACGGCCCTGCCACAGTTCGGCCACCGAGACATTCCTACCCAGCTCCTGGGAGAGCACGTAGGCGGCCATCATCGGCAACGGCGAGCGCGGCAGGGAGCCGGCGTCCCGCCAGTGGTACGGCGCCGACTCGGCCACCGTCCCCGCGCCGAACACTCGGTTGAGCTTGCGAGCGAGCGCCTTCGGGCTCCACCCGAGTTCGTCGAGGCACCCCGCCAGTACGACATTGAGCTCGCCTGTCTGCGGTGCCACGTGCAACCACCCTTCGCTCCAGTGGTTCGTCCATCACTTCGCGGGCCCCATGGTGATGCCCCTGGACGGACGATTCACCACCGTCGCATGGAAGTTGACCGAGTTGACCCACTGATCGGGTCCTGTCTGACCGTCCCTCTCCTGTGTTCTTGGATCCCGGCGGAGGCGCCCGTCTTCCGAGCCGACGGAGAAAGAGGTGGGCCTTGAGACAGCACACGAGCACCTCCCCAGGCCGACCGGGCGGTGTGCTGGCCCGTGACGCCGGACGACCAACCTCCGCCCCCGGACACGGGCTTGTCGCTGGCGACGGCACGACCACCCTGATCACGGATCTGCCGTACGGACCGGAAGCGGCCGAGGTCGCCCGGGACGCCGTGACGCTGGCGCTGCGCGGCACGGAGACGGACGTACTTGCCGATGCCCGCCTGATCGGATCGGAGCTCGCGACGAACGCCTTCGTCTCAGGCAGTCCGCCGTTGGTTCTGTGCGTCGACCGCAGGACTCTGGCCAGTGGCGGCCTGGAGGCCGAGATCACCGTCACCGACGGCGGCTGTTCCCGACCCGCGCCTGCTTCTCCTACCGCTCCTGACGAGCAGGCCGAATCAGGACGGGGACTGGTCCTCGTCGATGCCTTGGCCGATGCCTGGTCGCTGACGACTGGCACCAGCGGCTCTCGTGCCTGGTGCCGACTCACCCACAGGCCGGGCTCTTCGTCCGCCGGCGCCTGATGTCCACGCCTGCCCAAACCCGTCCTCCAAAGGAGGCACCACACAGTGCGCATCGACCATGCGACTTCCCCACCCTCACTCACGGCTGTGCCGGAGGCCGCTCGCCAGCCCAGGGTCGTCGTCGCTCTCCACGAGGGCTTCTACGGCGCGGAGTCGGGCACCGGCTTCAGCAACCGCGCCTTCCTCACGGCACTGGCCCGGCTCCTGCCGGCAGGCCGCCTCTCAGTGATCACCCCGCACGTGCCCGAGGCCGCGGGAGCGCACGATCAGCGGTGGGCCGGCGAGGTGCGGCAGATGCTGCGACAGGCCGCAGCCGAGGTCTTCACGATCCCGAAGGTCAACGCGCCGCCGGACTCGGTCCGCGGCTCGGTTCAGCTGTGCGACCTGGCGGGCGAGGCGGCCATGCGCATCGCCGCGCGGGCGAGCCGGTGCCTCCTCGTCGGCCTCGACATCCCGTTCCTCGGGCTCGCGCCCTACACGTCGCCGACCACGGACCTGCTGCTCGTGCCCCGCTCCACGACCGCGCTGACGCGGCCCAAGGACGTCTCCCGCGTCCGCTGGGAGCGGGACGCCCTGCGGGCGGCGACACTCCGAGGTGCGCGCGTCGGGGCCATCTCCTCCCACATGCGAGGCCACCTCGTCGTCAACTACGCCGTCCCTCGGTCGAGCATCGTGAGCATCCCAAACGGACTGATCCGTGAGGAGATGGTCAGGCCGACCACGGCTCTGCCGCTGCCTTTCAAGGCCCGCGCCGGATTCCTTCTCGCCATGGGCCGCGCAGTCCCGACGAAAGGCTTCGAAGATCTCCTGGAGGCGTTGCGCCTGCTGAAGGAACGCGGTGTCCCCGTTCCTCACCTGCTGCTGGCTGCCGTGACCTCGGAGGAACACAAGCACCCCTCCTCGTACCAGCAGGACCTGGCGGCACACATCCGCGCGCACGATCTGGACGCGACTCTGATCACTCGCTTCACCCCCGCGATCCGTGCCTGGCTGCACAGCCCGGCCCTGCGCGCGGTCATCGTTCCCTCTCGCGAGGAGCCCTTCGGCCGGATACCGCTGGAGGCGTTCGCAGCCGGTGCGGGCCCGGTGGTCGCGACCACGGCCGGCGGCCTGGCCCAGACCGTCATCGACGGCGAGACCGGCTTCACGGCCGCACCGCAGGACCCCAGGTCCCTGGCATCCGCCCTGCACCGGGCCCTGACCGTCCTACCTCGAGAACGCGATCGGCTCCGGAGCGCCGGGGCGGCCCTGGTGCGCTCCCGCCACGACTACGAGGCCAGCGTCGGTTCCGTCATGGACCGCATCGCCCCTTGGGCGCTGGCGCGGTCAGCCACCGCGGAGGGCCGCGCGCGATGAACCAGCCGGTGGTGCTGATCAGCCTGGAGTCCCCGCACTCCTTCTGGCGGCTGTCCTCCGAGCATGAGCGTGTGCTGTCCGCCTCCTTCCCCGGCATCGAGTTCCGCAGGGCGACCGAGGAGGCCGTGCCGCACCAGCTGGCCGACGCACACATCTACTTCGGGTGGCGATTCGCGCCCTCGTGGCTGTTCGCCGCGCCACATCTGAAGTGGATCGCTTCCCCGGCCGCCGGCACCGACCATCTGCCCGTCGCCGAGGCGCACTCCGTAGGGGTAGCCCTGACCCGCTCGTACGGCTTCCACGGCAGGCCCATGGCCGAGCACGCAATGGGCCTGGTCCTGGGCTTCTCCCGCGGGCTTTTCATCAGCCAGCGCGTCCAGCGGAACCGCGCCTGGTGGAAGGACGACCTGGCCGAGGAGTTCTTCGACCTGGCGGGGGCGACGATGACCATCGTCGGCTGCGGCAGCGTCGGGCGCCACCTCGCCCAGGCCGCATGGGCCTTCGGCATGAACGTCATCGGAGTGCGCCGGACACCACCTGCGGCTTCCGAGGGCGAGATCACGTGGGTGCACACGACGGCGGTGCAACAGGCAGTGTCCGTCGCCGACGTCGTGGTCAATCTGCTGCCCGCGACCCCTGCCACGCACCGCTACTTCGACCACGACCTCTTCTCGGCGTGCAAGCCCCGCTCTCTCTTCCTCAACCTCGGCCGCGCGGCAACCGTCGACCAGTCGGCCCTCCTGGCCTCCCTCGACACCGGCCACCTGCGCGGTGCGGCCCTGGACGTGTTCGATCCGAAACCGCTGCCTGCACGCCATCCGCTACGGCTTCACCCCCGGGTCGTACTCACCCCGAAAAGCTCGGTGTTCTGCCGCGCGTACATGGACGAGGCGGTGGCGTTCTTCGCCGACAACCTGCACCGCTACCTCTCGGGCCAGCCCCTCAACGGCCTGGCCGAGGCGCCCGCCACCCGCTCTCCGCTCGTAGGAGGCTGACCAATGCCCACCGCAGACCACGACGACCTGGCCGCCGCCTTCGCCGCCGCGGGCCGCAACCACCCCTACCTAGCCTTCACCCTGAACTCGCTGTGCAACCTGGACTGCGTGTTCTGCAAGCCCCGGTGCATGCCGGACTACGGGCACAAGGACCGGCCCCTGACTGCCTCCGACTACGCGGCCATCGCCACCGAGGCCGGGACCTGGAAGATCAGGAAGGCACACTGCTCCGGCGGTGAACCGACCCTCCGAGCCGACATCCTCGACGTCATCACGGGCCTCGCCGACGGCCTCGGGCCTGACGCCGCGATCGGCATGACCAGCCACGGCAACTTGCGCCGTGGGCTGAGCGTCGAACAGCTCCACCACGCCGGCCTGACCTACCTCAACCTCAGCCTCCACAGCCTCGACCCGGCGCGGTCCGCCGCGATCATGGGCGGCGGCGACCCGCGCACCACCCGGAGCACCCTCGACGCCGCACTCTCCCTCGGCCTGCGAGTGAAGATCAACTGCGTTCTTCAGCGCACCTACCTGGACGACGCCTTCGCCGTGGCCGAACTCGCCCGCGACCTGCCCGTCGCCGTCCGCCTGATCGAACTCCAGAACATCGGTCCCGCCCAGGCGCTGTTCGACACCGAGTTCATCACCGAGGCAGAGATCCGCGACCGCCTCCACGAGTGGTTCGCCAACGCCGGCGAAGTCCCCCGGGACCAGCTGGGCGTCCGCAGCCCCGGGCAGTACCTTCGTCCCGACGGCTGGGCAGGGTCGATCGGCTTCATCTCCAACTCCAGCTGCGCCACATGCTCCGACGCCAACCGAGTCAAGATCACGCCCACCGGAGTGGCGCGACCCTGCATCCTGCACAACCGCGACATCCCCCTGAAGCCCCACCTCGCCGACGGCACACTCGGCAACGCCTTCGCCCACCTCTTCCAGGCCATGCTCGACCGCAACACCAACGACGCCTGGCAGGGCTTCCACTACGTCGACTACGACCTGCGCTGGGACCGGATGGAGCGCCCCGAAGGCACTCCGGTCCTGCCCCTGCTCCCCGTCCTCCCCACGGGAGCGGCTGGCCCCGCCTGCGCCCGCGCCTCCACCGGGGAGCGGTGATGGTTGTGGTCGACGCGCCGCCTCTCTACCAGGAACTCGGCGCTCTGTACGAACGCGAGCTGAATGCTCACGGCGTCGGGGCCGTGATGCTCACTCACAAGTGGCAGCCGGCCGACCTCCTGGCACCGCACTCCGACATCGACGTACGCGTCCTCCTTCCCCAGGCCCCCGCCGACTGGGAAGAGTGGAACCACCGCCTGGCCGCTGCACACGCCGCCGCAGTCGACCGGGAAGTCTTCCATCGGCGTCTCGTGGAGCACCCGCCCGGCTTCGCGTTCACCGTGACTGAAGCGGACGGGCGACTCGTCTGTGCGCCCGAACTCGCGACCTGGTCACTGATCAGCGGCAGCGCGCGGGACTTCCAGCGCTGGAAGTCCCGGGCCCAGATGGCGCCCTGGTGCGAGGTCGATGAGCGGTTCTACCGGGGAATCCTCCAGGCCCGGATGGGCGGTCGATACCAGCTGGCTGCGGACAGCACGGACAACGTGGTTGAGGACATCGCCGCGTACCGGCGCCACTGCGTGGCGTGGCACTACCTCGCCCCGTGCTGGTTCGCTGCCGCCGCACTCGCGACACGGACGCGCTGCCCCGGAAAGACGGCGGCCCTCACCCAGTGGCGGCCGGAGGGACTGGACGGATACGCCGAGCTGTTCCTCCGGCACTCAGAGAACCGCTCCGATGTCCGACCGCGGAGCCCGCGCCACCTGCTCCGCGCGGCCCATGTAGCCCTGGAGGCGGCCATGCGCCGCGTTCCTGATGGGGACCGCCCCGACGGCCAGGGGCAGGAGCACGCTCGTAACGACTGGGTGATGACCGCGGGGATGCTCCGCGTACGCGTCGCTCGCTGGGTGTACTACCTCGATCCGCCGCCCGGCGTGGCGACCGAGTACCTGATCCGGCGGGAGGCGAAAGAACTCCGCTCCGCCGCACAAACGCTGACCGCGCTCGCGGCAGACGAGGCGACTGCCGCCCAGCGGCTGGCCGCCCGGATGGCGGCGTTGATCCCCACCGGACCGACCACCGCCGACACCCTGCGCACAACGCTCGCGCGCTGGCACCAGCAGAAGACCACCCTCCAGGACTTCCTCAGCCTCACGCCCGACGACGTCCACCTCTAACCCAAGGAGTCTCGCCAATGACCGCGCGTGCGCCGGTGCCCCGCACCCTCAAAACGGCCAAGGTCAAGATCACCACGAAGTGCAACCGGCACTGCGACTTCTGCATCTTCGCCGACGGCGCCCAGGGCGAGAACATGCCCCTGGAACTGTTCTCCACCATCCTGACCCGGCTGGAGACCATCCCTTTCCAGCAGCTGCACATCAACGGCGGCGAACCCACCGTGCACCGGGACTTCCCGGCGCTCAGCGACGCCGCCCGCACGCGGCTGCCGGACAAGGTCATGGTCCTGGGCACGAACGCCATCACCCTGGCCCGCAACCAGCCGATCATGGACGCGACCCTCCGCTCCTACGACCAGATACTCATCGGCTGCGACGACGAACACGGGAACTACGACGAGGTGCACGCCGTCGTGCCCCGCCTCCGCGAAGCCGGCAAGACCGTGGTCGTCAACAGCGTCCTGGAAGGCATCAGTTCCACCCGGCTCACGCAGCTCGGGGTGCTGTGTGAGAAGTACGGCGCCATTCATGTCACCAACCACGTGCACCACGTCGACGTGGGCCAGCCGGCGAACGAGCTGCGCGGCCTCTGCGACCGCTACCTCGACCAGCACCTGATGATCGAGATGGACGGGTCCTGCTACCGCTGCTTCAACGCCATGGCGAAGGACGACAGCGAGTTCAGCATCTGGGACGAGGACTTCGCGGCCAAGGTGTTCGCGCCGCGCGCGCACCACTTCCGGTTCTGCCTGCGCTGCCACGAGTACACCGACTCCGGCGCCGCACTCGTCCCCGCCCTCACCGTCTGACCGGGAGGTACACCACCATGCCCGCAGTCCTCGGACTGAACTTTCACCACGACACGGCCGCCGCGTTAGTCGTAGACGGCCGCATCTACGCCGCCGAGGAGGAGCGTTGGAGCGGCGTCAAGCACAACCACCCCACCCGCAAGGGCACGCTCACCGCCCCGACCCGCGCGCTCCAGTGGTGCCTGGAGGCCGCCGGCCTCGAACCGGAGGACGTGGACGCCGTCTGGGCCGCCTCCATGCGTCCCAACCCCGCGGCCGGCTGGTGGCTGGCCGAGGAGCGGGAGGAACTCGCCGCCCTCCTGCCCGCGCCGCTCGGCGAACACCTCCGCCTCCTCTCACACCACACGGCCCACGTGCTCTCCGGCTACCTGCTCTCCGGGCACGAGCACGCCGCAGGTCTCGTCATCGACGCCGGCGGCTCCTCCCTGGGCTCCGACTTCGGCCCCGGCCGGGAGCGCATCACCGGGTACGACCTGTGGCCCGATCGCATCGACCGCCTCCACCAGGGCATGCCCGCCATCGTGCCGGGCCCGGTCGGGCCCCGGCGGGTCCACTCCTCCCTCGGGCACTTTTACCGGAACCTCGCCCGGCGGGTGATCCCACCCGGCGACGAGCCCGAAGGCAGCATGATGGCGCTCGCGGCCTTCGGCGATCCCCAGCGCTACGGAACACACATCCGCGAACTGGTCCGGCTCGGCGACGAGGGCGAGGTCCGCATCGACCACCCGTGGGGTTCCGCGGACAGCAGCACACCGCTGCTCCTGGATGGACGGGCGTGGACCGCCGACAACGTCGCGGAACAGCCGGAACACAAGCGTGCCGACCTGGCCGCCGCCGTCCAGGAGGTCTTCGCCGAATCGGTCGTCCACATCGCCCGCCACCTGCAACGACTCACTCGGGCCTCAGCGTTGGTGTTCTCGGGCGGATGCGCCCTGAACTCCCACCTCAACGGCCAGCTGGCCGCCGACAGCGGCTTTGACACCCTCTTCGTCGCACCGGCCCCGCACGACGCCGGCACAGCCGTGGGCGCCGCGCTCTACGGCTGGCACTACCAGCTCGGGCAGGAACGCCTGCCGGTTCCCACCGACGCGGCGTGGGGACCCAACCCAGGCGCGCTGCCAATGACAACAGTGCCGCCCGCCTATCACGCCTTTCCCCACCTCGGGCCCGAACTGGCACCCACAGTGGCGGCACTGCTCGCCGAGCACCGCATCGTCGGCTGGGTGCAGGGACAGCTCGAATTCGGGCCGCGTGCCCTCGGCCATCGCTCGGTCCTCGCTCACCCCGGTCACGCCGCCACGAGGGACCGACTCAACGCGATCAAAAAGCGAGCCGCGTACCGCCCGTTCGCGCCGGCCGTCCTCGCCGAGCACGCCACGGAATGGTTTATGTCGGCGGGCGACCCCTTCATGAACCGCGTCGCCACAGTCCGACGGTGCCGAGCCGACCGAGTCGCAGCGGTCACCCACCACGACGGCACCGCCCGCGTCCAGTCCGTCGCCGCCGACCACCAGGGCCTGCGCGATCTCCTTGAGCATTTCCGCGACCTCACCGGACTGCCGCTGCTGCTGAACACATCCTTCAACCGCAAAGGCGCCCCGATCCTGCGGACCGCTGAGCAAGCCGTGGCTGCGGCGGTGGACCTACGCCTTGACGCCCTCGCCGTCGGGGACACCCTGCTGCTCGCCGATCACGTCCCCGATCCCCGTGCCGCGTCCCTTCGTACGAGGTGAGGCGGATGGACCCCATCGACCTCGACCACGTCCTGACCGTGCTCGGTGCCGCCGCGTGGAGCCCGGACGAGCAGCCCCGCGCCCGCGTGGCCGCCGGCCTCGCGCTCACGGTGTACGACGGCCACACCCGCGACCAGGGCACGCCATACCTGGAGCACCCGCTGGCCGTCGTCAGGCTCCTGCGAACGGAGATCGGCGTCCGCCGCCCCGAGACACTGCTCCTCGCCCTTCTCCATGACGCTTTGGAGGTGTCCCCTGAGTCGGAGGCACTGCTCGTCCACCACCTCGGCGGCTCGTTCACCGCCCGCCTGCGTGCCATGACGGCCGACCACCGCCTCGAACAGCGGAAGAAGTCCGTCGGCGACGAGACCCGCTGGCGCGCGAAGCAGGCCGCGCTCCCGCCCGAGGATCTTCTCGTCCGGCTCGCCGACCGCCTGCACAACCTGCGCGACCTCGCCGCGTCCCCGAACCTCAACCGACGCCGACGGTTCCTCCAGACCCTGGGCGATTTCCACCTCCCCCTCGCCGACGCCGCCCGCGACCTCGGCCCCCATCTGGAGACGATGCACGCGCGACTGCACGCCGAGTACGTCCACCACATACAGGAGGTACGTCCGTGAAACGGGTCGTCTACTCGATGGAGCCGGTCGGCCGGACCGGCGGCCGGGTCTACCTACGGATGCTCCACGAGGTGACGGCCGACGACGTGGAATGGCGCACCGTCCCGGACCACAAGCGGACCTACCGGGTCCGCCGCTGGCGCAAGCTCCGCCACCTCGCCCGCCTGGCCCCTTCCATAGGGGCGCTGCACGGCACCACCGGCACCTTCGTGTGGGACGACCTGAGCCTGCTGCTGTTCACACCCGAGATGCGCGCCCGCACGGTGTTCCTCCTGCACCACTACGAACCGCTCCAACACGACTCCGCCCCCATCGAGGCCATGCTCTGGGAGAGGCTGTTCCGCGTTCTGCCGCAGTGCGCCGCCGTGGTGTGCGTCGCCCCGTACTGGGCCGACCAGCTCCGCGCCCGCGGCGTCCGCAACGTACGGGTGATCTACAACGCCTTCGACATGGCCGAAGTAGAGCAGGCACGCGGTTACGACCGGGCCGAGTGCCGCGCCGAGTTCGGCCTGCCGCCCGACGTGATCGGCGTCTACGCGGGCAAGGCCGTGCACTGGAAGGGAACCGAGGAGGTCTCGGCAGCCCTGGCCGGCGTTCCCGGACTGCGGGTGATCACCAGCGGCAGCAACACCATCGGCCTCGACAGCGCGCACTACGACGTCGAGCGGGAGCGGTACCTGCGTCTGCTGCGCGCCTGTGACGTCGGTGTCTTCCTCCCGCGGATGCGGGAGGGCTGGAGCCGCTGCGCCGCCGAGGCATTACTTCTCGGCCTGCCCTGCCTCATCCGCCCGGTGGCCGGCCTGGGCGACCTCGCCGCGCTGGCTCGCCAGCCGACCCCGGACCTCCGCCGCCTCCCGGCACAGGTCCGGGAGCGCGCGGCGACACGCCACACCGAGGCCAAGGCGGCGTACGAGGCCCTGGCCCGGTTCGACCTGACCTATTTCGGCGACGCCTGGGGCCACCTCCTGGCGGGGGTCGCCTGACCAGCGGCTAAGCCTGCGCGGCCAGCTTCTTGCTGGCGGCGTCCAGACGGGCCAGCACGCGGTCCCGGCCGAGCAGCTCCATGGACTCGAACAGCGGGAGTCCGATCGTCCGGCCGGTGACCGCGACCCGGATGGGTGCCTGGGCCTTGCCCAGCTTCAGCCCGTGCTTCTCGCCGACGGCGAGCAGGACGGCCTTCAGGTCGTCCGCCTTCCAGTCCGCGACGTCGGCCAGCTCGGCGCGGGCGTCCGACAGGATGTCGTCGGCGCCCGCCTTCATCGCCTTGTTCCACGACGCCTCGTCCTCGACCGGCTCGTCGAGGAACAGGAAGTCCACATAGCTGGTGATCTCGGAAAGCAGCGCCAGCCGGGTCTGGGCCAGGGAAGCCGCCGCCTCGAAGACGTCCTTGTCGAACGCCTCCGGCCGCCACGGCGCGTACGGGGCGACGAGCCACGGCGCGCAGGCGGCGGCGAACTGCTCCGGCGACAGGGCGCGGATGTACTCGCCGTTGAACGCCGTCAGCTTCTTCACGTCGAAGAAGGCCGGCGCGGTGTTCACGTCCTCGATCCGGAAGAGCTGCTCCAGCTCCTCGTACGGCCGGATCTCCTGGTCGTCGCCCGGCCCCCAGCCGAGGAGCATGAGGTAGTTCACCATCGCCTCGGGCAGGAAGCCCTCGGCGAGGTAGTCCTCCAGCGCCACCTTGTCCCGGCGCTTCGACAGCTTCTGTCGCTTCTCGTTCACGATCACCGGCAGATGAGCCCACACAGGCGGCTTGGCACCGAGCGCCTCCCACAGCAGCTGCTGCTTCGGCGTGTTCGACAGGTGCTCCTCACCACGGATGACCTGCGTGATTCCCTCATCCAGGTCGTCCACGACGTTGGCGATCAGAAAGACCGGGGACCCGTCGCCGCGGGCGATCACGAAGTCCTCGATCGCGCTGTTCGGGAACGCCGGCTCCCCGCGGACCAGGTCGACCACGACGGTCTCACCCTCGTCCGGCGTCCGGAACCGCAGCGCCCGCCCCTCCTCGAAGGCCAGCCCCCGGTCCCGGCAGAACCCGTCGTACCCGAGGTGCTCCGACCCCGTGCGCTCCTTCAGCTGCTCCCGGGTGCAGTCGCAGTAGTACGCCCGGCCGGCCGCGAAGACCTGCTGAGCCGCTTCCCGGTGCCGATCGGCGTTGTGCGACTGGAAGTACGGCCCCTCGAAGGCTGGGTCCTCACCATGGATGCCGATCGCCGCCAGCGCGCTGATGATGCCTTCGGTCCACTCCGGCTTGTTCCGGGCCGCGTCGGTGTCCTCGATCCGCAGGACGAACCTGCCGCCGGACTGTCGCGCCACCGCCCAGTTGTAGAGAGCGGACCGTGCACCACCGACATGGAACATGCCGGTCGGGGACGGGGCGAAACGAACGCGAACCGGGGCAGTAGACATGCGCTCCAGGGTACCGACGCCGAATACCTTTCCCGGACCACTTTGGTTCGGTACGGCGCTTAGCGCTCCGCGTAGTGCAGGAACTGCCAGGCCAGCACGAATAGGGCAAGCGTCTGCACGATGGAGACGATCAGGAGCAAAGGATGGACGCTTCGGGAACTCCAGAACGCGATCACACAGGCCATCGGCAATGCCAAGTACACGAATAGATCGAGGTTGCGTCCAGGGAAGTGGTGTACGGGTTCGACCTGATCCGGGGGTTTGCTCCGGCATCGAGATGAAGCCCGCATAGACGAACGGCCACCGGCT